>JBKOVK010000043.1:0-17512 GCA_046724475.1 Acidobacteriota bacterium | reverse complement strand
CCCCCTCGTCGAGATCCTGCCGCAGACCTGGGAGCACGCGATCCGCACGGAGTACTACGCTCACCTGCCGAAGTCCGTCCCGCCGGCCGAGAGCCTCCGCCGTTCGGCTGTCAGTCTCCTTCCGTACACCCAGGGAGCGCCCGGCGCGGTTCTGCCGGGCAGTCAATTCGGCATGGCCGGCGGGTACGCAGGCGCCCTCCTTCTCCCTCTGGCGGTCTGCGGTGTCGCCTCGAAGAGTCCGAGGCGCTGGGCCCTCCTGACGCTGGTCGTCCTGGGCGCGGCCCTCTGGGCGCGCGCACCCGCGATCACCGACGCCCTCGCGTCCCTGCCGCTCTTCGACATGGCGTTGACCGACTACTTCGTGTTTCTGGCGGTGTTCGGCGTCTGCGGACTCGCCGCTATGGGGCTCGACCGTCTGGCCGACGGGGACCGCGTCCGTCTCTTCCTCGTTTCCGCCGCGATCGTCGGCGCCTCGATTCTCGGACTCTTCGGGATCCTTCTGCCGCGGATGCGTGCGCTCGGGCTCTCGGATCGGTTCCTCTCGGGCCGCCTCGCGCTGGAGCTCGTGCCGATCCTGCTCGCTGCGGTCCTCGTGTCGAGAATGCACAACGGGCTCTCACCGCGGGTCGTCGGCGGCATTCTCGTCGTGCTGCTCGCCGTCTCTCGCGTCGCCGAGGCCGGCGGCATCTATCGGACCTGTCCGGCCTCCGCGTTCTACCCGCATCTGCCGGTCCTCGACCCGATCCGGCGGGGAGTGCCCGAGCGCTTCGTCGCGTGGGGAAACCTGCTCGTGCCCAACGCCGCGGCGATGTACGAAATCGAGGACGTGCGGGGCTACGAATCGCTCACACTCTGGCCGCTCGTCCAGACCTATCCGCTGTGGTCCGCACAGAACGTCTGGTTCAATCGCGTCGACGATCTGAGCCGGCCTTTCCTTTCGTTTCTCAACGTCCGCTGGGCGCTCGCGCCGACCGGCCAGCCTCTGCCCGACGGCTGGAGCCGGCGCGCCAGCGGCCCCGGCGCGGACCTGCTCGAAAACTCGCGTGTCTTGCCGAGGGCATTCGTCCCAAGGCGACTCTGGGTCGAGAAGGACCCCGGCCGCCGCCTGGAGGTTCTGAAGGGGATCACGGACTTCTCCGAGCGCGGCGTCCTCGCCGCCGATCCGGTAATGCTCGCGGGACGCTGGGTCGAGAACGCTCCCGCGCGCGTGGACCTCGTCTCGTACCGGAGCGGAGCGGCGCTCTCGCTCGATGTCGACGCCGAAGGACGCAGCGTCGTGGCGACGTCAGTGCCCGCATGGCCGGGCTGGAAAGCCCGGCTCGACGGAAACATTCTTGCGCCGCTGACCTACAACCACGCGTTCCTGGCTTTCGCGGTACCTGCCGGGCGTCACCGGCTGGAGCTTTACTACCGGCCGGACGGCTTCGCGCGGGGGGCTGCCGTCACGCTGGCGACGGTGACCGCGGTGTGCGTCATCGCCGCGGTCGCTGCGCGTCGCCGCCGTGACGAAGCGTGCTATCGTCCCGCGCCGCGATGACGAGCTGGTCCGAGGCGCGTGTCCTGATCACCGGCGGCCTCGGGTTCATCGGCTCCAACCTCGCCCATCGTCTCGTCGCCGAGGGCGCCCGCGTCACGCTCTGCGACGCGATGATCGAGGGCTACGGCGGCAATCCCGCGAACATCCGCGAGATCCAGGATCGCGTCTCCGTGGACACGTCCGACGTCCGCGACACGAGCGCGATGGAGCGCCTCGTCCGCGGACAGGACGTCATCTTCCACCTCGCGGCCCAGGTCTCGCACGTGATGTCGCTGTCGAACCCGTATCCCGACATCGACATCAACATCAAGGGAACCGCCGTCATCCTGGAGGCCTGCCGCAAGGCGAACCCGGAAGTCCTTCTGGTCCGGTCGGGCACGCGGGGCCAGTACGGACCCGCGGTCCAGCTGCCGGTCTCCGAGCAGACGCCCTCAGACCCGCGGGGCATCTACGAGATTTCGCAGCTCTCGGCCGAGATGATCTGCCGCACGTACACGCGCATCCACGGCATCCGCACCGTGCCCCTGCGCCTGACCAACGTCTACGGTCCCCGCGGCCAGATGCGCCATTCTCACTTCGGCGTCGTGAACTGGTTCGTGCGTCTGGCGCTGGAGGAGCGGCCGATCCCCATCTTCGGATCGGGCCGGATCGTCCGCGATTTTCTGTACGTCGACGACTGCGTCGACGCGCTTCTCCTCGCGGCGCGCGAACCGAAGGCCGTGGGCGAGATCCTGAACGTCGGGCACGACAAGGCTTCCACGTTTCTCGAAGTCGCGAAGATCCTCCGGGAGCTCGTGCCCACAACGACCATCGAGTTCACCGAGTTTTCGCCCGAGCGCAAGGCGCAGGAGCCCGGCGACTTTCTCTCCGACATCACCAAGATCCGGGGCCTCCTCGGCTGGGAGCCGAGAGTGGATCTGCGCGAAGGCCTCGCCCGGACGGTCGAGTTCTATCGCGAGTGGCGCAGGGACTACTTCTAACCGTCGCCTTCGCTTGCGAGGGGGCCCGAGCAGGAAGCCGCTGTTCCGGTAAGCTTGGCGCGATTCATGATCTCGATTCATCCCACGGCCCTGGTCGCGACGAAGGCGATCGGCGAGGGCACGCGCATCTGGGCCTTCGTCAACATCCTCGCGGGCGCCAAGATCGGCCGCGACTGCAACATCTGCGACCGCTGCTTCATCGAGAACGACGTGACACTGGGAGACCGCGTCACGGTCAAGTGCGGCGTCTCGCTCTACGACGGTCTGACCCTCGAGAACGACGTGTTCGTCGGGCCCGACGTGACGTTCGCCAACGACCCGCGCCCCCGAAGCGGTCGCCACCTCGACGCCTACCCTCCGACGCGCGTGCGCGAAGGCGCGAGCCTGGGCGCCGGATCGATCCTGCTGCCGGGCGTGACCGTCGGCCGGTACGCAATGGTGGGTGCCGGCGCCCTGGTGACGCGCGACGTGCCCGATTTCGCGCTCGCCTACGGAAGCCCGGCGCAGGTGCACGGATACGTCTGCCGCTGCGGCGAGACTCTCCGTTTCGACGACAGCATCGCCGTCTGCACGTGCGGCCGCCGGTACGCGCGCTCTTCCGGCGGCGAGGTCGCCGAGGCCGCATGAGCGGCGCGGCTGCCGCGCAGCGTCGGGTCTCGTTCGGAGCCATCGCCGATGACGACCGCGGCAAGCGCTCCGCGATCGACGCGGCCATCGCCCGGGTCCTCGACCGGAGCTGGTTCGTCCTGGGCGAGGAGGTCCGCGCGTTCGAGGAATCCTTCGCGAAGTTCCTGGGCGTTGCGCACATCGTCGGCTGCGGGAACGGCACCGAAGCGCTCGCGCTCGCGTTGCAGGCCGCGGGCCTTGCGCGCGGAGACGAGGTCGTCCTGCCGGCCAACACGTGCGGCCCCACGCTGGCGGGCGTGCGCCTGGCGGGAGGACAGCCGCGCCTCGCGGACGTGGACCCCGAGACGCTGACGCTCGATGCCGCCAACGCCGAGCGCGCGTGCACGCCGGCGACGAAGTTCCTCCTCCCGGTCCACCTCTACGGGGGTCTCGCCGACCTCGCCGGCCTGACCGACCTCGCCCGCCGCCGCAAGCTCACGCTCGTCGAGGACTGCGCCCAGAGCCATGGCGCGGCGTTCGACGGCCGCTTTGCGGGATCCTTCGGCGCCGCGGCGGCATTTTCCTTCTATCCCTCGAAGAACCTCGGCGCCTACGGCGACGGAGGCGCGGTCGCGACCAACGACGCGTCCCTGGCCGAACGCCTGCGGGAGCTTCGGCAGTACGGATGGACGCGCCGCGACTTCGCCGAGCGCGAGGGCTGGAACTCGCGCCTCGACGAGCTCCAGGCCGCGATCCTCTCGGCCAAACTCCCGTTCCTCGCCGCCGAGAACGCCCGGCGGCGAGAGATCGGCGAGCGCTACGACGCCGCATTCGCGAATCTGCCCCTGCGGCGGCTCGCGATCCGGCCCGGCAGCATTCCCTCGCGCCATATCTATCCGGTCCGCGTGGAGCGCCGCGACGCCTTCCGGGAGCATCTCCTCGCGCGAGGTGTGGAGACCGGAATCCACTATCCCTTTCCGCTCCACCTGCAGCCGGCGTACGCGTTCCTCGGAAACCGGAAGCGCGATTTCCCCGTGTCCGAGGCCGCCTGCGAGACCGTCGTCTCGCTGCCGATCCACCCGTCGCTTTCCGACACGGACGCCGACACGGTGATCGCCGCGGCGCGAAGCTTCTTCGACGCGCCGACGAAACCATGAGCCGTCCGCTCGTCTCCGTCGTCGTTCCCGTTTACTTCAACGCCGTGAGCCTGCCGAGGCTCGCGGAGCGCCTGCGGTCGATTGCCGACGCCGCGGACTTCGCCGTCGAGGCGATCTTCGTCGACGACGGGTCCGGCGACGAGTCGTGGGAGAGGATCCGCGAGATCACGAGCTCCTGGCCCGCGGCTCGGGGACTGCGGCTGACCCGCAACTTCGGCTCGCAGATGGCGATCACGGCCGGGCTCTCCGAGGCCCGAGGAGAAGCGGCGGCAGTCCTGTCGGCGGACCTCCAGGAACCGCCAGAGCTGCTGCCCGAGATGGTCGCGGCCTGGCGCAAAGGAGCGACTGCGGTCCTGGCCGTGCGCCGGAGCCGCCCCGAAGGCCTCGCGACCCGCGCCGCCGCCG
Source organism: Acidobacteriota bacterium (assembly GCA_046724475.1). GTDB lineage: Bacteria > Acidobacteriota > Thermoanaerobaculia > UBA5066 > Gp7-AA6 > DAHUXD01. Next base: position 12,827 of record JBKOVK010000043.1, on the reverse strand, counting down.
GCTTCTACTACCGAACCCTGCGCCGACTTGCATTCGCAGACATGCCGTCCGGCGGATTCGACTGCTTCCTGATCGGGCGCCCCGCCATCGACTTTCTCGTCGAGAGCCGGGAGATCCACACTTCTCTGCCCGGTCTGCTCCTCTGGGGAGGATTCGCGACGGCCCTGGTTCCATACGACCGCGTCACGCGGGAGGAGGGCTCGTCGCGCTGGACGGCCGCCAAGAAGATCAAGTACTTCATGGACGCCGTGATCTCGTTCTCGTACGCGCCCCTGCGCTGGATGTCGGTCGCCGGCGCTGCGCTCGCACTGGCGGCGTTCGGCTACGCCGTCTTCCTCATCCTGTACAAGCTCGTCCACGGACAGCCGATCCAGGGCTGGACTTCGCTGATGGTCGCGCTCGCGTTCTTCTCGGGCGTGCAGTTGCTGTCCCTGGGCGTGCTCGGCGAGTACCTGTGGCGGACCCTCGACGCCGCGAGGGCGAGAAAGGGATTCCTGGTGCGCGAGAGGACGGGAGCGGGCTGAGTGCTCGTGGAGTCTTCACGATGTCCATCCTGAGCCTCGCGGTCACGATCCTCTCCCTCCTCGGCCTCGGCGCTCTTTTTGGCACTTCGCTCTACGATGCGGTCGTGCTGGCGCCCAATCTTCAAGGTGGATCGGCGGGACTCGAGCACGGACGGCTGTTCATGGCCGCAGCCACGCCTGCGAATCTCTTCCGGCTCCTGTCTCCCGTGGTCCAGGTTCTTCTGGTTCTCGCGGCGGTGATCGGCTGGACGAGTCCTCCACGTCGATGGCTGCTCCTCGCCGCTCTCTTCGCGCTCGTCGTCAGCGACGTGATCACGTTCACCTATCACTATCCCCGTCTTCGCCTGATGTTCACCGCGCCGCTCACCGTCGACCCGGAACGGCTGGCGCTCGCGGCGCGTCAATGGACCGCTGCAAACCTCGTCCGGATCGCGCTGGTGCTCGGAGCGTGGATCGGGACTCTCATCGCTCTGGGACGGCTCGTCATGGAGCCGCACTCGGCGCCCACCCCATGAGCCGCCGCGGCGAACGCTAGGCGACAGACGCGACGACCGCGTCGGCCACGCGCTCGATCTCGTCGTCGGTCAGCTGCGGGAACATCGGGAGCGCCAGCACCTCGCGCGCGGCCTTCTCGGCCTGCGGGAAGTCGCTCTCGCGGCCTCCGAGGTCGCGGAAGCAGTCCTGGAGATGGAGCGGAATCGGATAGAAGACCGACGTCGCTACGCCGCGCTCCGTCAGTCGCCGCCGGACGTCGTCGCGATGCGGCACCCGCACGACGTACTGGTGATACACGTGGCGTCGTCCGGACGCCTCCGCCGGAAGCCCGATCCGGCCCGCGCGCGCCGCCTCGGCGAAACGCGCGTCGTAGCGCTTCGCGATCGCGCGCCGGCGCTCGTTCCACGCCGAAAGGCGCGGCAGCTTCGCCGTGAGCACGGCCGCCTGGACCGCGTCCATCCGGAAGTTTCCTCCGACCCGATCGTGGTGGTAAGTGACCGTCGAGCCGTGGACGCGCAGCCGCCGCACGAGCTCGGCCAGGCGGTCGTCCGACGTCGTCACCGCCCCGGCGTCTCCCGCGCCGCCCAGGTTCTTGGTCGGATAGAAGGAGAATGCCCCGAGCTCTCCGAGCGTTCCCGCGGGCTTCCCCTGCCAGGAAGCCCCGATCGCCTGACACGCGTCCTCGACGACGGGAATTCCGCGCCGCCGCGCGATCTCGAGGATCGGTCCCATGTCCGCGCACTGGCCGTAGAGGTGAACCGGCTGGATCGCCTTCGTGCGGGGTGTGAGCTTCTCCTCCAGTCGCGCCGCGTCCAGGTTGAACGTCGAGGGGTCGATGTCCACGAAAACGGGCTTCGCTCCGAGGCGCGACACCACGCCCGCCGAGGCGAAGAAGGAGAAAGGCGACGTCACGACTTCGTCGCCCGGCTCGACACCCAGGGCCATGAGGGAGACGAGCAGCGCGTCGGTTCCCGAGGAGATCCCGATCGCATGGCGCACGCCGAGGGCTGACGCCAGCTCCCTCTCGAAGGCGTCGTTGGCGGGACCCAGCACGAAGCGGCCGCTGGCGAAGACGCCTTCGACGGCGCGCGCGATGTCGCGCTTCAAGTCGTCGTCGTAGCGCGTCAGGTCGAGTAAGGGGATCGTCTTCGTGTCCACCGGCACGCCGGGATTCTAACGGGAGTATTTCCGACCCGGAGCGATACAGGGCGCGCCGCGCGTCGGCGCGGCCCCGAAGAGGCGGCGGAAAGCCTCGAGCAGCATCGGCCGCCTGGACATCCCGATCAGCGAACCCGGCTCTTCGGCGCCCCACCAGAATCCCGCGATGTTCGAATTGCCGGGGAAGATCTCGCGATACACACTCCACTGGCCGGCAACGAGGCGCGCGTCGACCGGGTATCCGTCCTGCTCGAAACCCTGGAGCACCGGGAGGACTCCCTTCTCCGCCGGCACGCGCTCCGCGAGAGCAAGCAACAACCCGCGCAAATCGTTCTCCCAGGAGTCGCTCTGCTGCCGCGAACCGAGAAACGTGGTGCCGACCGGGTAGAAGTACGGAACTACCAGATCCGAGAACTCCGGCCGGAAATAGGCGTCGAGGTAGCCCGGGAACCACGCGATGGGATCCAGGCGAGTCGCGGTCACGACCAGCGCGGATGGAAACAGACTCTTGAGAGTCTCGTAGGCGAGACGCTGGCTGTCGGGCGGCGAGAATCCCTCCGGAACGTCGGCGTCGAGGTACTCGAACCCCGCCAAGCCCGGTAGAGCGCGCACGGATGCGAGAAGGACGGGATCCGTCTTCAGCCGGAGGACGTCTCCGGAGGTCAGGCAAGCGACGTAGCGCAGACCCGCTCCCGCGGCGGACGCGGCGCCGGCAGCCGTCGGAAAGGTCTGTGTCACGAAGGTATTGGCTCCGAGCTGCCGGACGGCCTCGGCGACGGACGGGTCCTCCGCACCCCCGATGACGACGACCGCACGGAGGGCATCGCCGCCGTCGGCAGGAGGCAGGCAGCCCTTCGTCGGTGCGAGGTCAGCCGCAGGGCCGACGACCGCCGCCAGGAGGAAACAGAGAGATGCGCGAAACACCATCGACTTCTACGAGCCTGGGGCCTCGCGCGTCAAGCAAAGCCTGGAATCTCCGGTCCGGTGCCGGCGGTTGAGACAGTCTTGAGGAGACTATCCATGCGATCTCGCGGAAGCCGGTGCCGAGTTCCGGTCGCCCTCCTGGTGTGGCTGGCCGCGCTCGGCGTCGGCGCTATGGATCTTCCGGATCTCTCGGGGACCTGGCGTCTGAACAAGGAACAGAGCGACGACTTCAAGACCACGGCCTTTCCCGGCCGAGCGCCGAGCGGCCCGGCTGGAGGATTCGGCCGGGGCGGGACGCACATCGGAGGACGGCGCGGAGACGGCGGCGGAGGCGGGGGGCCGGACCCGGACTTCACGGCAGCGCTCCAGACGCTCGTCATCGACCACAAGGACCCGAAACTGTCGATTACCGACGCGTATGGCCGGATTCGTGTCGTATACACCGACGGGCGCAAGACCGAAGAGGAGCACTCGCACGGGGGGACGACGAAGGTCGAGGCCCAGTGGAAGGACGGCCGGGTCGAGATCGTCGAGAAGCCCGAAACGGGCTCCAAGCGCATCGAAGACTTCTCGGTGGCGGCGGACCACTCACAGCTCCGCCTGACGATCAAGCTCGAAGGAGGGCGCGGCGATTCGACGATTCACCTCGTCTACGACGCTCTCCCGCCGGGAGCGCCGACGCCGTCCGCGAAACCCGCGTCGCCGCCCTCGCAGTCCCCGCCGCCGACGGACCTGCCCCCGGAGCTCTAGCCGCGTCGCCGCAGAAGCAGAGCGGTGAAACCATCGGACCGCGCGTCGGGAAGGATCCGGAACCGCGCGCCGTCCACGAATCGCCGTAGCGGCTCCGGCGCCTCGATCGCCTCGGCCGTCAGATCCGGATCGCTCGCGAGGACGCGCTCCACGACCCGTTCGTTCTCCTCCTCCTCCAGGCTGCACGTCGAATAGAGGAGGTAGCCGCCGGGAGCGACCAGCATCGCTGCGGCCGCCAGCCAGGTCTCCTGCGATGCCGCCAGCCTTTCGATCGCTGCGGCGCTGACGCGGTACCGGATCTCGGGGTTCTTTCGAAGAGTTCCAGTGCCGCTGCACGGCGCGTCGAGCAGGACGCGTTCGAAGCGGCGCTCGGAAAGCGGAAGCGCCTCGAGACTGGCCGCCACCGGCCGGATCACGGGCCAGGCGAGACGGCGCGCGTTCTCGACCACGCGGTGCAGCCGATTTCGAGAACGGTCGAGAGCGAGAACTTCACGCGCGCGGCCGTGCGCCAGCGCCGAGATCGCCTTGCCGCCGGGCGCCGCGGCGAGGTCCACGAGCAAACCTCCCGCGGGCAGCAACAAAGGAAGGATCTGCGAGCCCACGTCCTGGATGCTGAAGTGGCCCTGCGCCAGAAGAGGAGACCGCAGCGGATTCCCGGATGTGACCGTCAGCGCAAGGGGCGAGAGCGGCGAGGCTTCGGACACGATCTCTTCTCTCGCCAGCGCGGAGCGCAGCATCTCTCGATCGGTACGGTTCGGATTCGCCAGGAGGTCCAGCAACGGCGGCGCGTTGTCGGCCTCGAGGATTCGCCGCGCGGCGTCCGGGCCGAAGCGCGAGATCCAGCGCTCGACTAAGAACTCCGGGTGCGAGTACGCGCGGGCCAGCGACGCGATTCCGTCGGGAGGACGCGGCGGCGGCAGCCTCAGGATGCCGCGGAGCACGCCGTTGACGAGCTTCGCCGCGCCCTCTCCCCCGCTCTGGCGCGCGTGCTCGACGGCCTCGTTGACGGCGGCGTACGGCGGGATCCGGTCGAGGTGCCGCACCTGATAGAGCCCGACCTCGAGGATCTCTCGCAGTCCCGGCGCGAGGCGGTCCATCCGAACGCGGCAGACTGCCGCGATCTCGGCGTCGAGCGCCGCTTTCCAGCGCAGGACGCCGAGGACGAGCTCGCGGAGCAGGTCCTGTTCCGCGGGAGCGAGTCCGCGGGAAAGCTCTCCGACGAGGGGCGCGGCCGGCCGGCCCTGCTCGAGGACTTTTCGCAGCGCCTCGACCGCCCGGGTCCGCGCGGACGTCGCCGCGGCCGGCGTCACCGCGGAGGCCCGAAGCGGCCGGGCAGGCGCACCGCGCGCGCGAACTCGGCGCCGGTCACGGGTTTTCGCCCGGCGCGCTGGAGACGGCGAATGCGAAGAGCGGTCCCCTGACCCGCCGCGGCCACGAGGTCGCCGCCGTCGAGGTCGAAGGTCCCCGGAGCGAGCGACACGCCCGACGGCGAGAACTCGACTTCGAGAATCTTGACGCGCTCTCCCCCCAGGTGCGTGTGCAGACCGGGCCAGGGCGTGTAGGCACGCAGCCGCCGCGCGAGATCCTCGGCTCTGTTTTCCCAGTCGACCTCGGCGTCCTCCCGGCGGATGGGCCGCGTGAAGGTGGGCTCGCCCCGCTGCGGACGCGCAGTCAGCCGTCCGCTTTGCAGGGCCGAGAGCGTCTCGACGAGCAGATCTGCGCCCAGGGCCGCCAGCCGAGCCGAGAGCTCACCCGCCGTTTCGGTCTCGCCGATCGAGACCCGGCGCTCGAGGTAGATCGGGCCGGCATCGAGCTCCGGCTCGACCTTCATCGTCGTCACACCGGTTTCCCGGTCGCCGGCGAGGATGGCCGCCTGGATCGGCGCGGCGCCGCGGTGGCGGGGCAGAAGCGACGCATGGACGTTCACGCATTTGAAGCGCGGCAGCTCGAGAATCTCTCGAGGCAGGATCCTCCCGTAGGCCACGACGGCGATCGCGTCGGGGTTCGCCCGGCCGAGCCTCTCGAGGAGGCCGGGGTTCGCGCGGATGGCTTCCGGTTTCTCGACGACGAGCCCGCGCTCCGCCGCGCGCGCCGCGACGGGGGACGGCCGCACTTCCGCGTGACGGCCGACGGCGCGATCGGGCTGCGTGACGACGAACGGGATGTGGATGCCCGCCGAAAGCAGCGCCTCGAGGGACGGAACGGCGAACTCGGGCGTGCCGAAGAAGACGACGGACATCATCGAGACGATCTCAGGGAAGCGGCGTCTCCCTCACCTCGTCCGCGGGGGGCGTCGCCGGTGCCTCGGGAGCGGGATGCCGGAGCCTCCAGAGGCGCCGCGCCGCCGCCACACCGAGCCCGGCGAAGATCACCAGGGCGATCCCGTTGACGACGCCGAAGGCCGCCCAGATCCGAGGCCAGCCGCTGGCGAATCCAAAGAGAAAGATCGACAGAAAGAGAAGGAAGGCCCACATCGCGACCAGGATCGTCCGGCGCTCGGCGTGCTCCGCGTTGAAGGGCGGGTCCAGGAATCCGAGCTCGCGCGCCGCTCGGTAGACGAGCCACGCGACGAGCGGCGCCACGAGAACGGCCGCCGCCAGAAGCCACAACGGGCGCGTCATCGCGGCTGTCGATCCACTTCCTCGAAGTAGTCCTCGGCGACCAGGACCTCCCGCGGCTTGGATCCGCGGGGAGGCCCGAGCAGCCCGTCGCGCGCCATCATGTCGATGAGCTTGCCCGCGCGCGAGAACCCGACGCCCATGCGCCGCTGCAGAAACGAGATCGAGGCCATCTTCTCGCGCACCACGAGGCGCGCCGCCTCGTCGTAGAGCGGATCCGTCTCGTCTCCCGCGTCGTCGCGCGACACGGCTTCGGTGCGGTCCTTGGTGATCTCCTCGTCGAAGTGCGGCTTGGCCTGCTTGCGCAGGAACTTCATCAGAGCCGCGGTCTCCTGGACCGACACGAACGCGCCGTGGACGCGCTTCAATCGCGACGTTCCGGGCGGCAGGAACAGCATGTCGCCGCGGCCCAGCAGCCGCTCGGCGCCGTTGCCGTCGAGGATGACGCGGGAGTCCGTCTTCGACGAGACCTTGAAGGCGATGCGCGAGGGAAGGTTGGCCTTGATCACGCCGGTCAGGACGTCGACCGACGGGCGCTGCGTCGCGACGACCAGATGGATCCCGACGGCGCGCGCCTTCTGGGCGATGCGCACGATCGCCTCCTCGACCTCCTTGGGCGTCGACATCATCAGGTCCGCGAGCTCGTCGATGACGATCACGATCAGCGGCATCGGCTCGAGCTTCAGCTCGGGGTCCTCGGGGTGCTGGGCGCGGACGCGCGCGACCGCTTCGGGGTCCTGGATCGCCGCGTTGTATTGCTCGGCGTTGCGCACCTGACCGAAGTCCGACAGCGTCTGGAAGCGCTCCTCCATCTGCGCCACGGCCCACTTCAGCGCGTTGGCCGCCTTCTTCGGGTCGGTGATGATCGGTGTCGCCAGATGCGGGAGGCTCTCGTAGATCTCGAGCTCGACCATTTTCGGGTCGATCAGGATCAGCCGGACCTGGTCAGGGCGCGATTTGTAGACGATCGACGTGATCAGGGCGTTGATCCCGACGCTCTTACCCGAGCCGGTCGTACCCGCGATCAGGAGGTGCGGCATTCCGCGCAGGTCGTCGACCACCGGCTCGCCATGGATGTCCTTGCCCAGCGCGAGCGTCAGGAGCGACGGGGAGCGGTGGAAGCGCTCCGACTCGATGACGTCGCGGATCGAGATGAGCTCGCCGCCTCCGGGGTTGGGCACCTCGATGCCGACGCTCGCGCGGCCCGGAAGCCGCTCGACGCGGATCGACTCCGCCGACAGCGCCAGCGCCAGATCCTCCGAGAGACCCATCACCTGGTTGACCTTGATCCCCGCGGCCGGGCGGAACTCGTATGTCGTCACGACTGGTCCGGGGTGATACTCGGCGATCTCGCCCTCGACGCCGAATTCCGCGCACTTGGCCGCGATCGAGCGTCCCGTTTCCGCGAGAACCTTGCGATCGACGGTTCCCGCCTGCTCCCGCTTCTCCATCAGCGACACCGGCGGATACGTGTAGCCCGCGACCGTCAAGGGCAGGCTTTGCTGCGCCTCGGATTTCTTCTTCGCCGGAGGTGCCGGAGCCGACGCGCGCGCTTTCGGCGCCGGAGCGGGCGCCGTCGTCGTCTTGCGGATCGAGAACTTGCCGGGTCCCGGCACCTCTCGCACGATCGGCGGGCCGTCGTCAGTCGCGAACGGAATTTCCTCCAGCGAGATCTCGTCCTTGCGCGCCTTCTCGAGGTGCTTCGCGACGACGGTGCGGCGCAGCCTCTCCTTGGTCCTTCGGTCGCGACTGCGCGCCCAGCCGATCCGCAGGCGCGAAAAGAGGCCCGCGAATCGGACCCGCAGCTTCAAGAAGACGTCCGACAGCGAGACCTGGGTCGCGAACGGAATCGCCAGGAGGACCAGCGTGATCGCCAGGAGCACCGCGCCGGTCGTGCCGAGACGAGATCGGAGGGCGTCGCCCAGCGTCCGGCCGACGAACCCGCCCGTTTCCATTTCCTCGCCGTAGAGGGTCCGGCGGCCCAGAACCAGGGTCAGCAGCGTGGGTCCCGCGAGGAGAAGCAAGCCGATTCCGGCGGCCTTGGAGGCCGGGTTGGGCAGCGGGCGTTGCCAGAAGCGGCGCCAGCCGAAGAGGAACATCAAGGCCGCGGCTCCCCATGCCGCAAGCCCGAAGAGCTGATAAAGCGCGGCGGCCAGCGAAGCCCCGAAGCCTCCGATCCAGTTGGAGGGTGCCGCGGGCGCACCTCCCGCCGTCGCCGAAAAGACATTGGGGTCCCTGGGATCGTAGGAGAGAAGTGCCAGCACCGAGAGCAGACCGGCGAGAAGAAGGAGGACGCCGATCGCCTCGCTGACGAGCCGGCTCTTGCGAAATGCCACGTCGCTCAAGCCGCTCCATTATGGGGCGGAAAACGCGATTCGGCTATGGGAAGCGCTGGGCGCCGGCCGGGCCGGAAGCGCGGGCGCTGCGGGAATCATCGAGGTCTTGTCCGCATTCTAATCGACGCATGCTGGAGCCGGGGCGGCTACGATATAGAGAAGACGTGCCTTCCACGACCGAGCGCAAGCGCATTCTCTTTCTCTGCACGGGCAACGCCGCGCGCAGCCAGATGGCCGAGGCGCTGGCGCGAATCGACTACGGCGACCTGATCGATCCCTTCTCGGCGGGATCGCGCCCGGCGGGGTTCGTGCACCCTCTGGCCATCCACGTCATCGAGGAGCTCGGATTCGGCATGGCGACGGCGCATTCCAAGGGCGCCGAGGAATTCCGGGACTCCCGCTTCGACCTCGTGGTCACGGTGTGCGCGTCGGCGGCCGCCGATTGCCCGACCTGGCCCGGCGCGCGCCATCTCGTGCACTGGGCGATCGAGGACCCGAGCTTCTTCAAGGGCGGCGACCAGGCCCGGCTCGAAGCGTTTCGCGCAACACGGGACGAATTGCGGCAGAGGATCGACTCGCTGATGGAGGCGCTCCGCCGCTCCCATCAGCGCCGGACCGACGCGAAGCTCCTGGAGGAGGGAGCCCACATACTGGTCGACATCCTCAAGCCGCACGGCTTCCGCCTCGGACGTGTCCACGAAGCCGAGAGCGCGGGACGTAAGCACGCCGAGGTTCGCTTCGACCGCCGCGGACGCTCGCTGGAGCTGCAGGTGCGCTCGGGAGTCACGCTGGCCGCGTACGTCGTCGGCGAGCACCGGCTCCTTCACCCGCACTACATGGAGAGGCTGGGTGTCGCGAGCCAGATGCGATACCCGGGACTGTCGAAGGACCCGCTGGACTCTTTTCGCCGGCTTCGCTCGGACATGGTCCGTTTCGGAGGACCGTTCCTGACGGGCAGCGGCATCAAGGAGTTCCGGCGCCTGGCGCGGGCCAAGTCGGCGTAGCACCCGGTTTCTGCTTTCACGTTCCAAGTTCCGGTTTCAGGTTTCAGGTATATTACGCCTTTATTACGCCCATGCGTCCGGTTTCAAATCCCCCGAACCCCTGGCAGACGGTCCACGCCGAGTATCTGGGCGAGCCTCCCGAAGCCGAGCTCGAGATCTACGAGGAGCACGCGCGGTCGATCATCTCGGAGAACGACAGCCCCGACGTCGGCTTCCGCTTCAGCGTCAATCCCTACCGGGGATGCTTCCATTCCTGTGGCTACTGCTACGCACGTCCGACACACCAGTACCTCGACTGGGGAGCAGGCACCGACTTCGAGCGCAAGATCGTCGTCAAGGTCAACGCGCCGGAGCTGCTGCGCCGCGAGCTTTCGAAGCCGTCATGGAAAGGCGACACGATCGTCTTCTCAGGCGTGACCGACTGCTATCAGCCGGCCGAAGCGGTCTATGGCGTGACGCGGAAGTGCCTCGAGATCTGCGCTGAGTTCCGCAACCCGGTCGGAATCGTCACCAAGGGAGCCCTGATCCGCAGGGACCTGGACGTGCTGGGCGTCCTGGCGCGCGAGGCCGGCGCAACGGCGTACGTGAGCATCCCATTCGCCGACGATGCGATCGCACGCGCGCTCGAGCCCAACGTCGGCCCGCCGTGGCAGCGCTTCGACACGCTCGCGGCGCTGTCGCAGGCAGGCGTTTCCACCGGCGTCGCGATCGCGCCGGTGATCCCGGGCCTCTCCGACAGCCACATCCCGAAGATTCTGGCGCGCGCGCACGAAGCCGGTGCGCGCAAGGCGTTCATCACGCTGCTGCGGCTGCCCGCGGAAGTGCTGCCGGTCTTCGAAGACCGGCTGGCGCGCGCGTTCCCGGACCGGGCCGCCCACGTCTGGTCGAGCATCGAGCAGGTCCGCGGAGGCAAACGCAACGAGTCGCGGTTCGGGGCGCGCATGGAAGGACGCGGCCCGCGCTGGGCGGCCATCGAAACGCTGTTCGACGTCGAATGCCGGCGGCTCGGCTTCAACGCCGAGGACGATAGGCCGCGGACCAGCCGCTTCCGGCGCCCCCGACCGGCCCAGGGCAGCCTGTTCGAGACCTGACCGAACTCTGTATCGCAAAGTACTTGACAAATCGGCTCACCGAGCGGATGCTGCGCTCGTGAAGGTCCTGTCCTCCCGGGCCGCCCGCGAGATCCGCTACATCCGCGACGCCATGGAGAAGGCGTCGGCCTTCACCGCGGTTCCGGGAGCCGGAGGCGTGGCAATGGGAGCGATCGCTCTCGCCGCCGCGGCCTTCGCGTCCCGCGCCGAAACACCCGAAGTCTGGCTCGGCATCTGGCTCGCCGCCGCCGTCGTCGCCGTCGCCGTCGGAGCCGTCGCGATGGCCCGGAAAGCCCGGCGGTCCGAGACCCCTCTCTTCACCGGTCCCGCGCGTCGCTTTCTGCTGACGCTGATTCCCCCGCTCGCGGCCGGCGCGATCCTGACGTTCGCACTCGAGCGCGGCGGCCGCGTCGACCTGCTCCCCGGCGTCTGGCTGCTTCTCTACGGAACTGCCGTCGTCACCGGCGGCGCGATGTCGGTCCGGCCGGTCCTGGCCATGGGAGCGCTCTTCATGATGCTCGGCGCCGCGGCCCTCGCGTCACCTTCGGCCTGGGGAACGGCCTACCTCGCCGCGGGATTCGGAGGGCTTCAGATCCTCTTCGGAATCCTGATCTGGAGGCATCACGGTGGCTAGGACGAGAACGAAGCCCCAGGTCCCAGTTCCCAGGTCCCAGGTCCGGACGGCGGTGAAGGCGAAGGCGCTGCCGGAGCTCGATCGAGTCATTCACGAGCGCATCCGTCTTGCGATCGTCAGCGCGCTCGCCGCCCGCGACGACATGAGCTTCAACGAGCTCAAGGCGCTTCTGGCGACGACCGACGGCAATCTCTCGGTCCATGCGCGCCGCCTCGAGGAGGCGGGCTACGTGGCGTGCGCCAAGACGTTCGAAGGGCGCCTTCCGAAGACCACCTACCGCCTGACGGGCGAAGGCCGCCGCGCGCTCGAGAGGTACCTCGCGCATCTGGAAGCCGTGATCGCGCACGCCCGCGGGCGCTGATTTTTTTTGGAGGATCGCTTTATGATGCAAAGTGCTCTTGCCCTCGACGCCTTCGTCCCGCCGCTCGCGCCGGTCGCCGTGCTCGCGTTTCTCGGAACCGGCGGCCTGCTGGCGGTTGCGGCCATCGGAGGTGCCGTCGCGCTGGCGTTTCGCCGATTTCATCTGGCCCGGTGGATCTTCGGGGCTGCTCTCGCCGTGGCGGTCGGATACGGCACCCTCCTGCTCGCCGTCTCCTTCCAATCCCGCGAAAGGACTCTGAGTCCCGGCGAGAAGAAGTACTTCTGCGAGATCGACTGTCATCTCGCCTACTCGATCGCGGGCGCCGAGCCGGCCGCGCCGGGGGCCCTCGCGGTGACCGTCACGACCTGGTTCGATCCTTCGACGATCGCGTCGTTTCGGGGAAACGCTCCGATCTCACCCAACCCGCGCGTGGTCTATCTCGTGGACAACTCGGGGCACCGCCACGAGCCGTCAGAAAAAGCCACTCTCGCCTGGGAGGCGAAACACGGCCCCTCGGCTCCCCTGACGCGCGAGCTCAAGCCCGGCGAGTCGTACACGACGACCTTCGTCTTCGAAGTGCCCGAGGGGGCGCGCCCGCGTCTCTTCCTCGGGGATCCCGTCGGCGTCGAAATCCTCCTGATCGGGCACGAGAACAGCCCCGCCCACGGCAAGGCCTACTTCGCGCTGCCGGGAGCGGCGTCATGATCCGGCCCGGACGTGGTCTCATGCACTCGATGGAGGAAGCCGCCGCGATCCGCGAGCACTTCGCGCGCTGTCTGCGCGCGGACCCAGTCGGGGCGTACCGGGACTGGTTCCGCGCGCAGGAGGAGCTGCGCGAGCGCGGAGAGGCCTCCGTCGCCCGGGCGCTCGCCGATGACCTCTGGGCCATGCTCTCGGAGCTGCCATTCTCGGCCGCCGAGGAGAGAGCGCGG
>JBKOVK010000314.1:0-6556 GCA_046724475.1 Acidobacteriota bacterium | reverse complement strand
GGATCTTCTTCAACCAGGCGCGCATGTCCGCCAAGCGCATTCCGCAGCTGGCGGTCGTCATGGGCTCGTGCACGGCTGGAGGCGCCTACGTTCCGGCGATGTCCGACGAGGCGGTGATCGTGAAGGGGACGGGCACGATTTTCCTGGCGGGTCCTCCCCTCGTGAAGGCCGCGACCGGAGAAGACGTATCGGCCGAGGACCTCGGCGGCGCCGACGTCCACACGCGCATCTCGGGCGTGGCCGACTACCTTGCGGAGAACGACGCCCAGGCTCTCGAGACGGCGCGCGCGATCGTCGAAAACTTCCACACCTTCAAGGCGCTGCCCCCGGACCACGCCGAGCCGGAGGAGCCGGCGTACGATCCGAAAGAGATCTACGGCATCGTGCCCGCGGACCCGCGGGAACCCTACGACGTGCGCGAGGTCCTCGCCCGGCTGACCGACGGGTCCCGGTTCGAGGAGTTCAAGCCGCGCTACGGAACGACGCTGGTGTGCGGGTTCGCGCGGATCGCCGGCTTCCTGGTGGGCATCGTGGCGAACAACGGGATCCTGTTCTCGGAGTCGGCGCTGAAGGCGACGCACTTCATCCAGCTCTGCGGGCTGCGCCGGATTCCGCTGCTCTTTCTCCAGAACATCACGGGCTTCATGGTGGGCAAGGACTACGAGCGCGGCGGAATCGCCAAGGACGGCGCCAAGATGGTCCATGCGGTGGCCAACGCCGCCGTTCCGAAGGTGACCGTGATCATCGGCGGCTCCTTCGGCGCCGGCAACTACGGAATGGCCGGCCGCGCGTACAGCCCCCGCTTCCTCTTTCTCTGGCCCAACTCGCGGATCTCGGTCATGGGAGGTCCCCAGGCGGCTTCGGTGCTGTCCACGGTCAAGCAGGACCAGCTCGCCCGCGCCGGCAAGCCGGCGATGACGCCCGACGAGGTCGCCGAGTTCGAGCGGCCGACGCGGGAAAAGTACGAGCGGGAAGGCCATCCCTTCTACGCCACGGCCCGGCTGTGGGACGACGGCGTGATCGACCCGGCCGAGACGCGCACGGTGCTGTCGCTGGCGCTCTCGGCGACTTACAACGCGCCGATTCCGGATTCGGAGTTCGGCGTATTCCGGATGTAGCCATGTTGCCTGTCATCGCGTTGCTCTTGGCCATTCAGGCGGCGGCCCCGCCGGCTCCGCTGACGTTCTCCGTTCGCGTCGAGAACGAGAAGGAGGCCGTCGTCACGATTTCGGGGCCCGCCGCGGAGCTGTCGCCGGGTCCGTTCCGAGGAACGATCGCTCTCAACGGGTCCTCCGTCGAGCTGCCCGTATCCGGTCCGTTGACGCAGGCTTCCGGGCGCTGGCGCGTCCCCGTGACGGTGCGCTTCGCGGACGTGCCATCCGACTGGGCCGATCGACTCAAGACCGACGGTTTCACGTACCGCCTGAAGGGCGGCGTAGGAAGCGCGACGAAGGAATGGAACGGGCGCGCCGTCTGGAAGGACATCGAGGCCGAGAGCCGCGACCTGCAGTCCCAGTTCGTCGTCCTCGAGAACACGCGGCTGACGGAGATGAGTCTGCTGTCCTCGGAAGCCGTCGCCGACGTGACCATCCGAAACCCGCTCTCCTTCGACTTGAAGATCGCTGAGACCGAGTACACGCTCTTCGCCAACGGCCAGGTCGTCGGGCAGGGCGCGACCCGAGGCCTGATCCTCCACGCCGGCCAGAAAAACAGGTTGAGCCTCCCGGTCGAGATCGAGCACTCCGCGCTGCTGTCGGCCGCGGGCAGCGCGCTGGTCGGAGGCGGCGACGTGGCCGTGAAGTTGACCGGAAAGCTCGTGCTGCGCCTGAAGGGGGGAGACGTCGTCGTGCCGCTGAATCTCTCGGGTCACCTGACGGACGCATCGTGAGCGCCGGCGCGTACGCCAATCTGAGGCTCGAGAAGGACGGGCCGATTCTCCGGATCCTGCTCAACCGGCCGGAAGTCCGCAACGCCTTCGACGACGTTTTGATCGAGGAGTTGACGCGGGCCTTCCACGCGGCCGCCGTCGAGCCCGGCGTGCGCGCCGTCGTCCTCTCGGGAGAGGGGCCGACGTTCTGCGCCGGCGCCGACGTCGCGTGGATGCGGAAGGCCGGCTCGTACACGAAGGACGAGAACGAAGCCGACGCCGAACGGATGGCGCAGATGCTGCGCGCGATCGACGCGTGTCCCCGGCCGGTGATCGCGCTGGCGCACGGCGCCGCGATCGGCGGCGGCGTGGGCCTGGTGGCCGCGGCGGACATCGCGATAGCCGCCGAGGGAACCGTCTTCTCGCTGGCGGAGGTCAAGCTCGGAATCCTTCCTTCGGTCATCTCGCCCTACGTCCTGCGCGCGATCGGTCCGCGCTTCGCGCGCGACCTCTTCCTGACGGGAGACCGATTCGACGCGGCCGAGGCGCTGCGGATCGGCCTCGTGCATCAGGTCGTGCGGCCGGGCGAGCTGCTCGCGGCGGGTAACAAGAAGGTGGAATCGATCCTGACCTCGGCCCCCGAGGCGGTCCGCGTCGCGAAGGGATTGATCGAGCAGGTCGCCGGCAAGGCGCCCGCCGATGCGATGGCGCTGACGGTGCGGACGATCGCCGAACGCCGCGCGACCGACGAGGCGAAGGAAGGCCTGACCGCGTTTCTGGAAAAGCGGCGTCCGGCGTGGGCGCCGGAGAGGAAGGGATGAAAGGCACGCAGAAGAAGTTCACCTGTCAAAAATGCGGAAAGGTCTTCACGGCCTGGCGTCCGGACGAGCTGCCGGGCGCCCCCGTGAAGTGCTACTTCTGCGGCAACCAGTTCCAGGACGAGGCGGCGAAGCGTCCTCCGTTGGTACCTCCGGCTCCGGCGGCCGAGCCGGCGGCACCCGCCGCCCCGGCGGCGTCGGAGGCCGCGGCGCCGGAGACCGCCGAGTCCAAGGCCAACTGAAGAGACCGCGCATGCGCCGCCTTCGCCTCGCCGCGCTGTTTCTCTTTGCCAGCTCGGCGGCTTTCGCCCAGGAAGCCGCGCCGGCGGTGATCGAGCGACTGACCGGGCCATCCTCGCGGCTCGGACCGGACCTGCGAGTCTTGACCGACGAGATCGGCGGGCGCGTCACCGGGAGCAGCGGCTACGAGAAGGCGTTGCGCTGGGGGATCGACGCGTTCAAGCGCGCCGGAGTCGATACGGTCAAGCTCGAGACTTACCCCGTGCCCGCGAAATGGGAAGCGGTTTCGGCCTCGGCCGAGGTTCTCGAGCCGGTCCGTTTTCCGCTGCGCGTCGTCTCCTTCGGCCTCGCGCCATCCACGCCGGGAGTACTCGCCGCGGCGGTCGTGGACGCCGGGTTCGGCAAGCGCGAAGACTTCCAGAAGCTCGGCGCGGCCGCCCGAGGCGCGATCGTGCTGGTGCGATCGAACCCAATGAACAGCTTCGCGGATCTCTTCGCCGAGTACCAGAACGCCCCCGAGATGATGCGCTCGGCGGTGGATGCGGGCGCCGCTGCGATCCTGTTCGTCTCGACGCGGCCTCGCGACTTGCTCTACCGGCACACGATCACGTGGGGTCCCATCGCCCCGATCCCGATGGCGCAAGTCGCCCGCGAGGACGGGCTGCGCCTGGCCCGGCTGCTGGAAAAGGGAGCAAAGGCGAAGGCGTCGCTGGACTTGAACAACAAGATCGGCGGCCCGTGGCAGGCCTCCAACGTCGTGGCCGAGATCCGCGGCTCGGAGAAGCCCGAGGAGATCGTGCTGCTCGGAGCCCATCTCGACGCCTGGGATCTGGGCACCGGGGCCCTCGACAACGGCGTGAATTGCGCGCTCGTCACCGACGTCGCGCGGGCCATCGCCGCGGGCCCGCGGCCCCGGCGCACCGTTCGCTTTGTCCTATTCACGAGCGAGGAGACGGGGCTGCTCGGCTCGCGGGGATACGTGCGCACGCATCGCGCCGAGATGCCGCGGCACATCGCGGTCGTCATCCACGACATCGGCGACGGAAAGGTGGTCGGTTATTTCACCAACGGGCGGCCGGATCTGGACGCGCGCGTCAAGACGATCCTCGCGCCGGTCGCATCGTGGGGCGCGGACGGGGTCGATGAGGAAGCGATCCTGGGCACCGACAACTTCGACTTTCTCCTGGAAGGAGTTCCCAACCTCGTCGCCAATCAGGAGACGGATCGTTATCTGGCTGACTATCACGCCGAGTCGGACACGTTCGACAAGGTCGACCTCGAAAGCGCCCGCAAGAACGCGGCGGTGGCGGCGGTCGCCGTTCTCGGCATCGCGAATTCGCCGACGATCCTCGCTCCCCGGCAGACGCGCGCCGAAGTCGAGAAGATCCTGCTCGATCCGCGCTGGAAGCTCGCCGAGCAGATGAAGGCGTACGATCTCTGGAAACAGTGGGAGTCGGGCGAGCGCGGGCGGGAGGTTGGCGGACGGTGAAGCGACTCCTCATCGCCAATCGCGGCGAGATCGCGGTTCGGGTGGCGCGCACGGCGCGGGAGATGGGGATCCGAACCGTCGCGGTCTACGCCGACTCGGACGCGGGCGCTTTCCACGTGAAGTCCGCGGACGAGGCCGCCTCCCTCGGCGGAGGACCTCCCTGGGAGACGTACCTGTCGATCCCGAGAATTCTCGAGGCCGCGCGCGCGACCGGCGCCGACGCCGTCCATCCCGGCTACGGCTTTCTCTCCGAGAACGCCGAATTCGCGAAAGCCGTCGCGGCGGCCGGTCTGGTGTGGGTGGGCCCGTCTCCGCGCGCGATCGAGACGATGGGCGACAAGCTCCGGGCACGGGCCGTGATGGAGGCCGCGGGCGTGCCAGTCGTGCCGGGCTCGCGCGCCGGCTCGCTCGGCGACGCGGACCTGGAGAAAGAGGCCCGCCGAATCGGCTTCCCGCTGCTCGTCAAGGCGTCCGCGGGAGGCGGAGGCAAGGGCATGGCTCGGGTCGAGCGCGCGGAGGATCTTCCGGCGGCGCTTTCGGAGGGCCGGCGTCTGGCGCGGGCCGCGTTCGGCGACGGAACCGTGTATCTCGAGAAGCTCCTCGAGGGCTGCCGCCACGTCGAGTTCCAGGTTTTCGGCGATTCCGCCGGAAACGTCGTGTCGCTCTTCGAGCGCGAGTGCAGCGTGCAGCGCCGGCACCAGAAGATCGTGGAAGAGACGCCGAGCGCGGCGCTCGACCCGAAGCTGCGCGCGGCGATGGGCTCTGCCGCCGTCGCCGCGGCGCGCGCCGTGAACTACACGGGCGCCGGAACGATCGAGTTCCTCGTGGACCGCGACCGGCGCTTTCACTTCCTGGAGATGAACACGCGCCTCCAGGTCGAGCATCCGATCACCGAGGAAACGCTGGGCATCGACCTCGTGCGCGCCCAGATCGACGTGGCGTCAGGGGAGCCGCTGCCGGCGGCGTGGCGCGATGGAACGCTTGCGCCGCGCGGCCATGCCGTCGAGCTGCGCCTCTACGCCGAGGATCCGGTCGACTTTCTCCCGCGGGCCGGGAAGATCCTGGCCTGGCAGGTTCCCGAGGGTCCGGGCGTGCGCGTCGACGCCGGCGTCGACGAGGGGAGCGTGGTGGGGCTGGAGTACGACCCGCTCCTTGCCAAGCTCGTGATCTCCGCGGGGAGCCGCGGAGCGGCGATCGCGCGGGCGAGACGAGCGCTTTCCGAGTGGATCGTCCTCGGCGTCGAGACGAATCTTCCTCTCCTCGCCGAGACGCTCGAGTCGCCGGCGTTCGCCTCGGGGGACTACACGACCGACCTCGTCGAGAGCCTCCCGCGCTCCAGCGCCGGTGAGCCTCCCGACGCCGCCTGGATCGCGGCGGCTCTGGCGCAGAATGCGGGCTCATCCGTGACGCCGGCGACTCACGAAGCCGTGGATCCCTGGAGCGCGCCGTCGGGCTGGAGGGCTGGAGCGTGAGCGCCGACCGGCTGACATCCGGCGAGAGCGCCCGCGTCGTCCGGCTCGAGCGCGGCGCGGCGCATCTCGACGATCGCCGCGTGCCCTTCGAAGTGCGCGGCAACGCGGCCCGCGCTGGCGCGCCCATCGAGATCGTGATGGACGGCCGCGTGCACCGGGCCGCGGCCCTTCGCGACGGCGACCGGATCTTCGTCTGGGTCGACGGACGGACGTTCGTGTTTGAGCGCGAACAGCGGCGTCGCACGCGAACGGCCTCCGATCATTCCGGAGATCTCCTGTCGCCGATGCCGGGGCGCGTCCGCAAGACGCTGGTCGCCCCCGGAGATCCCGTCCGGAGAGGCCAGCCGCTTCTCGTCCTCGAGGCGATGAAGATGGAGCACTCGATTCGAGCACCGCGCGACGGCGCGGTCCGGAGGCTGCTCGTGCGCGAGGGAGATCTCGTCGACGCGGGCGTGGAGCTGGCGGAAATCTCGTCATAATGATGTCCTGATGGACACCTGGGAAGAACACTCGCTGCGCCGCCCGCACCTGCCCGAGCACGTCACGGTCTACGAGGTCGGCCCGCGGGACGGCCTCCAGAACGAAGCCGAGACCATCCCCGTCGAAGCCCGCGTGGAGTTCATCGACCGCCTGACCGACGCGGGCCTCCCGGCGATCGAGGTGGGTTCGT
>JBKOVK010000114.1:0-4657 GCA_046724475.1 Acidobacteriota bacterium | reverse complement strand
CTCTACCTCGCTGCCAACCTCGCATACCTGAAGGTGCTCACACCGGCCGAGATCGCCGCGACCGACAAGGTCGCGCTGGTGGCGATGCTGCGCATGACCGGCGCCTGGGGCGGCAAGCTCCTCACCGCGGCGATCCTGTGCTCGATCCTCGGCGCGATGAACGCCCTGATCCTCGCGGGGCCTCGCGCGTACTACCAGATGGCCAAGGACGGCCTTTTCATCGAGCGTGTCTCGCGCGTCCACCCCCGCTGGCGGACTCCCGTCGAGGCGCTGCTCTTCCAGGGAATCTGGTCTGCGTTCCTGGTCCTGTTCATCGGGGGTTTCTCGCAGCTCTTCACGTACGTCATCTTCGGAGGCTGGATCTTCTACGCGCTCGCAGTGCTCTCGGTCATCGCGCTGCGCCGCAAGGAGCCCGGACTCGCGCGGCCGTTCCGCGTGCCCGGCTATCCGATCGTGCCGCTGCTCTTCGCGGCGACGGCCGGCGCCATCGTCGTGAACACGCTGATCGCCACGCCTCGCGAGTCGATCATCGGCCTCGCGTTCATCGCCCTCGGGATCCCGATCTACTGGATCCAGCGAAAGCTGCGGAAGGCCTAGACCTCCGTCCTCAGTCTTCCAGCTCGCCGAACTTGCCGGCCTGGAAGTCGAGCATGGCCTGGCGGATCTCGCCCTCCGTGTTCATGACGAACGGGCCGTAGGACACGATCGGCTCGTCGATGGGCGCGCCTGCGAGAAGCAGAACCTGCGCTTCGGACTCCGCCGCGACGGCGATGCGCTCGCCCGCGTTGGCGAAGAGGACGAATTCGTTCTCCGACGCCGTTTCGCCTCCGAGGGAGATCTCGCCCTTCATGACGAGAAGCGCCGCGTTCCAGCGGGCGGGCACGTCGAACTCCGCGCGGCCGCCTTTCGCGAGCCGGGCATCGAGCATCGTGACGGGCGTCGCCGTCTTGGCCGGACCGCGCACGCCGCGGTACTCGCCGGCGATCACGCGCACCGAGCCCGCTCCGTCCGGCAGCGTCGCGACGCCGATCTGGCCGGCCGTGATGGTCTGGTACCCGGGAGGATCCATCTTGCGCGCGCGCGGCAGGTTGACCCAGATCTGCGCCATCTGCATCGTGCCGCCCTTCCGGGCGAAGCTCTCATCGTGGTACTCGCGGTGCAGGATCCCGGAAGCCGCGGTCATCCACTGCACGTCGCCGGGCCCGATGACGCCGCCCCGGCCGGTCGAGTCGTGGTGGGCGACGCTGCCCTGGAAGGCGATCGTGACGGTCTCGAATCCGCGATGCGGATGGGGGCCGACGCCCCGACGCGTGTTCGTCGTCGGCGGGAACTCCTCCGGCGCCCCGTAGTCGAGGAGCAGAAAGGGGTCGAGCTTGCGCTGGGCGTCCGGAATCGTGTTGAAGAAGCCGCGAACGTGGAATCCATCGCCCACCCAGTGGGGACGGGGCGCGGCGACCACCCGGTCGACGCGGCGCGGTTCGGCGGAGACGTTGGTTGTCGTCATCGTTGACCTCACGCCGCGACATACGCCGCCGCGGGACCCGAGGATTCCGGGCCTCTCCGTCCGCGCACGGTCAACGGCCGCTGACGCAAACGATGGTAACGTCAGGTCGTCCGTCGCAGGAGATCGGGCCCCGCACAGCCATGAACTACGGCTTCCTCATCGACAACCGCAAGTGCATCGGCTGTCACGCCTGCTCGACCGCGTGCAAGTCCGAGAACGAGGTGCCGCTCGGCGTCAACCGGACGTGGGTCAAGTACGTCGAGAAGGGACGGTTCCCGGACACCCGCCGCTACTTCCAGGTCACCCGCTGCAACCACTGCGCGCACCCGCCCTGCGTGCCCATCTGCCCTACGAAGGCCATGTACCAGCGCGAGGACGGGATCGTCGAGTTCGACTCGAATATCTGCATCGGCTGCAAGGCCTGCATGCAGGCTTGCCCCTACGACGCGATCTACATCGATCCGAACTCCGGCACGGCCGCCAAGTGCCACTTCTGCGCGCACCGCACGGACGTCGGGCTGGAGCCTGCCTGCGTCGTCGTGTGCCCCGTCCACGCCATCATCGCGGGCGACATCGACGACGCGGGCTCGGAGATCTCGCGCCTGCTCTCGACGCATGAGGTGAGTGTCCGCAAGCCCGAACAGAACACCCGACCCAAGCTCTTCTACATCGAGGCGGAACAATCGGCGATCCTCCCGACGGCGGCGGACCAGAATTACGGAATGCTCTGGGCACAGCAGCCGTGGCAGGGAGATGGCGGAAACGGACAGGGAGACTGGCGCGGACCCATCCAGATCGCCCAGGGAAGGATGGCGGGCGCGCTGTTACGCTCGGCGCGGCCCGGGGAGGCGCCAGCTTCCCGAAGGTCGAGCGCTCCGCGAGAGACCTACAACGTCCCGCACCGCGTCCCCTGGCACTGGCAGGTGCCCGCCTATCTCGTCACCAAAGCGATCGGGACAGGCGCGTTTCTCGTGGCCGCGGCCGGAGTTGCCCTGGGTCTGCTGCCGTCCGTGCCGCTCTTTACGACGATCGTTTCCTTCCTGGCGCTCGTCTTCGTCGGCGTCACCGTCGGCTTGCTGGTGTGGGACCTGGATCGCCCGGATCGATTCTGGACGATCCTGATTCGTCCGCAGTGGCGATCCTGGCTGACACGAGGAGCGGTCATCCTGATCGCCTTCACGGTCGTGGCCGGCCTCTCGTGGATCCTTCACCTGTCGGGCTCGGCCGAGCTGGCCGGCAAGCTCCGATGGCCCGGCGTCGTGCTCGCCATCCTCTCGGCGGTCTACACCGCGTTCCTCTTCGCACAGGCCGAGGGTCGCGACCTCTGGCAGAGCACACTGCTCCCGTGGCACCTCTTCGTACAGGCCGTCATGGCGGGGGCCGCCGCGCTCTTGATCGCGGGCGTCTTCGTGGAGCTCTCCCCCGAAGCGGTCCGGTTTCTGTCGTGGACGCTCGGCTCGAGTCTGGTCGTCAACCTGTTGCTGACGACCGGCGGGGAGTTCGCCGTTCCCCACGCCAGCTCCGTCGCAGCCACGGCCGCGCGCATGATCACCCGCGGACGCTATGCACCCATCTATTGGGGGAGCATCGCGGCCGGATTAGTGGTGCCACTTGCCGCGATCCTCCTGGCCGGCGCATCCGTCGCGGCGCTCGCCGCTGCGGGCGTGTTGTCCCTGGCAGGGCTCTTCGCCTACGAGTGGGCATTCGTAATGGCCCCGCAGCAGGTTCCGAACAGTTGACGCGCCGGGAGGTGACATGACTGAGCCTGTGAGCCCCCTGCGTCTTCCGCCGCAAGCCACCGACGCCGGGCAACGGATGCAGCAGTACCCGCCTCCGGAAACCTGGGACGACTGGGTCGAGTGGGACCAGAGGCAGTGGCCGAGGAAGGTGCCTCGTCACTACATGCTCGTTCCGACGGTCTGCTTCAACTGCGAGTCGGCCTGCGGGCTGCTGGGCTGGGTGGACAAAGAAACGTTTCAGGTGCGCAAGTTCGAAGGCAACCCGGCGCATCCCGGAAGCCGCGGGCGCAATTGCGCAAAAGGGCCGGCGACCCTCAACCAGGTCAACGACCCGGATCGAATTCTCTATCCCTTGAAGCGCGCCGGCGGACGCGGAGAGGGCCGATGGGTGCGCGTGTCCTGGGAGGAAGTGCTCCAAGACATCGGCGGGCGCATCCGGCGCGCGCTCCAGGAGGGGCGCCACAACGAAGTCATGTACCACGTCGGCCGGCCCGGACACGACGGCCTGATGGAGTGGATTCTGCCGGCCTGGGGTGTGGACTCGCACAACTCACACACCAACATCTGCTCGGCCGGCGCGCGCGCCGGATACGCCTTCTGGATGGGGTTTGACCGCCCGAGCCCCGACCATGCCGCCGCGAATGTCATTCTCCTGATCAGCAGCCACTTGGAAACGGGGCATTACTTCAACCCGCACGCCCAGCGGATCGTCGAGGGTCAGATGGCCGGGGCGAAGCTGATCGTCTTCGACACCCGCCTTTCCAACACCGCCTCGAGAGCCGACACCTGGATCGCCCCGTGGCCCGGCTCGGAAGCCGCAATCCTGCTGGCGATCGCCAACCACCTCATCTCGACGAACCGCTACGACCGGGATTTCGTCCGCAGGTGGGTGAACTGGGAGGAGTATCTGCGTCTGGTCCATCCGGACTCGCCGGTCACCTTCGAGTCCTTCGAGACGGCGCTGAAGAGTCTCTACGCCAAGTACAGCTTCGAGTTCGCCGCCCGGGAGTCGGGGGTCGAGGCCCGCCTCTTGCGGAGCATCGCCGAGGACGTGGCCAACTGCGGCGGGAAGCTCGCGGCACACAACTGGAGGAGCGCCGCCGCGGGAAACCTCGGAGGCTGGCAAGTCGCACGCTGTCTCTTCTTGCTGAGCGTCCTGACGGGCTCGATCGGTGTCGAGGGCGGCACCTCGGCCAATGCCTGGGACAAGTGGGTGCCTCGGCCGCACCGGCTCGCCCCTCATGTGAAGCGCTGGAACGAGCTGACGTGGCCCGGAGAATACCCGCTCTCCTATTTCGAGATGAGCTTCCTTCTCCCGCACTTCCTGAAGGAGGGACGCGGGAAGCTCGATGTCTATTTCTCCCGCGTCTACAACCCGATGTGGACGAACCCGGACGGGTTTACGTGGTTGGAG
>JBKOVK010000067.1:0-5241 GCA_046724475.1 Acidobacteriota bacterium | reverse complement strand
GGCATCGGATGTCGCCGTAGCCCTTCTCCCAGCTCGCGAACGCGTAGCCCGGCACCGGGTCCATCTCCATGTCGCACGCGAGGACGTAGTCGCAGGCGTGCCAGCCGTGCTCGGCCACGGTCTCCGCGAAGAAGCGTCCCGTGAGCCGCTTGCCCACCAGCCGTCCATACCAGTCGGGGATGGCGACGAGCACGGTCTCGATCGTCTCCTGCCGGATCGCGTCGAGGAGCTCCTTGCGCGTCATGCGCCCCGCCGCCATCGCCTCACTCCTCCGAAATGAAGACGCTCTTCGTCTCGGTGTAGTGTTCGAGGGCCGCCAGCCCCAGCTCTCGCCCGAGGCCGCTCTCCTTGACGCCGCCGAACGGCGCCTCGAGGAACACGCTCCGGCTGCTGTTGACCGACAGAACGCCCGTCTCGACGGCCCGCGCCACTCGCATCGCGCGACCCAGGTCCCGGGTGAAGAGCGAGCCCGAAAGTCCGTACCGGCTCGCGTTGGCGAGACGCACCGCCTCCTCCTCGTCCCGAAACGGGATGACCGAAACCACCGGTCCGAAAACCTCTTCACGCGCGACCTGCATCGCGTTGTCCACGTCGGCGAACATGGCCGGCGTGAGAAACGATCCCTTCGAAAGCGCGGGGTCGGCCGGCAGCTCGCCGCCCGTCACGCGGCGGGCACCTTCCGCGTCCCCGATAGCGATCCACGCGCGGACCTTCTCGCGGTGGGCGGGCGTGATGAGCGGCCCCATCTCCGTTTCCGGTGAAAGCGGGTTCCCCACGCGGATCGCCGCGGTCATCTTCGCGAGGTCGGCGACGACGCGATCGTAGATGGTCCGCTGGACGAGGAACCGCGAGCGCGCGCAGCAGTCCTGGCCGGCGTTGTCGAAGACGCTCCAGAGCGCTGAAGCCAAACACATCGAAAGGTCGGCGTCCTCGAAGATCAGGCAGGCCGACTTGCCGCCGAGCTCGAGCGAGATGCGCTTGAGGCCGTATGCGGCCAGGCGCATCACGCTCTTGCCGGCATCCGTGGATCCGGTGAAGGAGATCTTTCGCACAGCGGGATGGGAGACGAGAGCGGCCCCGACGATGTCGCCTGGTCCGGGCAACACGTGGAACGCGCCCGGTGGGACTCCGGCCTCCAAAGCCAGCTCACCCAATCGCAGGGCCGAGAGCGGAGTGTCGCTAGCGGGCTTGAGAATGACCGTGTTGCCCATCGCGAGGGCGGGGGCGGTCTTCCAGGTCGCGATAGCGAAGGGGAAATTCCAGGGAACGATGAGGCCGCAGACCCCGAGCGGCTCGCGGAACGTGACGCTCGCGCCGCGCGCCGACACCGGAATCGTCGAGCCACCGAACTTGGTGGCGGCTCCGGCGTAGTACTCGAAGCAATCGGCGCCGAGGGAGATCTCGCCGCGCGCCGAGGCGATCGGCTTGCCCGTGTTGCGGCTCTCGAGTCGCGCGAGCTCGTCCGTGTTTTCGCGGATGAGCGCGGCGAGCCGGAAAAGCACCGCGGCGCGATCCCTCGGCGTGCGACCCTTCCAGTCGTCGCGGAACGCCCCGTCCGCCAGCCGGGCGGCGCGGTCCACGTCCTCGGCGGTGGCCTGAGCCACCGAGGCGATTGGCTCGCCGGTGGCGGGATCGAAGACCAGGCGGCGCTCGCCGGCTGCCCCTTCGGAACGCTCCCCCCCGACGAGAAGGGGAGCCTCCGGCGGTGCCGCGGCGGACATGCAGCAAGAATATCGGTTTCCCCGCGTGAGCCAGCACCTCGGCCGCTTGTCATGGGGTTACGTTGGAAATCGAAGCCGCTGCTCAACGAGGCCGCAGAACGGGGCGGACTGGCGTTGATCGTGGGCGGGCAGCGCCGAGCCGAGGTGCCGCGCTCGGGCCGGACAAGTCCCTTCCCCGCAACCATGAAACTTTTGCGCCGGGCGGAGCCGGCGATAAATCTTCCCCCCGCAACCATGCGGATTAGACGCCGGGAGGAGACCCGGCCGTTCATGTTTCCGTCTCGTCGAGCAGGCTCCATTCCCATTGCGCCCGAGAATGAGGAGCCGGCGCTGCTCAGCGATCCGGCGTCTTCTCGAAGACGAAGAAGTGCTGAACGGGCAGAAACTCGTGGAGCGTCACGAGTCGGTATCCGGCCGGGGTCCACTCGGCGAGCACTTGACTGGTCGACATGCGGTGCTCCTCCCGGATGTGGAGCGCGGTCAGCCCTTCGAGGCGGTACTCCACGAGCGCCACTTTACCGGTGGGTTTCAAGGCTTCGCGTATCTTCGCGAGGGTCGCTTTCGGCTGCTGGAGCTCGTGGTAAACGTCGACGAGCAAGACCCAGTCGAGCGACTTCTTCGGCAGCTTCGGGTCGTCGGTCTCGCCGAGGACCGTCACCACGTTCCGGATTCCGGCCTTCTCGACGTTGTTCTTCAGCAGCGAGAGCATCTCGGGCTGGATGTCGACGGCGTACACGCGTCCGGAAGGGGAGACCGCCTTTGCCAGGCGCCGCGTGAAGTAGCCAGTCCCGGCACCGAGATCGGCGACCACGTCGCCGTTCCTCAAGCCCATCGTCCGGATGATCTCGTCGGGCCTCTGTTCCTCGTCGCGACCCGGCCGCTCGAGCCAGTCCGCTCCCCCTATGCCCATCACCGGGGCGGGGCGGCGTTGATCCCCGGCAGAGAGCTGGGCGGGAGCCGGAGCCGCTGCGGCGAGGGAGAGAACTAGGACCAGCGAGGCCATTCGCCGAGCCGAATTCACGAAGCCCTTCACGGGCCGCTCACTCCTCTTCACTTCGGGTACCCCCCCCGACAACAGCGAAAGGGTCCTCGATCTTCGCGGTCTTGGGCCTGTGCCGCGAGAATCAGGAATCGTGCGGCCGCGTCGATTTCGAGAGCGCGGCTTACGAACTGGAGAGTCCGTGCGGCCGACCAGCTTCTGGAAGTCCGGGTCGTCGCGCAAGCAGTTGAGATCGGTGTCCCTCGCCGCCCAATCCCGATTGCTATATCCGGCGCCGCGGCGAAGTGGTGCGACCGCCGGCCGTCGGACTGGCCGTAGATCCGAGCGATTGCCGATCCGCGGGAGGCGAAATCTGTAGAGTGAGGCCGACACGGGGGGTCCACGATGTCCGGTACCTTCGAGTTCCGTCACGGCTTGCTCGCCTCTTATCCCGACGTCTATACGGCGGCAGCGCGGGCGGCGCTCGCGGCGCTGACGCCGCTCAATCGCGACCGGCGCCGGATCATGGACGAGCGCATCGCGCGGCGGCGGGAGCGGGCCCTCCATGGCCGCCGACTCGACTTCCTCGAACCCGATGCGCTCATTCCTCGCTCCGGCCTTCGCGTCCGCGATGCCCGCGAAGGCCGCTTCACCGGTAGCGAGATACCGGCTGACCTGCGGCGCCAGTGGATCCAGGGAACGGGGCCCGCCACGAGGCCGCGCGCCACAGCCGAGAGCGGCCTGCGCAACGTCGCCTACGCGCTGCTCTCCGGTGCGGACGGATGGATGTTCGACGGCGAGGACGCGCTCGGACAGGTCGACACGATGTCGCTCGACAACCAGCGGAATCTGAAGCTGGCCTTCGCCAGGGAGCCGATCTTCCTGCGCGTCGCGGAGGAAGTCGCCGACGAGATGAACGGCTGGTCGCGGGACTTCTTCGGCCGCCCGATGTTCGACGACTGGCGCAAGCAGCTCGACTTCACGACCCGGATCTTCCGCCCGCGGGGGCTCCACCTCGACGACCGTCACGTGTGCGAACCCGGCGGGATTGGCTTTTCCGCCGCGATCGTCGACCTCGTGCTCTACGTCGCGAACAACCACGAACGGCTAGGGGCGGAGGGCCGGTCCATCGTCCTCTATCTCCCGAAGATCCAGACGGCCGAAGAGGCGGCGTTGTGGAACGACATGCTCGCCGCGCTCGAGCGACACCTCGGACTCGCGGTCGGGACGATCAAGGTCTACGTGCTCGTCGAGCAGATCGAGGCCTGTTTCCAGCTGATGGAGATCCGCGCCGCGCTCGCGACACACTTTGTCGGTTTCAACACCGGCCGCTGGGACTACATCAACAGCGTTGCCGACGCCATGGCGTGGGACGCGACGTTCGTCAACCCCAACATCGACGCGATTGGCATGACCTACGGCTACATGCGTCGCTACGAAGACCGAGTCCGCCGGGCGGTAAACACCCCCGACCGGGACGGGCGCTGCGCACTCTGGCAGGGCGGGATGGAGGCCAACATCCCGGTGGGCTCGGCGGCGGGTGTGGCCGCCGGCATGGAGCGGGCGGTCGCCGGCGGCGAACGCGAGCAGCGGGAGGGCGCGAGCGGAAAATGGGTGGCGCACTGGAAGATGGTTCCGATCCTGCGGCCCGTCTGGGAGCGGGCCGGCGCCGACAATCAGCTTGGCCGCCCGTTCCCGCGCCTGACCTACACGCCCGAGGATGCCGACGGCCTGACGCTACTGGAGCCCGCACCGCGAACCGTCCGTGGAGCGCGCTATCTGCTGAGCGTGGCCCTGCAGTACGGCAATGCCTTCGGCCGGGGCTTCCAGGCCGCAGCTCTCAAGCCCGCCGACTTCTTCGGCAACGACGACGTGCTCTACCTGATGGAGGACATGGCGACAGGCGAGATCCGGATGAGCATTCTCTGGGAGTGGCTGCACAAGAGCGCCCGGCTCACCGACGACGATCCGGAGACGAGCGTGCACGCCGGCGACGCCTTCACCGATGCGTTGTTCGCCCGGCTCCTCGAAGAGGAGTACGCCAAGCTGCTTTCGGCGGGCAACCGCGACGTCCACGACGACTCGAAGCCAACGACGCTGCCGATCGCCCGCGCCATCGTCGAGGCCTACGTCCACGAGCCCGTCAAGCCGCCGTGGTACATCGATCTGCTCAACCTCAACCTCAACAACCACAACCTCGAGACGGCGAAGCGACGCATCGCAGGCTTCATCGACGCGTTCCGGCGGGACGGCACGCGGCTGACCGAGAACCCGGATTTCTGAGGCTCGTGTCGTAGACTCGACCATCCTGACCGAGATTCTGGAACGCGACATGACCAGGAGCGCCGACATGACTTCATTCGAGCAGGAAGTCGCTGAGACCCAGCGCTGGTTCGAGAGTCCGCGGTTCGCCGGCACGACGCGTCTGTACACGGCGCGCCAGGTCGTCGAGCAGCGTGGCACCATCGCCCACGACTACACCGTGGCGCGCGAGGCGGCGGCGGCGTTCTACGACCGCCTGCGCCAGTTGTTCGCCGAGAA
>JBKOVK010000336.1:0-22058 GCA_046724475.1 Acidobacteriota bacterium | reverse complement strand
GGCCCGGTCGCCCCGCGGCACCGGGGAATAGGTTTCCAGGAAGGGAATTTTCGGGCATGCGGCGGGTTTCCCGGCCATGGATGAAATCGACTCGAAGCTTCGTTTGGACGTGTGCCGTCCTGGCGACGCTCTTTGCGGCGGTGTCCTCTGCCGGAGCACGGGCCGAAGAGATCCGCAACCATTTCGACGCGGACACGATCCTGCGGCCGCCGGGATACTTCGACCTCATCGTCCTCGGCGCGCCGGGAAAGAGCCGTTGGCTGGTGCTGACCGACTTAAATCCTCCTTCGGCGCCCAACCGGCTCGTCCAGACCGAAACGCAGCGTCCGGACGATTCGATCGCCGCGGCCGTGCGGCGGACGTACACGTTTCAGGACGGAACCGCCACGACGATGATCAAGAAAGGCGGGACCGGCAAGGCCGGTCTTCTCCTGCGGATGGCCGACGAGAAGAACTACCTGCTCCTCCTCGTGGACACCGCGACGGGCGATCTGGCGCTCTCGAGCACCGTCGGCGGGAAGACCACGGAGCTTGGCAAGGGCAAGGTCTCCTTCGAACGGCTCTGGGAGAAGTTCGGCGTCACGGCGGCGGGCCCGTCGCTGACGGTGGCGTTCAACGACCAGAAGGTGTTCGGGGCCACCGATCCCAAACCGGTCACCGGACGTGTCGGAGTCGCGGCCGAAGGATCTGGAGAGGTCTCGTTCGACGAGCTGATCCTGGCCCCGGCGGAAATGTCGGCGAAATAGTTCGGGATCCCTCGGTTACCGCCGACCTGCGGTCGGCGTTGCCTACGGCCGGTGGCTTGCCTTCGGTGGACGGCTTCGCTCGGGATGACAGCGTCATCCCGAGGAGCGCAGCGACGAGGGATCCCGCGCTTGACGAGCGCCTAGCCTCCGCTCTGCACGGCGCCCGCGAACTTGAAGCGGCCGCCCTCGACCTTCAGGATCACGATCGGCTTGATCGGATTGCGGTCCGCGTCCATCGTGATGGTGCCCGTCACGCCCGGGTAATCCTTGATCGTCGCCAGCGCGTCGCGCACGCGCTTGCCTTCGGTCGAGCCGGCGCGCGAGATCGCGTCCACCAGCATCCCGACGGCGTCGTAGGTCGAGGCGGCGATGGAGTCCGGCTCCGAGTGGAACCGCGACTGAAAGGCCTGGACGAACGCGCGCACGCGCGGCGACGGATCGTCGACCGAGTAGTGATTGGAGAGGTAGGCGCCCTCGATCGCCTCGCCGCCGATCTCGGTGAGCTTGGGGGAGTCCCATCCGTCGGCGCCCAGAAGCACGGACTTCACGCCGAGAGAACGCGCCTGGCGCGCGATCAGTCCCGCGTCCGTGTAGTAGCCCGGCACGAACAGCACGTCGGGGTTCTGGGGGCGAATCGCGGTCAGCTGCGCCGAGAAGTCGCTGTCGCCCTCGGCGTACTTGGGCTCGCTGATGACCCGTCCGCCCATCGACGTGAAGGACTCCCGGAACGCCTCGGCGAGACCCACCGAGTAGTCGCTCTTGGAGTCCACGAGGATCGCCGCCGTCTGCGCCTTGAGTGTGTCCCGGGCGAACGCCGCCACGGCGCGTCCCTGGTACGGGTCGATGAAGCAGGCGCGGAAGATGTAGTCGCCCTTCTTGGTGACCTCGACGTTGCTCGACGTCGGGCTGATCAGCGGCACGCCGTAGCTCTGGGCGATCGGCGCCGCGGCCAGCGTCCGCGATGAGGCCTGCTCGCCGATGAGCGCGACGACGTGGTCTCGCGTGATGAGCTTGGAAACGGCGGATGCGGCTTCCGACGCTTCGCCGCGGTCGTCCTCGGAGAGGAGAACCAGGGGCTTGCCGAGAATGCCGCCGCGGGCGTTGATCTCGTCGACGGCGAGCTCGGCTCCCTTCTTTCCGGACTGCGCGAACGTCGCGGTCGGTCCCGTCAGCGCGCCGAAAAATCCGAGCTGGACGCCCTGGCTCTCGGGACTCTTTTCTCCGCCGCACGAGACCGAGAGCGCCGCGGCAAGGGCGGCGGCCACGGTGAAGACCAAGGCGCGGCGGCGCACGGTCGAGGATTATAGGGTCCGCGGTTCTGACAGCGCCACGGCCCGGCCGGGATTGACGACTCTGATAACCTTCGCCGCTCCGAGAGAGCACCCATGACCAACGGCAAGACCTACGACGTCATCATCATCGGCTCGGGCCCCGGCGGATACGTCTCGGCCGTCCGCGCCTCTCAGCTCGGCCTGTCGGTCCTGATGGTCGAGAAAGACACGCGCCTGGGCGGCGTCTGCACGCTGGTGGGCTGCATTCCGACGAAGGCCCTGCTGCATACCGCAGACCTGCTCGAGGAAGCGCGACACGGAGCGGAGGTCGGCGTGGCCGCGCGCGAGGTTCGCCTCGACGTGCCCGCGGCGATGAAGCACAAGGAGAAGATCGTCCGGCAGTCCACCAACGGGGTTTCCTATCTGATGAAGAAGAACCGAGTGGAAGTCGTCAACGGGTTCGGCCGCGTCGCGGGCGTCGGCCGCGTGTCGGTCACGGGACCGGACGGCGCCGAGACCGTCTACACCGGAAAGAACGTTCTCGTCGCGACGGGCTCGACGCCGCGCACGCTGCCCGGCATGGACATCGACGAGAAGACGGTCCTGTCTTCGACCGGGATGCTCGAGCTGACCGAGGTTCCGAAGTCGCTGGTCGTCATCGGTTCGGGAGCCGTCGGTGTCGAGTTCGCGTCGATGTACGCGCGCTTCGGCTCGAAGGTCACGATCATCGAGGTGCTGCCGCGGATCGTCCCGATCGAGGACGAGGAGATCTCGCGGGAGCTCGCCGCGTCCTTCAAGCGGCAGGGAATCGCGGTCTACCCGGACACGCGCGTGGAGCGGATGACGAAGACCGAGGGTGGCACGGAGTTGCTGGCGCGTTCCGCCGGCGACAAGACGGAGACGTTCCGCGCCGAGAAGGTGCTCATGGCCGTCGGCCGCAAGCCGCTGACCGACAAGATCGGACTCGAGGCTCTGGGGATCGCGACCGAGAAGGGGTACCTCAAGGTCGACCCGTTCATGCGGACCAACGTGCCCGGCGTCTACGCGATCGGCGACGTGCTACCGACGCCTGCCCTCGCGCATCTGGCCATGGCCGAGGGCGTCGTCGCCGTCGAGCACATGGCCGGCAAGGAAACGCGCCCCATCAACTACGACCAGGTTCCCGGATGCACTTACTGCTCCCCGGAGATCGGCTCGATCGGCCTGACCGAGGCGAAGGCCCGGGAGCGCGGCTACGACGTGGCCGTGGGCAAGTTCCCGTTCTCCGCCATCGGGAAGGCGCGCATCCTCAACCAGGCGTCGGGTTTCGTGAAGATCGTGGCCGAGAAGAAGTACGACGAGATCCTCGGCGTGCACATCGTCGGACCGTCCGCCACCGAGCTGATCGCGGAAGCCGGCGCCGCGCTGAAGCTTGAGGCGACGTCGGAGGAGCTGGTCCGCACCATCCACGCGCATCCGACCCTCTCCGAGGCGATCCACGAAGCCTCGGAGGCGGTGCTGGGGCACGCCATACATATCTGACGCGCGGAGCGCGAAGCGTCACCGCGCGTCATCCCGAGGAGCGTAGCGACGAGGGATCCCGCCCTCGTCGAGCCCGGGGTTCCTCGCTGCGCTCGGGATGACAGGCTACTCGCGAGCCGCTACTTCATTCCCCTCTCCCCCCGATGGGGAAGAGGGTCAGGGTGAGGGGGGCGTTGCTCCGTTATTGCGGATTCGTGCCGCTGGCCGTCCCGGACATGGTCGGCGGATTCGTTCCGTTGGTTGCCGACGGCATGGTCGGCGGCGCGCCGGGCGAGGACTGACTCGCCGTGGCCGGGGCATACGCGTATGCCCTTCCGATCGCGTAGTCGCCGCTCCTGCCGGCGTCCTGCGCGAGCGACTCGCCCATCTTCAGGTTGCTGTAGAAGCCCTCGCCGAGCTCGGGTTTGTTCGACGCATTCTTCGACTTGACCGCGCTCGCGTTGGTGGGGCCGGCCTGGGATCCGCCCTGCATCGCGAGGTTCCCGATCGCGATGACGACGCCCGTGCTGCTCGTGAGCGCGGGATCGGGCGTGATCTTCGTGAGGCCCTTCACCTGCGAGGGACGGAGGCTCATCAGGGTTCCGTTGGGATAGCCGTGGAACAGGTACATCCCGCCTTTGACGACCGGCACGTCTTTCGAAAGAACGTTGCCCGACGGGACGAGGTCGATCTGATAGGCGGCCTGCTGCGCGGACGCCGTGAGCGCCGCGAGCATGCCGACGAGGAACAGGAGCCTCTTCATTCGCCCTCCGTTTCCCGCATCAGTGAGGCGGGTTCATTCCGTTCGTGGCGCCCGGCATCGTCGGGACGCCGTTGTTCATCACGGCGTTGGCCGGCGACCAGGCGTCCGAAACGCCCGGCGTTCCCTGATACATCCAGTTGCCGTAAGCCGGCGCTCCGCTGATGCCGGCGCCGTTCAAGGCGCTGGTGCTGGTCGGTCCGGCCTGGGAGCTGTTGGAGTTGGTCGGGGTGTCGAGCGCGACGACGTGCGCGTTGCCTTGCATGGCGAGCGTGCCGATCTTCTTTTCGCCCAGCTGGGCCTGCTCGGCCCAGAACGCCTGTTCTCCGGTCAGGGTGGTGATGCCTTTGATGTCCGCGGCCCGCACGCTAATGAGCGTGTTGTCGCGCCACGTATGGAAGACGTACGTGCTGCCGCGAACTTCCGGATTGTCTCGGGCGAGCACCATCCCGGATGGATTCAGGTCGACCCGGTAGGCCACGAGGTTTTCGCGGTTGCCCGTCAGCCGGGTGATGTTGCGGATCATGTTCTGGGGCACGGCGGACGTCGTACCGTCCGGCCAGGAACGGAACACGTACGAGTTGCCCTGGAGCATCGGCTGACTCATCGTGATCATCGCCCCGGACGGAATCAGATCGATCTTGTACATGTAGTCCTGAGCGGACACGACGCTCCCACACGCGAAGAGCAAGGCGGCGAGGAGGAATAAGTGCTTGCGCATGAAACCCACCCCCGCAAAAAAGGGTATCACGCAGAGTCCGGACCGCCCTGAATCTGAGAAAGGCGGTCATGACCGGCCCCAGGCGTAACTCCAACGGCCCCGGAGAGTTGAATAGTGAATAGAATGGCGAACTTCAAAGTCGCAGCCATGAGCCACGAGCCCTCAAAACCGGCCGATCTGTCGGCGCTTCGCATTCGGCGGGAGCCCGAAACGCGGAAGGGCCCGCGCGGATGGCTGCTGGCCGGCGCCGTGGTCGTCGTCGCCGCAGGGCTGGCGGCGTACGGACTGGCCGGCCGGGGGCTTCGCCCTCGCAAAGTCGAAGCCGCGACGGCTTCGGTCGTGACCGAAGGCCAGGCCACGACGCTGCTGACGGCCACGGGTTACGTCGAGGCCGAGCGCAAGGCGGATCTCTCGCCCAAGATCACCTCGCGCATCACGGAGCTCAACGTCACGGAGGGCACGAAGGTCCGCAAGGGAGACGTGATCGCCCGGCTGGATTCGACCGACCTCGAGGCGCAGCTGGCCGAGGCGAAGGCGAACTGGGTCAACGCCGACGCCGAGCTGAAGCGGCAGCAGAACATCTTCGACCAGGGGCTGAACACCCGTTCCGCGCTCGACGCGGCCACGGCCAGCGAGGCGGCGACGCGCGCCCGCGTGCGCTATGTCGAAGCGCTGATGGATTACACGATCATCCGCGCCCCGTTCACAGGGGTCATCACGGCGAAGCGGGCTTTCGTGGGGGAAGCGGTCTCGCCGTTCGGGTCCTCGCCCTCGGGCGGAGGCTCCGGCGGCGCGATCGCCACGATCGTCGAGTTTTCCTCGCTTTACGTCGGCGCCGACGTCAACGAGGCCAATCTCTCCAAGCTCGTCCAGGACCAGCCGGCGGAGATCACGCTGGATGCCGTTCCCGACAAGGTCTACCATGGCCGCCTCCGGCAGATCGTGCCGGCCGCCGACCGTCAGAAGGCCACCGTGCGCGTCAAGGTCGCGTTCCTGGACGCGGACGACCGGGTGCTCCCGGATCTCTCGGCGAGAGTCGGATTCACGTCTCAGCCGACGCAGGGCAAGGAGACGCGCGTGCGCGTCGTGGTGCCAAAGTCGGCGGTGACGACCGTGAACGGGAAGACCGGCGTCTTCCGTATCGTGGACGGGCGGGCGCGCTTCACGCCCGTGACGGCGGGAGGCGACGTGCAGGGGCAGATCGAGGTGACGCAGGGCCTCCAGGGCGGCGAGAAGCTGGTGTCGCTGTCCGGCGGACTGCAGTTGAAGGACGGCGAACGAGTTCGCGTCGAAGGACAGGAGTGAGCATGGCCGAGCCGCTGATTCGGATCGAGAACGTCGAAAAAATCTATCGCCGCGATCAGATCGAGATCTCGGTCCTCATGGGGATCAACCTGGACATCCCGGAAGGGGAGTACGTCGCGCTGATGGGCCCGTCCGGT
Source organism: Acidobacteriota bacterium (assembly GCA_046724475.1). GTDB lineage: Bacteria > Acidobacteriota > Thermoanaerobaculia > UBA5066 > Gp7-AA6 > DAHUXD01. The sequence goes on along the minus strand of JBKOVK010000336.1, from coordinate 15,618 downwards.
TCGGGCAAGACGACGCTGCTGAACCTGATCGCCGGGATCGACCAGCCAACGCGCGGCCGGATCATGATCGGCGGGCGCGACATCGCGACGATGAAGCAGACGGAGCTCGCGAAGTGGAGGTCGCACACGATCGGGTTCATCTTCCAGCTCTACAACCTCCTCCCCGTGCTGACGGCGTTCGAGAACGTGGAGCTCCCGCTCTTGCTGACGCCGCTGAAGAAGGCGGAGCGCAAGCGGCACGTCGAGACCGCGCTCTCGATCGTCGGGCTCGGCGATCGCATGTCCCACTATCCCCGGCAACTCTCGGGCGGCCAGGAGCAGCGCGTGGCGATCGCGCGAGCGATCGTGTCGGACCCCAAGATCCTGGTTGCCGACGAGCCCACGGGAGACCTGGACGCGAGGTCCGGCGACGAGATCCTGGAGCTGCTGCGGCGCCTGAACGAAGAGTTCGGGAAGACGGTCGTGATGGTGACGCACGATCCCAAGGCCGCGGCGCGTGCCCACCGCATGGTTCACCTCGACAAGGGCGTCCTGCACACCGACGAGCTCACGGAGGCCGGAGTGGGGAGGAGATCGTGAAGTACTTCCGGATGGTCTGGAGAAACGTCTTTCGGAAGAAGCTGCGGACGGGGCTGACGGCCAGCTCGATCGTGATCGTGCTGACGCTGATCGTGATCCTCGCCTCGCTCCTGCAGGCCATGCAGGCGGACCCTTCCGGGGGACGGGGCGCCAATCGTCTCGTCGTTCAGCACGCCACGGGCCTGGGCAACTTCCTGCCGCTGTCGCAGCGGCAGCGGATCGAACAGATCCCGGGCGTCGTCGCGGTCTCGCCGGAGACCTGGTTCGGCGGCGTCTACAAGGACGACAAACCCGAGAACTGGATCGGCCAGCTCTCGGCGGATCCCGACATCTACTTCGACAAGATTTTCGACGACGCGACGATCGACCCCGCGGTCAACGAAGAGTGGAAGAAGACCCGCAACGGCTTCGTGGCCGGCCAGAAGATCGCCGAGAAGCACAAGTGGAAGAAGGGCGACCACATCATCCTGAAGGGGACCTACATCCCGCTGAACCTGGACCTCGTGTACATCGGCTCCTACAACGCCGGCGACGAGACGAACATTTTCTTCCACAACGAGTACCTGAATCAGTCCGACTGGATCCTGGCAAACAAAGTCACCGGGATCTACTACATCAAGATCGACAGCGGCGAGAACGTTCCGCGGGTCGCCGCCACGATCGACAAGATGTTCGAGAACAGCGATGCGCCCACCAAGACGCTGACTGAGAAACAGTTCCAGCTTCAGTTCATGGAGATGATGGGCAACGTCAAATTCCTCATCAACGGCATCTCGCTGATCATCATCTTCGCGGTGACGCTGATCGTGGCGAATACGGTGGCCATGTCGGCGCGCGAGCGCGTGACTGAGATCGCCGTCATGCGCACGCTCGGCTTCGGCCGCGGCCACATCCTGGGGTTCATCCTTTCGGAGTCGGTTCTGATGTCGCTTCTGGGCGGCGTTCTCGGCGTCCTGCTCGCCAAGTTCGTCTTCATTCCGGCGCTCGTCGCGGGCGGCAACAAGACCTCGATCTCGATCTGGCTGGTCAACTTCAAGGTCAGCCCCGAGACTCTGGCGCTGGCCTTCGTCGTGTCCGTCGGCGTGGGGATCCTCGCGGGGTTCGTGCCCGCGATCAACTCGTCGCGTCTCCGGATCGTCGACGGCCTCCGGAAAGTGGTGTAGCCATGGCCGTACCGCTGAAGTACAACCTCCGCAACATCTTCGCCCGCAAGATGTCCACGGGAATGACGGCCTTCGTCATCGGGCTCGTCACGGCAGTCTTCCTCTGCATCCTGGCGCTCATCCAGGGCGTGACCCGCACGCTGTCGGTGACGGCCTCCACGCGCAACGTCATCGCGATGCGCGTGGGGTCGCAGGCCGAGATGCAGAGCGTGATCACAAGGGATCAGGGCGATCAGATCGCGTCCATGCCGGGGCCCGAGCGCAACGCCGCGGGGAAGCCCTACGTTTCGCCGGAGCTGCTGACCCTCATCAACGTGCCGCGGGCGGACGGAAAGACGTTCTCGAACGTCCAGATCCGTGGCATGGCGCCGATCGGCATGGAGATTCGCCCGGGCGTGAAGATCATCGACGGAAGGATGTTCAACCCCGCGACCAACGAAGCCATCGTCTCGCGGAAGCTCTCGAAACGCTTTGCGAGCATGAAGGTCGGCGACACCCTCGCCACGGGGAGCTTCCGCTGGGTCATCGTCGGATTGTTCGACGCCGACGGCAGCGCCTACGAGTCGGAGATCTGGACCGACGTGACCGACCTCCAGCAACAGACCAAGCGGAACATCTATTCGACGGTCTTCGTCCGGCTGCCGGACGCCGACGCCGCCTCGCGCTTCATCGAGACGATCAAGGGCGACCAGCGCTTGAAGCTCGAGGGCAAGACCGAGCGCAAGTACTTCGACGAGCAGATGATCACCGCGGCCCCGATCAAGGCCCTCGCCTGGATTGTCGGCATCTTCACGGCCATCGGGGCTGCCTTCGGCGCCATGAACACCATGTACGCCCAGGTTTCGGCGCGGACCCGCGAGATCGGAACGCTCCGCGCGATCGGGTTCTCACGCCGCTCGATCCTGGTCTCCTTCGTGATCGAGTCGCTCATGCTGTGCCTCATCGGGGGACTCGTCGGGGTCGTGTTGACGTTCCTCGTCTTCAACCTCGTCCTGACCCACCCCACCGGCACGATGAATTTCCGGACCTTCTCGGAGGTCCTGTTCAATTTCCGGATGACTCCGGAGCTGATCGCCGGAGGCCTGGTGTTCGCCCTCGTGATGGGCATCATCGGCGGCATTGCTCCGGCGTGGCGAGCAGCCCGACTCAAGATAACGTCGGCATTAAGAGAGGTCTGACGTCCCGACTCCCGCGTAGTCTTTCCGGCAGCCCGTTTGCATGAAGGCCGTGCGGGGAGAGATTGTCGCCGCGGCCGGCGATGAACACGATCGGGCCGCGGAGCAAGATTGAATGCATATCCGTTTTTACGGGACGAAAGGCTACGTCGAGGAATCCTCACGGTCGCATGCCGGCCATTCGGCATTCGTTCTCGCAGAAAACGGATTCCGCCTGCTCTGCGACTTCGGCGAAAACCAGAAGGGGCACCTTTCGAAGATTCGTCCCGACGCGATTTTCCTGTCGCACGCGCACCCGGACCACGGCTGGGGCCTCTGGGAGGGCACGCACGCGCCCGTCTACGCCTCCGCCGTTACCCATGAGCTGCTGAAGGATCTTCCGATCCTCAACCGATTCGTGCTCGAGCCCGAGGCGCCCATGCGGATCGGCCCTTACCGCCTCACCACGTTTCCGGTCATCCACTCCGTCCGCTGTCCGGCCGTGGCGGCGCGCATCGAGCTCGGAGGCTTCAAGATCGTCTATTCCGGCGACATCGTTGCGTTCGAGGACCCGGACACGGCACTCCGCGCGGCCGACCTGTACATCGGCGACGGGTCCACGTTGACGGGCTCGCTCGTGCGCAAGCACCAGAGCGGCGTGCTGATCGGCCACACCACCGTTCGAGCGCAGCTGGGCTGGCTGTCGCGCTACGGCGTTCTGCGCGCGGTCTTTTCGCACTTCGGCAAGGGGCCGATCGAGATGGGCTACGAGGCGCTGGTGAAAGCCCTCGAGGAGCTCGCCGCCAGCAAGCCTCCCGGCTGCGCCGTCACCGCGGCGCACGACGGGCTGGAGATGGAAGTCGAGCCCTAGGGTCTATTCCAGCCGCGACCGCGTGTGCGCAGGCAGCGCCGGCCCCGTCGCCGGGACGGGGGCGCCGCCGCGGGCCGACTCTTCCTTCGCGATGTCGAGGACAGCCTTGCGGGCTTCCTTCGAGCGCTTGACGAAGGCCAGGATGCCGCCGGCCATCATCACGTAGAAGCCTCCCCATACCAGGGAGATCAGGGGCTTGCGCGTGACGTCCACCGACAGCGATTCGACGGTCGCCGCCTGGTACTCCATCCCGGGATCCTTCGAGACGCCGCGCAGGCGGAGCACCACCGCCCCGTCGTTCGGGGAAACGGCGAGGACGCGCGCCTTCGCTCTCGGCACACCCGGGATGTCGACCTCTTCCGCCTCGGCCTCGCGGCCGTCCATGTGGAAGACGTACTTGATCGTGACGTCGCGGTTGACTCCGTCGGCGGGAGTGATCGTCAGGTCGGTGAGAACGAGGACCGTCTTCTCGCCGCGCATCATGGCCGAGCGGTCGGCGTTGAAGTCGCGGAACGTGAAGCCGACGCCCTCGATGTTGGTGGTCGTCCCCTTCGTCAGTCGGACGTCGCGACCGACCGTCTCGGGCTGACCCGGGTCGTATTGCTGCGGCGCGATGTAGAGATCGGTGATCGGGGAGCTGGCGATCGACGGATTCGCCATGAGCTGGCCCGTGCGGCTGTTCTCGTACATCTTCGGATACGCATAAAACGACTTGCCGCGGGCCGTATCGACCTTGATCTCCATCGCCTGCTTGCGCTCGGCCGTGCCGGGCACGACCCGGAGGAACGTCAGCGTGGCTCCTCCGGCCTTCTTCGGGACGTTGACCGGAAGAGTCACGCGCTGCGACTTGGCGTAGGCCCCCGAAATGACGACGCCGGCCAGCATGATGCCCACGCCGACGTGCGCCAGATACCCTCCCGCGCCGCCGAGCTTGGCGTTTTTCGTCTTGCGGAGGACGGCGCGCAGGTTCATGTCGGCGGCGAAGAACGCCGTGAAGAGGAGCACGAGCGTGCCGGGCTTGCGAGCGCCGAATCCCACCGCCACGAGTGTCAGGATGGCCGCAACGATGAGGGAGCGCCGCGCGCTCTTCAGAAACTCGTTGAGGCGATCACCTTTCCAGGAGACGAAGGGCACGAGGCTGGCCAGGAAGACCAGCAGAAAGCCCGCGGGGGTGGTCGTCTTGGCGTAGAAGGACGTCTGGACCTGTGACGGCGTGCCCGACAAACGCGTCAGGATGGGCGCGGAGGTGCCGAGCAGGATCACGGTCGCGAGAGCGCAGAAGACCGCGATGCCCAGGATGAAGAGCACGCTGCGGGAAAGAAGCGGCGACTCCTCCTCTTCGACGACCGGGATCGAACGCCAGCGCCAGGCGAGCATAACGATCGAAAGACCGATGAACGTCCCCAGGATGGCGACGAGCCAGCCCGTGATGCCGAGATCGATGAAGGAATGAACCGAGAAATCCGCCAGCACGCCCGAGCGCGTCAGGAACGTTCCGTAGAGGATCGCGGCGTAGGCCGTACAGGCCAGGATCAGATTGATCTTGCGGTGGCGCTTGCGCACGCGCTGGAGGAACATCCCGTGGACCAGGGCGGCGGTGAAGAGCCAGGGCACGAGGCTCGTGTTCTCGACCGGATCCCAGCCCCAGTAGCCTCCCCAGCCCAGCGTCTTGTACGCCCAGTAGCCTCCCATGAGGATCGCGGTCCCGAGCGTCAGAAACGTCAGCAGCGCCCACGGCAGAGCCCGGACGATCCAGCCATCCCAGCGTTTCTTCCAGAGCGCCGCGATCGCGAAGGAGAAGGGCACGGACAGCGACGCGAAGCCGATGAACATCACTGGCGGATGGATGACCATCCACGGGTCCTGGAGAAGGGGATTCAAACCGACGCCGTCAGCCGGGGCCGGAGGAGGCAGCAGCTTGAAGGGGCTCTGCCGGCAGAGAATTGCGATCAAGCCCAGGAACGTCGCCAGGTACGCGACCATCACCGGCGCTTCCTGCTCCTTGGCGCTTCTCCACACGAAGAGGCCGATCAAGGATCCCCAGAAGCACCAGAGGAGGAAGGACCCTTCCTGGCCCGCCCAGAAAGTTGAAATCAGGAAGTGCAGCGGAAGTTCCGCGCTCGAGTAGGAATTGACGTAGGAGACGTCGAAGCGATGCTGGAGCAGCAGCGTCATCAGCATCGCGGACGCCGCGACCACGCACGTCGCGTACGCGGCGTAGAGCGTGCGCGCCAGGGGCAGCAGGTCCTTGCGGCCGCGGTCTACACGCACGTAAACCGCGACGCCGGCGAGGCCCGCCAGCAGGGCCCCCCAGATCGCTGCCACGCCGGGCCAGAAGTACATCAGGACTTCGAGGCGGGCTGCGACGCGTAGGCCTTCTCGACCTCCGCGCCCTGGTATTTGGAAGGACACTTCACGAGAAGCTTCTCGGCCTCGATGCGGCCCTCGTGCACGCGGCCGATTGCGACGATCGAGATCGCGTCCTTGAAGTTGGCGGGCTTGATTCCCTTGTAGGCGACCGGCATCCGCCCGCCCTTGTCGTCGATCAGATCGAAGGAGAGCTCCTCGCGCGTCGCGTCGTAGCGGTCGCTCTGCTTGTCGAGAGCCCCCATCACCTGGACGACGCCGCGCGCCTTCTTCGCCTCGTCGAAGGACAGGTAGGGGGTCAGCGTCTTCTGAAACGCGGTCAGGCCGAAGCCGACGAAGGCCAGAGTCAGCGCCGCGGCGATCCAGTAACCCTTCTTCATCCTTTCGGCCTTTCTCGCTCGGCTTCGGAGATCCTCCGGTCGAGCCGCCAGAGATACAAGAACAAGCCCACCCAGACGACGACGTTGACCGCCGCCAGAAACCCGAGGCTGCTCACCCGGGGAAGTCTCTCGCGTCTGCTGGACCGGATCAACTGGCCCGGCGGGACAGCGCCCCCCGGGTCAGTGCGGAAGGGCCGGAACCGACGATTCGGCGCGTTTGATCCGGTCCAGCACAGCCGCGACGATCCGGTCGCAGCGCGCCCCCAGGAAGGGGTACAGGGCGGCCTCCGAGGCGCCGGCCCGAGCGAGCACCTCACGCTTCAACAAGGCGCGCGCGCGGTGCAGGCGCGTCTTGACGACATCCTGTGTCAGGTCGAGACATTGCGCCGTCTCGGCCGTCGAAAGCTCCTCGATCGAGCGCAGTACGAAGACGGTACGGTAAGACTCGGGAAGGGCGTCGACGGCGTCCTCAAGCAGCGACCGCATCTCGCTGGCCGCCGTTTTCCGTTCCGGATCACTCTCGCTGTTTTCTCCCATGGCTGAGACCTCCTCGCCCCCGTCGTCACCGATTGGGGACAGCCGCCGCCCGCGCCGGGCCCTTGCCCAGGCCTCGTGCAGCCCGATTCGCACGACCCACGTCGAAAAGCTCGCTTTCCCCTCGAACTGGTCCAGATGCGCGTAGGCGCGCACCCAGGCGTCCTGGACCACGTCTTCGGCCTCGTCCGGGTTCCCCGGGAAGACCGAGCGGACCGCGCGATAGAGGCGCTGGTTGTACCGGCGCATCAGGACCTCGAACTGCTCCGGCTCCCCGGAGCGCACCCTCCGAAGAGCCTCTTCGTCCGACGGCGGCAGGGTTTCGGGCGTCACGCGTAAAAGATAGAGTTTTTCAGCCCCGAAAGGTGACGGGGACGTCACCGGAGGCGGGATTCCGACTCTATGTATGGGACCGCAGCACGGTCCGAGACATGAAAGGAGAGCGACGATGAGGGCCAAGGTTTTGATGGCGAGCATGGTGATGATGGCGGCGAGCCTGGCATTGACGGCCGAAACCTGGAAGAACGTGTCCGTCGTCGACTCCCAATGCGTGGACAAGGTCAAGGCCAACCCGGACAAGCACACCGTGAAGTGCTCGCTGGCCTGCGCCGATCAGGGCTACGGAATCCTGACGTCCGACGGGACGTACCTGAAGTTCGACGCCGCCGGCAACGCCAAAGCCAAGGCCGCCTTCGAGGCCACAAAGAAGACCGATCACCTGCGCGCCGACGTCGAGGGAGAGAAGTCGGGCGACGAGATCAAGGTGAAGAGCTTCACCCTTCTCTGACGCCTCGCGAACGCGCGAGCCTGGCCGCCCGCGCGTCGAGCGACAGCATCCAGAGGAAGACTCCGGAGAAGCCGGCCAGGGCTCCGAAGAAGACGGCCCGTGTCGGCGTGTCCATCAGGATCTTCCCCTGCGGGTTGATCACGGTCTGCGGATGGAGCGACGCCGTGATGCGCGGCGCCACGAAGACGAGGAACGGCATCAGCACCACGGCGAAGAGCGCGTAGACCGCGGCGATCCGCGCCCGGCGCTCGGGGTCCGCGATCGCCGAGCGCAGGAACAGGTACGCCGCGTAGAGGAAGACCAGCAATAGGTAGGACGACTCGCGGGGATCCCAGTTCCACCAGGATCCCCACATGATCTTGGCGAAGAGCGATCCGGTGATCAGCGTCAGGACGCCGAAGACCAGGCCCGTACGCACCGCGGCGCATGCGATCTCGTCGTGCCACGGGTTGCGGCTCCGGAGGTAGGCGAACGACGCGCCGGCCGCCACCAGAAACGCGAGCGAGGACGTCCAGGCGCACGGAACGTGGAAGAACACGATCCGCGAAGACTCACCGATGAATCCCTTCGCGGGCGCGGGCCAGAGGAAGGCGGCGGCGACCACGGCGGCGACGTAGGGGAGGAGAAGGAGCTTCAGGGCTTTCATGGCTAATCCTCCCATGCCGTCTCGGCGAGCAGGTACGCCGCGCCCGACGCGGCCCCATCGTATGCGATCAGTACCCGCAGCGGCATCCAGGCTTCGCCGCCCCGGGCCGCTTCGAGGGTGGCCGCGATCGCCGTGACCAGCAGGGGCAGTACCAGCGGAAACGCCACCAGCACGAAGAGAACGTTCTTCTGGGACGCGCGCGCGGTCAGCGCCGAAAGAAACGTCGAGACCACCGAGAGTCCGTAGCCGCCGGCGAGAACCGACGCGGCCAGCAGGCCCCACGACGCGATCTTCCAGTCGAGGAGCAGGAGAAAGCCGGGTACGACGACGGCCGCGATCGCGAGGAACAGCGCGAAATTGAAGAGGGCCTTGCCCGCGAAGACGACCGAGCCGGGCAGCGTCTTGCGGAGAGCGAGGAGCGTGCCGGTCTCTTCTTCCTGGACGAACGCCCGCGGCAGCCCCGTGGCGGCCGCGAAGAACAGGATGATCCAGAAGAGCGCCGCCTGCAGCGGAGGACGATCGTCCTCGGGAAGGCCGAACGGTCCGATCGCGTAGGAGACCAGCGCCAGAGCGGTGGCGGCGAAGAACAGGACGGCGAGCGTCGCCACGCGCCGACGCAGCTCCTGCGTGGCGTCCTTCGCCGCGACGGCCAGGACCGAGGAGACCACGCTCAGCGTCCCCCCAGCGCGATCCGCTGGTCGGGATCGACGAAGTCCCGCTCGTCGTTGGACGCCACCACCACGGTACTCTCGCGGCGCGACTCCTCGATGACACGCCGCACCATCTCCCGGCCCTCGGCGTCGAGGCCCGCGGTGGGCTCGTCGAGCATGAGGATCCCGGGATCGAAGAGGCGGGCGAAGGCGATCCGCAGCCTCTGGACCATTCCGGTCGAATACTCCTCGACGCGACGGCCGATCGCGTCGTCGGAGAGACCCGCGTCGCGAAGCCGGTTTCGGATCTCGCCCGATTCCGCGACCAGACGGTTGGCCTTGCGGAAGAATCGCAGGTTCTCCTCCCCGGTCAGCTCTCCATAGAACGCGAGGTCCGGCCCCGCCCAGCCCACGGCCAGCCGCTGCTCGCGAGGAGTGAGGGCCGCGCCGCCGCGCGAAAGCGTCACCCGGCCGGAGCTCGGGCGGACGAGGCCGGCCAGGATCTTGAGCAGCGTAGTCTTGCCGCTTCCGTTTCGTCCCGAGACGGCGAGAAGGCCGCGCGATGCCGAGAAGGAGAGCCCGGAAAAGAGCGGCGGACCCGAAAAGCGCTTGTCGAGATTCTCCGCCGAGAGCGTCGTCGTCGTGGGCACGGCGTCGGGCGACGATACCACCGCGGGCGCGCTTGAAAAGCGTGGACAGGCTTGGTTATGATGCGTCCGCTCTCGGCGGGTGCGTGAGCGCCGGCGGGGGAGCGCGGCCCTGGTCTCACGGACAAAAGACTCACCGCGTAAGGAGAGGTTGGATGCTGAAGCGTGCTCTTTTTCTGTTTCTGGCGGCCACGGCGACGGTGTCGCTGCTGGCCTGTGGAGGGAAGAAGGACGAGGATGCGTTGATGGAGGAGGAGACTCCGGCGACCTCGACCGCGACCTCGGCGGCCGCTCCGGCCGCGGCTCCGGCGGCGGCGGCTCCCGCGAAGGGCGGCGCCACCGTCAGCGGCAAGGTCAACTTCGACGGCACGGCTCCGACCATGCCGGCCATCAAGATGGACGCCGACGCCTTCTGCAAGTCCGAGCACAAGGAGCCCGTCTACGAGCAGGAAGTCGTGGTCAATCCCAACAAGACGCTCCAGTGGGTCCTCGTCTACGTCAAGGAAGGCGTTACGGGCAACTACCCGACGCCAACCGAGCCGGTCACGCTGGACCAGCACGGCTGTCAGTACCGGCCGCACGTCTTCGGCATCCAGGCAGGACAGCCGCTGAAGATTCTGAACAGCGACGGAACACTGCACAACATCCACGCGCTTCCGAAGAAGAACGCCGAGTTCAACATCGGCCAGCCCTTCAAGGGCATGGAAACGCTCAAGAAGTTCGACAGCCCCGAGACGCCGGTCCGCTTCAAGTGCGATGTGCACAAGTGGATGGGCGCCTACACCGGCGTCTTCAACCACCCCTTCTTCGCGGTGACCAACGACCAGGGCGTCTTCGAGATCAAGAACCTCCCTCCGGGCAACTACGTCATCGAGGCCTGGCACGAGAAGTATGGTCCCCAGACGCAGAACGTGACGATCAGCGGGAACGAAACCAAAACCGTGGACTTCAACTTCAAGGGATAGTTCGGTACTCTCAGCGATCGTGAAACTCACGACAACGGTTCCTCGCGCCGGCCGGCTCCTCCGGACGGCGCTTTTTCTTTTGGGGGCGGCGCTGGCGGCGCCGGCCTCGGCGGGGGCGCTTCCGTTCTGGATGCACCTGCCCGAACAGGCCTCGACCTTCGCGCACGAGATCGACGGCATCTTCCACCTCATCATGTGGATCACCGGCGTCATCTTCGTCTTGGTCGAGCTGCTGTTCGTCTACTTCCTCTGGAAGTACCGCCACCGGGAAGGCCGCACGGCCCACTACACGCACGGCAACAACCGGCTGGAGGTGATCTGGACGATCATTCCGGCGCTGATCTGCGTGATGCTGGCCCTGATCTCGCGGCGGATCTGGACCGAGATCAAGCAGCGCATGCCGGAGAACGCTCTGCAGATCCAGGTCACCGGCGAGCAGTTCGCCTGGAACATCCGCTACCCCGGGCCCGACGGAAAGTTCGGCACCGCCGACGACATCCTGACGCTCAACCAGCTCCACTTCCCCGTCGGCAAGCCCGTCGTCGCCGAGCTGACCTCCAAGGACGTCATCCACTCGTTCTTCCTGCCGGAGTTCCGCGTCAAGCAGGACGCGGTGCCCGGCATGAAGACCAAGATCTGGTTCGAGGCCCTGCGCGTGGGGCATTGGGAAATCGCGTGCGCCGAGCTCTGCGGGCTCGGACATTTCCGCATGAAGGGGTTCGTGACCGTGGATACGCCCGAAGACTACGAGAAGTGGCTGGCCGAGCAGGCGGCGGGTCAGGCGGCCGAGCAGCCCAAGGCCGCCGAGGCGCCTCCTGCGGGAGCGGAGGGGACGCAAGTCGCCGCCGCGTCGGGTAAGGGAGGCAGCTCGTGAGCACGGTTGCGCTTCCTCGCGAGGCCCATCCCCACGCCGTCCACGCGGCGCCGACGTCGTTCTGGCGCAAATACATCTTCTCCCTCGATCACAAGGTGATCGGCAAGCAGTACCTGTTGTACGCGCTCTTCATGCTCGCCGTCGGAGGCCTCCTTGCGACACTCGTGCGCTGGCAGCTCGCGTGGCCGGGAAAGCCGATCGCGTTCATGGGCAAGCTCGCCCCCGAGGGGATGCCGGGCGGCCAGATGCTGCCCGAGTTCTACAACTCGCTCTTCACGATGCACGCGACGATCATGATCTTCTTCGCGATCATGCCGATCTTAATCGGCGCGTTCGGCAACTTCGTCGTGCCGATCCAGATCGGCGCCCGCGACATGGCCTTCCCGACGCTCAACATGATGTCGTTCTGGATCGCGGTGCCCGGGGCGGTCGTCATCCTCTGGTCCTTCTTCGTCACGGGCGGAGCGGCCGCCGGAGGCTGGACCTCCTACGCGCCGCTCTCGGCGGTCCAGCCGAGAGGCCAGACGCTCTGGCTGATCTCGCTGTTGATCCTGGGGCTCTCGTCGTTGCTGACCGCGGTCAACTTCATCACCACGATCATCAACATGCGCGCGCCGGGACTGGGGTTCTTCCGGCTGCCGCTGACCGTGTGGGCTCTCTTCATCACGGCGATCCTGCTGCTGCTGGCGCTTCCGGTGCTCTCGGCCGCGCTGATCATGCTGCTGTTCGACCGCACGATCGGAACGACGTTCTTTCTTCCGGCGAACCTCATCGTCTCGGGGCAGCCCTGGCCCAACGCGGGAGGAGGACAGCCGCTGTTGTGGCAGCACCTCTTCTGGTTCTTCGGTCACCCCGAGGTCTACATCATGATCCTGCCCGCCATGGGCATCACCTCGGAGATCCTGCCGGTCTTCTCCCGCAAGCCGATCTTCGGCTACCGCGCCATGGCCTACTCGATGTTGGGGATCGCGGGATTGGGCTGGATCGTGTGGGGCCACCACATGTTCCAGAGCGGCATGAACCCGATCCTCGGCACGTCGTTCATGATCTCGACGATGGTCATCGCCGTGCCATCGGCGATCAAGACGTTCAACTGGCTGGGCACGGTGTGGGGCGGGAACATCCGTTTCACGACCCCGATGCTGATGGCGATCTCCTTCGTCTCGATGTTCGTCATCGGGGGACTCTCGGGAGTGTTCATGGCCTCGACCCCCGTGGACGTGTTCATCCACGACACCTACTTCATCGTCGGGCACATCCACTACGTGCTCTTCGGAGGCTCGCTCTTCGGCGCGTTCGCCGGCCTGTACTACTGGTATCCCAAGATGTTCGGCCGGATGATGAGCGAGCGGTGGGGGAGAATCCACTGGTTCATCACGTTCGTCACCTTCAACCTGGTCTTCTTCCCGATGCACTTCCTCGGCATGCGCGGAATGCCCCGCCGCATCTACGACTACACGCAGTACACCCACCTGAAGGGCCTGCAGCCGATGAACCAGTTCATGACGATCTCGCTGTTCGTCCTGGGCGTGGGGCAGCTCATCCTGGTCGCGAACTTCTTCCTTTCGATGCGGCGCGGCAAGGTCGCGGGAGCGAATCCCTGGCACGCGAACACGCTCGAGTGGCAGACGACCTCGCCGCCGCCGCACGAGAACTTCGTCGGGCGCATCCCCACGGTTTACCGCGGACCCTACGAGTACAGCGTGCCCGGCCACGGATCGGACTACTGGCCACAGAACGAGCCTCCGACCGGGCCGCCGCCCGCGCACGCCCATGGGTCGCCTGCCGCTCGCGCTCATGGCTCGCCGTCCGCGCAAGCCCATGGCTGATCGGGTTCCGGGCCCAGGGCTGCACCGGTTCGCGGTCCTCGTGGCCGGCGCGACGCTCTGCCTGATCGTCGCCGGCGGCCTGGTGACCTCTACGGAATCGGGACTCTCCGTGCCCGACTGGCCGACGACGTACGGCCACAACATGTTCACGTTCCCGCTGTCGAAGATGGTCGGCGGGATCCGGTTCGAGCACACGCACCGCCTGATCGCCTCGGCGGTCGGCATGCTGACGATCGTGCTCGCGATCTGGCTCGGGCGCCGCGAGCCGCGCCGCTGGGTCCGGCGCTTGGGCTATCTGGCGGTCGCCACCGTGGTGGCGCAGGGCGTTCTCGGTGGGATCACCGTGGTCTTTCTCCTGCCCACCGCGATATCGGTGGCGCACGCCTGCCTCGCGCAGACCTTCTTCTGCCTGACCGTCACGATCGCCGTCGCGACGTCCCGCCGGTTCCGCGAGCAGGCCCCGGCGACTCTTTCGACCGCATTCCGGCATACTCCGGTGGCGCGCCTGGCGGGAGCGGCGGCCGCGGCGGTCTTCGTTCAGCTCGTCATCGGAGCCGTCATGCGGCACACAAAGGCGGGCCTCTCGATCCCGGACTTTCCGCTGGCCCTGGGCCGCCTCGTGCCTCCCATGTCCTCCTTCCCGGTCGCGATTCACTTCGTCCATCGCGTCTGGGCGCTCGTCGTCGCGGGGCTCGTGGCTGCGTCGACCGTGGCCGCATTCCGCTCCGGACGCCGGGGCCTCAAAGCGGCCGGTGTCTGGGTGTGCTTCGTCGTGGTTGTCCAGGTCGCCCTGGGCGCCGCGACGGTCCTGTCGGGCCGCGACGTTCTCGTCACCACGGCGCACGTCGCGACGGGCGCGGTGCTGCTGGGGTCGAGTCTCGCGTGGAGCCTCTCGGCGCTGGCGGTCGAGCGGCGTCGCAACAACGTGGTGCCGATGCGTCCGGCGCTGGCGGGGAGAGTGGCGGGATGGAAGTAGTCCCCACCGCGGCCGCCGTCGCCGTCGCGCCGTCGCGCGCGGCCGATTTCGTGGAGTTGACCAAGCCCCGGATCACCGCGCTCGTGCTCGTGACCGCCGCCGTCGGTTATGCGGTCGGGGTCCACGTCTTCTCCGCCGGGACGTTCCTGCTCTTTCTCGCCGGGACAGCCCTCCTGTGCTCCGGAGCGTCGGCGCTGAACCAGTACCTCGAGCGCGAGGCCGACGCGCGGATGGTTCGCACGAGCCGCCGCCCGATTCCCGCGGGCCGGCTGCGGCCGGAGGACGCCCTCGTGTTCGGCCTGTCTCTCTCGGCCGTCGGGCTCGTCCTGCTGGCTGCCGTCAACGCTTTGACGCTCGCTCTCGGGGCGATGTCGCTCCTTCTCTACGTGCTCGCCTACACGCCGCTGAAACGGGTTTCGTCCCTGTGCACGGTCGTCGGCGCGATCCCCGGCGCCCTGCCGCCCCTGATGGGCTGGGCCGCCGCCCGAGGCTCCATCGGCGCCGCGGGCCTGGGTCTTTTCTCGATCCTCTTTCTCTGGCAGTTGCCGCACTTCCTGGCGATCGGGTGGCTCTACCGCGAGGACTACGCGCGCGGAGGCTTCCCGATGCTCGCCGTGACCGACGCCGACGGCGCTTCGAGCGGCCGTCAGTCGCTCCTGTACGCGACGGCGCTGCTGCCGGTGACGCTTCTCTCGGGAATGCTCGCGGGAGCCGGGAAGGGCTACCTCTGGGGGGCGCTGATCCTCGGAGCCGGATTCCTGGCCTGCGCGGGATTCTTCGCGTGGAAGCGGTCGGTCCCCGCGGCGCGGCGGCTCTTCCTCGCCTCGGTGCTGTATCTGCCGGTCCTGCTCGGGCTCATGGTGTTCGACCGATGAGGGCGCTGGACGCCGCGAACCGCCGGACGCTGTGGATCCTGATCGGCATCGGCCTGTTCCTGTTCCTGGGCTCGATCCTGTTCATCGTCTCGAGGGCGCAATAGCGGAGGCGAGGATGTCGACCGAAGAGCACACGATTCCCAACTACATGGCCATCTTCTGGTGGCTGCTGGGCCTGACGATCGCCGAGATCGCATGGGCCGTCATCCCGCACCACTCGGAGCTGGTACTGGCGGGCGGAATCGTCGCGCTCGCGATCGTCAAGGCGGTCCTCGTGGCGCTCTACTTCATGCACCTGAAGTTCGAGCGCAAGACCATGGG
>JBKOVK010000279.1:0-3222 GCA_046724475.1 Acidobacteriota bacterium | reverse complement strand
CACACGAGCGCACCGAGGAGAAACGGCATGGCCCGACGCCGGAATGCTCCGGCGCTCAGGATTTCCACCGCCAGTTTCGAATCTCGGGCATGTCCTGACCGTTCTCCTCAATATATCGCCGGTGCTCCACGAGCTTTTCGTCGAGCTGCTGGACGAGCCGCGCCCCCTCGTCGCCCAGCGCCGGCAGGCGGCGCACCGTGTCCTGCACGAGGTGAAACCGGTCGAGGTCGTTCAAGACCGCCATGTCGAAGGGCGTGGTGATCGTGCCCTCCTCCTTGTAGCCGCGGACGTGGAGGTTGCCGTGGTTGCGCCGGCGGTACGTCAGTCGGTGGATCAACCAGGGATAGCCGTGGTACGCGAAGATGATCGGCTTGCTCCTCGTGAACAAGCGATCGAACTCTTCGTCCGGCAGACCGTGCGGATGCTCGCTCGGCGGTTGCAGCCGCATCAGGTCGACCACGTTGACGACGCGGATGCGCAGCTTGGGGAGAGCCTCTCGGAGAATCGAGGTCGCGGCGAGGATCTCGAGCGTCGGGACGTCGCCGGCGGCCCCCAGAACGACGTCGGGCTCGCCCCCGTCCTCGTTGCTCGCCCAGGACCAGACGCCGATTCCGTTGGTGCAGTGCGCGACGGCATCGTCCATTCCGAGCCACTGCGGCGCCGCGTGCTTTCCCGCGACGACGATGTTGACGTAGTGCCGACTCCGCAGGCAGTGATCCATGACGGAAAGAAGGCAGTTCGCGTCCGGCGGCAGGTAGACCCGGACGATTTCGGCCTTCTTGTTGCACGCGAGGTCGATGAAGCCCGGATCCTGGTGCGTGAAGCCGTTGTGGTCCTGCCTCCAGACGTGCGAGGAGAGCAGGTAGTTCAGCGACGCGATCGGGACGCGCCACGGAAGCTGTCGCGTGACCTTGAGCCACTTCGCGTGCTGGTTGAACATCGAGTCGACGATGTGGATGAACGCCTCGTAGCTGTTGAAGAGTCCGTGGCGGCCGGTCAGCAGATACCCCTCGAGCCAGCCCTGGCACTGGTGCTCCGAGAGGACCTCCATGACGCGGCCCTCGCGCGCCAGGAACTCGTCGTTGGGAACGATCTCGGCGTCCCACTGCCGCACCGTCGCCTCGAACACCGCGTTGAGACGGTTGGACAGAGTCTCGTCGGGGCCGAAGAGACGGAAGTTGCGCCGGGGCTCGTTCTGCCGGATCACGTCGCGAAGGAACTTGCCGAAGACGCGCGTGTCCTCGGCGTCGCGCGCGCCGGGCGAGGGAACGTCCACGGCGTACTTGCGAAAGTCGGGAAGGATGAGCTCCTTCAGGAGCCGTCCGCCGTTGGCGTGCGGGTTGGCTCCCATCCGCCGGTCGCCGGTGGGCGTGAGCTCCTGGAGCTCGGGCACGAGTCTCCCCTGGCGGTCGAAGAGCTCCTCGGGACGGTAGCTCCGCATCCACTCCTCGAGCTGGCGCAGATGCTCAGGATTGCCGGCGGGGTCGGACAAGGGTACCTGGTGCGCGCGGAACGTGCCCTCGACCTGCAGGCCGTCCACGACCTTCGGACCGGTCCAGCCCTTCGGCGTCTCGAGCACGATCATCGGCCAGATTGCGTGATCCGCGGAACGGCCTCCGTTGGATCGCGCTTCGCCCTGAATCGCGCGGATGCTCCCGAGGACCGCGTCGAGCGTCTCGGCCATCTGCCGGTGCACCACCTTCGGCTCGTCGCCGACCACGAAGAAGGGCTCCCATCCGCAGCCGCGCAGGAACTGCTCGAGCTCGACGCGAGGGATGCGCGCGAAAATCGTCGGATTGGAAATCTTGTAGCCGTTGAGGTGCAGGATCGGCAGCACCGCGCCATCGCGCTTCGGGTTGAGAAACTTGTTGGAGTGCCACGCCGTCGCGAGCGGTCCGGTCTCGGCCTCGCCGTCGCCGATGACGCAGGCCACGACGAGATCGGGGTTGTCCAGGGCGGAGCCGGTCGCGTGCGAAAGCGAGTAGCCCAGCTCGCCTCCCTCGTGGATCGAGCCCGGCGTCTCCGGCGCGACGTGGCTCGGGATTCCGCCGGGGAAGGAAAACTGCTTGAAGAGCTTCTGCAGCCCCTCGGCGTCGCGCGTGATGTGCGGGTAGATCTCGGTGTAGGTCCCCTCGAGGTAGACGTTCGCGACCAGAGCCGGCCCTCCGTGGCCCGGCCCGGCGATGTAGATCGCGTCCAGGCCGTAGTCCTTGATGACGCGATTCAAGTGCGCGTAGATGAAGTTCTGTCCCGGCGTCGTGCCCCAGTGGCCCAGCAGACGCGCCTTGATGTGCTTCGGCTGGAGCGGCTCGCGCAGGAGCGGGTTGTCGAGGAGACAGATCTGGCCGACCGACAGGTAGTTGGCCGCGCGCCAGTAGGCATCGATGCGGGAAAGAAGCTCTTCGGTCAGCGGGGCATGTTCGGTTTCGTGGGGCGCGATGCGGCTCATGGTTCCTCCAGGAGTTTCCGGGTTTCACGGGCGATCATGACTTCTTCATCCGTCGGGATGACGCGGACGGTCACACGGCTGGCGGCCGTCGAAATGACGGCTTTGTCCGCCTCGTTCTTCTCGTCGTCGAGCTCGACGTCGAGGAAGCGCAAGCCGGCGCAGATCCTCCGGCGGATCTCCGCGGAGCTCTCCCCGATGCCGCCGCTGAACACGAGCGTGTCGAGGCCTTCGACCGCCGCGGCGAACGCGCCGATCCACTTGCGGGCCTGGTAACAGAAAATCTCGACGGCCTCGGCGGCCCGACGGTCGGTCGCCTGTCGTTGCAGGAGGTCGCGCATGTCCGAAGTCGTGTCGGAGATGCCGCGCAGCCCGCATCTTTCGTTCAACAGCTTGTCCATCTCGACGGGGCCGGCGTTCTCGCCCCGCATCATGTGGACGACGACGCCCGGATCCAGGTCGCCCGGCCGCGTGCCCATGACGAGACCCGAGGCGGGCGTGAACGCCATCGAGGTGTCGATCGGCCGTCCGCCACGCACGGCCGCGAGGCTCGCGCCCGAGCCCAGATGCGCGAAGACGATTCGCCCGAGCGCCGCGTCCTCCCCCGCCGTGCGCCGCAGCTCCTCGAGAAGATACGCGTAGGACAGGCCGTGGAAGCCGACCCGACGCACTCCCGCGTCGGTGTACGAGCGCGGGATCGGGAGAATCTGCGCCACGCGCGGAAGGTCTCGGTGGAAGGACGTGTCGAAGCACGCAACCTGGGGAAGTTCGGGGAA
>JBKOVK010000189.1:0-27812 GCA_046724475.1 Acidobacteriota bacterium | reverse complement strand
GCGGCTCTTCGTCCAGGTTCCCGAAGCGAACTCGACGTACGCGTCCCCCGGCACGTCGGTCGACGTCACGCTGGCGGAGCATCCCGGCAAGCACTACGAGGGACGCGTCGCCCGGACAGCCGGCGCGATCGATCCCGCCACGCGAACTCTTCGGGTCGAAGTCGACCTGGCCAACGCCTCTGGCGAGATCCTTCCCGGAGCGTTCGCGCAGGTGCACCTGAAGTTCCCCTCGGAGACCCGGCTGCTCCTGGTTCCCGTCAGCGCGCTGCTCTTCCGCTCGGAGGGGCCGCGCGTCGCCACGGTCGACTCCGGCAACCGCGCGGTCCTGGTGCCGGTGCAGCTCGGCCGCGACTACGGGACGACCGTCGAGATCGCGTCGGGACTGTCACCGGATTCCCGCGTGATCAACAGCCCCCCCGACTCGGTGCTCGACGGCCAGCAGGTGAAGATCGCCACCCGGACCCCGGCGCCCACGCCCGCGGCTCAGCCCTCGAAGGAGCGCGCCGCCCGGTAGCGGTCCGCGGCCACGGCGAGCACGATGATGACGCCGATGATGATCTCCTGGACGTAGGTCGGCCAGCCCATCTGCTGGCAGCCGTTGCGCAGCATGGACATGATCAGCGCGCCGACCAAGGACCCGGCCACGCTCCCCTCGCCGCCGGACAGACTCCCTCCACCGATGACCACCGCTGCGATCACGTCCAGCTCGACGCCGACGGCCACGGTCGGATCTCCCTGCCGCAGCCGCGACAACTGCATCACTCCCGCCAGCCCGACGAAGAGCCCGCCCACGGCGTAAACCGCGATCTTCACGCGATCCACGGCGATGCCGCAGGCGCGCGCCGCGGCCTCGTTGGAGCCGACGGCGAAGACGCGGCGGCCGAAGACCGTCCGGCGGAGCACGAACGCCATCGCGACCGCGAGCGCCAGCGTAATCCACACGCCCGGCGCGACGACCATCCAGGCGTGCGAGGGAAACGTCACCGCCAGTCCGTTCAGCCACGTCGGCGGCGGATTCACGCTCTGCTCCCGCGCGAAGTACTTCGCCGCGCCGCGGGCGACGCCGAGCATGCCGAGGGTGGCGATGAACGGCACGATGCGCAGTCGCGTGATCGCCAGGCCGTTGATGAGCCCGACGACGCCCCCCGCCAGAACGCCGAGCGCCGCCGCCGCGGTGGGCGACGCTCCGTCGCGAAGCGCGAGCGCCGCGATGACGCCCGTGAGCGCGACGTTCGCGCCGACGGACAGGTCGATGCCGCCCGAGATCATCACGAGCGTCATCCCGATCGCGCCGAGCCCGACGATGATCGTCTGGGCGAGGACGACCCGAAGGTTGGCCGCGGAGAGATAGCGCTCGGGCGCGCCGGTCAGGAGCGCGAAGAGGAGCGCCACGGCCACGAGCCCTCCGGCCGGACCGATGGCGCGCGCGACGCGGGCCGCGGCGGACCGTTTCGCCTCAGCCACTCCCCACCGCCTGCTCGAGGATCGACTCGGCCGTCCAGGTCGAGGCGGGACGCGCCGGCGACAACCGGCCGCGGCGCATAACCGCGATCGTGTCGCAGACCTCGAGCAGCTCCGGCACGTACGAGCTGACCATGAGGACCGCCTTCCCGCTCTCGGCGAGCGCAGCGATCTCCCGGAAGATGTCCTCCCGCGCGCCCACGTCCACGCCGCGCGCCGGCTCGTCGAGCAGGAGCACGTCGGGGTCCTGGTGGAGCAGACGGGCGACCGCGACCTTCTGCCGGTTGCCGCCGGAGAGCCGCACGACCGGCGTGCGAGGTCCGGGAGCCCGGACCCGCAACGGACGGACCGCACGGTCGGCCGCGGCGTCCTGGCGCCCGAGCTCGATCCAGCCGGCCCGGGAGCAGGCGTCCAGGCGCGTGAGCGTCACGTTGTCGGCGATCGACATGGGGAGGGCGAGACCTTCGCGCTGCCGGTCCTCGCTCAGGAAGCCGAGGCCGCCGCGAATCTGATCCCGGCTCGTCAGACGTGCCGCCGGGATCTCCCGGCCCCGGAGACGGATGTGTCCCGCCGCCGGCCGCTCGAGGCCGAAGAGGCAGCGCAGCAGCTCCGTCCGGCCGGATCCGACGAGCCCCGCGATGCCGAGGATCTCGCCGCGGGAGAGCGTCAGGCTCGCCGAGACGAGACGCGGGGGCAGCGAGACCCCCTCCGTCTCGAGCAGGACTTCGCCGGTCTTCCGGCGCGCGCTCCTGGCGAGCGGAGGAGCCGCGGCGTGCCCCAGCATCCTCTCGACGAGCTCCGCGTCGGTCACGTCGGAAAGCGCGCCGGAGGAGACGCTCCGCCCGTCGCGCAGCACGGTGTAGCGGTCCGCGATCTCGCGCACCTCCTCGAGGAAGTGGCTGACGTAGAGCACGGCGAGACCGCGGCGGCGCAGCCGGTCGATCACCTCGAAGAGGCGCGCGACGGACTCCCGCGGGAGACGGCTCGTCGGCTCGTCCATGAGGATGAGCCGCGCGTCGGCCGCGAGCGCCCGGCCGATCTCGACGGACTGGCGGTCCGGCAGGCCGAGCGCCGCGACCCGCCGGCGGGGATCGAGGCCTTCACGGCCGAGCTCTCCGAGGATCTCGGCCGCGCGTGATTCCATCGCCTCGAAGTCCACGAGGCCGCTGCGGGAGGGCTCCGCCCCGAGCAGGATGTTCTCGGCGACGGAAAGGTGCGGACACAGCGAAAGCTCCTGATGGATGTGGGCCACCCCGCGGCGCCGGGCGTCGGCCTCGTTTCGAGGTGCGAATTCGCGGGCGTCGAGCCGAATCGTTCCCTCATCCGGCGGAAAGGCGCCGGCCAGGATGTTCATCAGCGTGCTCTTGCCCGCCCCGTTTTCGCCGATGAGCGCGTGGACCTCGCCGGCCCGCACCTCCAGGTCGACGCCCGAGAGCGCCGCCGTCGCGCCGAACCGCTTGGCCACGCCGGTGAGCTCGAGCAGGTGCGCGGTCCCCTACTTCAGGTACTCGTCGAGGGGCGGCGCGAGGAGCTGCTTCGACTGCGGTGCATTCAGGTTCGAAGGCGTGATCAGCGTGACCCCGGTGTCGATCCGCTTCTCGACTTTCTCGCCCTTCAAGTGCCGCACCATCGTCTTGACTCCGAGCTCTCCCATCGCGAACGGGTTCTGGACGATGATTCCGTCCATCTTGCCGGCGCGCATCGCCGGGACGAAGTCCGGGCTCGTGTCGAAGCCGATGAACCGGATCTTCCCGGCGCGTCCCGCGTCCTCGAGCGCGAGGAGCGCGCCGACGGTCGAGGACTCGTTGGGCGTGAAGATGCCGTCTACGGCGTCGCCGTAGCGGTTGAGGAGATTCTCGGCGGCGGTCTTCGCCGTGTCCCGCGTCGCGCCCGCATGCTGGTTGGAGGAAACGATCTCGACACCGGGGTGGGCGGCGCGCATGCGATCCTCGAATCCTTGCTCCCGCGCTTCGGTGCTGGCGACGCCCTGCTGAAAACGCAGGAGGATCACCTTCCCCTTCTCGTGGAGGAGCCGCGCCAGCTCGTCGGCCGCGAGCTCGCCGCCATGGTGGTTGTCGCTCGCGACGAGGCTGACCGGCGCCGTCGACTCGACGCCCGTGTCGATGATGACGACGGGGATCCCCGCGCTCGCCGACTCGTCGACCGGCCGCGCCAGCGCGTTGCGGTCGAAGGGCGCGAGCACGATGCCGTCGACGCGCTGCGTGATGAAGCCCTCCACGACCTGGATCTGCTGCTCGCGGTCGTCCTCTCGCATCGGACCCTTCCAGATGACGTCGACCGGCGCGCCGGCGGCGGCGAGGTCGCGGGACGCCTTCACGGCGCCCGCGTGGATGCTTTTCCAGAAGTCGTAGGTCGATCCCTGGGGAACGACGGCGATCCGAAGTGACTTGCCGGAAACGCGTTCCGGCTTTGCGCAGGCGCCCGCCAGGACGGCGGCGAGCAGGGTCGCAGCGATCCACCCGGGTCGGTGCGGCGAAAGCATGGCCGAGATGGTATTGCACCGGGGATAAGATTCGTCCAAACGATGAGCGACTTCGTCGAAGTCCTGGGGTGCCTGACCCCGTTCTTCGTGCTGCTCCTGATCTGGGCAGTCTGGAGCGCGCGGCGAGCGCGTCGCGAAGCGCGCGAAGTTCACGAGAATCTCAAGGCCCTCTCCCAGAGACTCGATCACTTCGAACGCCGATTGATGGACCTGCGGCGGGAGTCTCGGGGCACGGAGGTCGCCCCGGCGCCTGTACAGGTCGCGCCCCCCGTCTACGCTCTCCCGCCGGTCGCCGTGCAGCCTCCGGCTCCCGCTCCGGCCCCGGCGGCGTCGACCACGGTGCCGCCCACCGCGACCCCTCCGGCCGCGCCGCCGCCGGCTCCTCCGGCAGTGCCTTCGTTCCGGGTTTCGCCCCCGCAGCCTCCGTCGCGCGGTTTCGACTGGGAGAACATCATCAGCGTTCGGGCGTTCGCATGGCTCGGAGGGATCGCGTTCTTCCTCGGGGCCGCCCTCTTTCTCCAGTATTCGATCCAACGCGGCCTGATCTCGCCCGCGATGCGCGTGGCGATCGGCCTCGTCGTCGGCTCCGCGGCACTGATCTGGGGCGACTCCCTGCGTGCGCGCTCCATGTGGGCCGGCCAGGCGACTTCGGGCGCGGGTGTCGCCGTGCTGTACGCCTCGTTCTTCGCAGCGCATACGCGCTACCAGCTGATCGGCACAACCGTCACGTTCGCGGCGATGGCGCTGGTCACGGTGGTCGCCGGACTCCTCGCCGTGCGGCGAAAGGCGTCCATCCTGGCCGTGATCGGATTGATCGGCGGTTTCCTGACGCCGTATCTGCTCGCGACGAAGGAAGACCATCCCGTCGGGCTGCTCGCCTACGTGCTCCTCCTCGACGTCGGCATCCTCGCGGTCGCGCGTAAACGCTCCTGGGCGGTCCTGCCGCTTCTGGGACTCGCGGGCTCGGCAATGCTCTACGCGGGATGGTCGGCGGCGCACCTCGACGCCGGTAAGCTGCCGTATGCGATGGGCGCCGCGATCCTCGTCGGATCCCTATTCGTCTTCGGAACCCGGCACGAGGCGCGAAGGCTCGCACCGGGGGACTGGCGCAAGGCCGCGCCGGTCCTCGGCGCCATGGCGCCGTTTCTGGTCGCGATGCTGGTCAGCCCGACACGCTCGCTCGACGTCTCGCCGTTGTTCCTGGTCGTCTACCTGATCCTCCTTTCGGTCCAGGCCGGGTTCGTCGGCCGCGAGAGCAGCGTGCCCCTGGTTCCGGCCGCGGCCGCGATCTCCGTCTTCTCGCTGGTCTTTCGAGTCGCCCCGGACCTCTTTCCTTCGCACCGCGATACGACGCTCCTTCTCTACGAGCTCATCCCCCTGACCTTCCTGCTGCTCTGGCTCCTGCGGCGCGACCCGGAGGACGCTTCCGGCGCCTGGATCGGCGCCGCCGTCGCGCTGCTCGGGTCCCTCATCGTGGTCTTCCGCGTGATGGACGTCGAGCCGCGGACCGAGCCGATTCTCACGCTGTGGCTCTACGCCGCCGCCCACGCCATGGGCCTCCTCGTCCTGGCCGGCGTCCTTCGCGCCGGAGGCTGGGTCCTCGCCTCGCAGGCGTACATGCTGGTGACACTGCTGACACTGACGACCCGCTACACCAACGGCCGTCTTTCGGAGTTTCTCCCGCCGATCCTCGTTCCGATCGTCATCTACTGGGCCCTTCCGTTCGTGTCCGACCGGTTCCGCGGGGATCGGCTCGCATGGCTGTCTGCGGGGATCGCGCCCGTCGTCCACTTCGTGTTCCTGTACTCCCTGGCCCGGCCGGTCTGGGGCACGACCCGTCTCGGAATCGCGTCGGTCGTGCTCGGCGGCCTGGCATTCGTGGCGCTGCGCCGCGTGCTGACGATGCCCGGCGATCCGGCGCAACGCCGGTTCACGGCGGCCCTCTTCGGCGGCGTGACGCTTCTGTTCCTGACCGCCGCGATTCCGATCCTGCTGGACAAGGAGTGGATCACGGTCGCGTGGGCTCTGGAGGCCGCGGCCCTGGCCTGGCTCTCGACGCGGATCCGGGAGGACGGACTGCTCTACGCATGCGGCGCGCTGGCCGCGGCCGCTTTCGTGCGCCTGGTCGTGAACCCGAGCCTCTGGAGCTACCACCCGCGCGACCCCACGCCGATCTTCAACTGGTACCTCTACACCTTCGGCGTGCCGGCCATCGCGTTTCTGCTCGCGGCGCATTGGCTGCGCAACGAGACCTCGGCTAAGGAGATGAAGCTGCCGACGCTCTTGAGGCTCTTCGCCGGCGTCCTCGTCTTCGTGCTGCTGAATGTCGAGATCGCCGACTTCTACTCGACCGGCACCACGCTCGACTTCCGCCTGAGCGGAGGCGGGCTCGCGCAGGACATGACCTACTCGCTGGCGTGGGGTCTCTTCGCGCTGGTCGTTCTGCTCCTCGGGATCACCCGCAAGTCGAAGGCGACGCGGGCGGCGGCTCTGGTCGTCCTGCTGCTGACGATCGGAAAGGTCTTCCTGCACGATCTCTGGGACCTCGGTTCTCTCTACCGAGTCGGGTCGATCGTGGGCCTCGGAGTGGCGCTCCTGGCGGTGTCGTTCCTGACGCAGCGCTACGTCTTCTCCCGGGAGGAATCGTGAGGCGCGTCTTCCTGGCGGCGCTGCTCGCCGTCGCCGCCACCGAGGCCGCGCCGTTCCGCTACTCGCGGCCGATCGAAGCGCCGCCGGGCTGGGCGCGGCTCGCGCTTCCTGACGACGTGCTCGATGCATGCCGGCCGGGGCTTCCGGATCTGCGCATCGAGGACGCGGCGGGCAACGCCATTCCATATGCCTTCGAGCAGGACGTCGCGGCGCGCGAGCGTGGGTTTCCGGTTCTGGATCTGGAGGCGGTCGAGAAAGAAGAGACGACCGGCCTGGTCGACCGCGGCGACAGCCCGGGCGTCGCCGACGCCGTGAGCTTCGAGATCGCCGGCCGGGATTTCTTGAAACCGGTGCGCATCCAGACCTCCGACGACCGAGTCTCCTGGAAGGACGCGACGAGGGGCTCGATCTTCGCGACGGCGGACGTCCAGATGCTGACGCTGTCGATTCCGCCGACCGACCGCCGGTACCTGCGCTTCAAGCTGGACGACCGCAACAGCGATCCGGTCCGGCCCGAGGCCCTTCGCGTCCGTCCGCGCGTCGGCGACGCCGGAACCGGAACCGCCGCGCAGGAGCGGCCGCTGCCGCTCCTCGCTTTGTCCTCCGGCGGCGAGACCTTGTCGCGCTATTCCGCGACGCTTCCCGCCGCGAACCTCGAGATCGAATCGTTGCGATTCCAGGCCGGCGATCCGGCATTCGCGCGACGCGTCCGCGTTTTCGAGCGCATTCTCTTTCGGGACGAGGTCTGCCGGCGGCTGATCGCCGAAGGCGAGCTCTCCCGGGCGCCGGGCAGCGTGGCTCCCATCGATCTCTCCGTTTCGGGCATCGCCGGCCGCGCGCTGGAGATCGAGATCGAGAACGGCGACTCTCCTCAGCTCGCGAACCTGTCGGTCGGCGCGGTCGCCGCCGCAAGGACCCTGCGCTTTTTCGTGCCCGAACGCGCGCGTCTCACGCTCCTCTACGGATCCGCGAACGCTCCGGCACCCCGCTACGACCTCGAACGCGCGCTCTCCGCCGGAAGCCCGGCGAAGGTCGCGGACGCCGCGCTTGGCGCCCCCAGCGCCGAGGCGACCTCCCCGGCGACCGTCTCCCTTCCGCCGCGCGCCCCTCTCGCCGACGCCGACGCCTGGACCCGCCGCCGGCCGATCGAGCTGCCCCCTTCCGGCAGCGTCGCATACCTCGACTTCGACCAGCTCCCCCGCGGGTTCGCCGACCTGCGGATCGTGGACGAAAACAACGGTCAGGTCCCCTTCATCGTCGAGAAGGGCTCGCACGAACACCGCCGGCAAGCGCGTCTCGCCGTTTCGAACGAGGGCGCGCTGACACGGGCACGGGTCGAGGACGCCGGCCCGGCGGCCTCCATCGACGCCCTCGAGCTCTCGGCGAGCGCTCCCGACTACTTTTCCCGCGACGTCTCCGTGGTCCAGGAGGAACGGGACGCGCGCGGAGTCACCGGCACGCGCCGGCTCGGCGGCGCGAGGTGGGAGCGAAAACCGGGTGAGCGCGCTCCGGTCATTCGAATCCCGATCCGCCGGCCGGCCGCTGACCAGAGCGTTCTGCTCGTCGAGGTCGAAAATGGCGACAACGTGCCGCTGACGCTGACCGGCGTCGATGTCCTTCGCGCCTCCTCGCGGATCGATTTCGTCTTCCGGCCGGGCGAGCGCCTCGTTCTTCTCTCCGGCAACCCCGAGAGCCGCCCCCCTCGCTACGACTTCGAGCTTCTCGCCGGGGCCGTCCTGGCGTCTCCGGCCGACGCCGCCCGACTGGGTCCCGCGTCGCACACCGTGGTCGAGAAGCCGGCGTCCGGCTCGGGCTGGCTCTGGGCGGCGATCGGCGTCACCGTGATCCTTTTGCTCTTCGCGCTGGCGAGAACCCTCCGAGCCAATCCCACCGGCGTCTGATTTTCCGCCGTTCACGCCGCATCGGTAGCCCGGCACGGTGCTTGCTGCGAAAAAATCAATAGCAGGCACAGAAAGGAGTCCCCGATGCCCGCTCACCATCCCGTATCCGCCGCCTCGGCCAGTCTCCTTCTCCAGCCCCGACAGGAACGCGCGCGTCTCGTGGCCGAGATCTGCGACCGCTTGAGCGACGGGCTGGATTCGGACGTCGCCACGCTTCGGGATCTGATGAAGGAATGCGATTCGCGGCTCCTCCATCTCGGACGCCGGTCCGACCGCCTCGAGCACTGAGCAGACACGGGTTCGGGGCAAAAAAAGAACCGGCGCGGTCCCGCGAAGTCGCGGCCGCGCCGGTAAAGACCTTCGGCTGCTACCTAATTCTGGCCGGGCTTGTCCCCCTTGTCCGGTTTGTCGTTGTTGGGTTTCTCAGGCTTGGGCTGCGGCTTCGGCTTCTGCGCCGGGCGCGGAGGGTTCTTCGGCTCGGACTTGTGCGCTTCCTGGACAGCCTTCGACTCACCCTCCGGACGAGGCGCGCGGGCCTCGGTGCTCGGATGCGAAGGCGGGGCCTCGCGAACCTGCTCGGGCGGCGGCTGCGGCTTTTTCGCCTGGTGCTGCTCGGGCGGCTTGCTCGGCTTCTCGGACTTCTTCGGTTTGGCCTGGGCCTGGTTGTGCTCGGCGCTCTTCTGCTCCGGGGTCTGCTGGACCTCGGCGTTGCGCTCGGGCGGCTGCGCCTCACGCTGTGGACGCGCCTGCGTCTGCGCCTCTCTCGATGGCGGCTGCGCCTGCGCCCTGGTTTCACGCTCGGCCTTCGGCTGCGCCTTGGCGGATTTCTCGGCCTTCGGCGATTTCTCCGCTTTGATCGCCTGCGCGCGTTCGCGCTCGGGCGCTACGACGGGGATGGTCTTGCCTTTCTGCAGACCCGCGCGCTCGACCGAGGTCGGCTGCGTCCGCGCCCGGTCGATGGAGACCCGCTCGATCTTGTGGCCGGCCGCCTTCTCGACCCGCTCCGGCGGAGGTCCCGCCGTCCGAACGATGCCGTTGGAGACCGGGAAGCTCGTGACCTTGGTCGCGCGGCGGAAGATCACCGTGTTCTGCTGCGGCGCGACGCGGACGCTCTGGATGGGCACGCCGACGAATTGACGCGTGGGCACGAAGACGTACCGCGTCTGTGCGACGACGACCGGCCCGCCGACGTATCCGCTCACCGAGAAGGCGAACGACGGAGGCACCGGAGCCCAGCCGATGTAGTCATCGGTGTAGGCCCAGGTCACCCACGCCGGCGCCCAGACGGTTCCGGGAACCCAGACCCAGCCGTAGGGCGGGACCCAGGCCCACGTCCCGTAGTGGTACGGGATGTCGCCCCAGGGATCGCTGGACGCCCACGTCCATCCGTAATCCGTGTAGAGCCACTGCCCTTCCACGTACGGCGACCACCCCGCGGCCACGCCGCCGGGAACCCAGCAGTTGCCGTAGGAGCCGGCGACGACCCACTGCCCGTAGGGCGTGAGCTGCTGGTGGAAAAACGAAACGCTCACGGCCACGTCCGCCCGTGCGGCGGACGGGGCCGCGAAGCCGCTCAGGACCGCGGCCAGCACCCCCATGGAAAGTAGTGTCTTCAATCGCATTTGTTGCCTCCTTATGTCTTGGCCCGTTCCGGGCTCATCTCCCGGACGCGGGCTCGAGGACCGCTTCGCGATCCCTGGCTCGTTCGGCTCCGCGCGCGAATCCGTGCCGGAACGCCGCGTGGTCCACGGCGTCGCCCCAGCGCGATCGCAGCTGCGGCAGCACATCGGCGTACGCGCGCCCGCGGAACTCCGGCTGGAGCGCGGCCAGCACGCCTTCCCTGTAGACCTCCTCAGAGCTATCGAAGTCCCCTTCGAGGGCGTCGTAATGGGCCTTCTCCGCTTCGCGTATTCCGACCCACCATGCATCGCGAGCGGCTTCCAGCGACTCGGCGCCGGCCTCTTCCAGCGTCTTTCTCGCCGCGAGCGCCTGGTCATCGGTCTCCGGGTGCGCGAAGACTACGCTCTTGCCGTGCGCCAGCGCGTCCTCGTAGAGGTACAGCTCGTCCTTCGGGATGCCGTGGCGGGTTTTTTCCAGAGCGCCTCCGGCTGTCGCGCCGCCGACGGCTCCCGCGACTCCCAGAAGAGCCGCGGCCGCGAGGCCGATCGCCGTCACGGCGCCCACGCCCGGCACGAGGAGGCTCGCCGCCAGGACTCCCGCGGAAGCGCCCGCGGCGCCGCCGACGACCCCTCCGATGGCCTGGCCAACTCCCGACTGTTCGGCATCTTCTGTCGGGGCCTCGGCCTCGACGGCGCTCGGCGGCTCTCCCGGCAATAGCATCGAGATCTGGTCCTCCGCGAATCCCCGGCCGCGAAGGAGCTGCGCCGCGTTTTCCGCGGCGGATCTTGACGAGAAAATTCCCACGGTCGGTTCCACAGCCACCTCCCTGTTCGAGTAAGGAGCAAGATGCGAGCCAGCTCGCACGTCGCGGCCGAGTGCGAAACCATCGTTTGCGCGAAATGCGAAGTCGGTGGTCCGAGTCTTGCACTTTTTGGAGATGGAGGTGAACCCATGCCCAAGGTGTCTCGGCGCGGTGAGCACGATCCCGAGGCCACCGAACGCCGGGGAATGAGCACGGAAGGCAAGGAAGTCGACGAGGCCGAGACGATGGCATCGACCGGCAACGAGTCCAACGCGTTCCAGGAGATCGCCTCGGGAACCGCAACCGGTTTGGGCGTGGACCGCGGCGAGGCGGTCGGCACCGGAGGCTTCGCCGCCGATGAGGATCTCGAGGCCGTCGCCGAGGGCGACTGGTCGCGCCAGTGGTTCCTGCGCGAGCCGTTCAAGCCGCGCGAAAAGCCCTCCGACCGTTACGACCTCGCGGAGCACGGACATCATCGATTCGGCTGGGAGACCGGCGCCGATCTGGACGAAGGAGACCTCGACTTTTTTGAGGAAGACGAAACCGAAGGAGAGGACTAGAGGAGGAACCATGGCTTCCCGCGTGAAAGACGTCATGACGCCCAATCCCGTGTGCGGCGTGCCCGGCACGCCGCTGCAGGAGGTCGCCGTCATGCTTCTGGAGAACGACTGCGGAGCGATACCGGTCGTAGAGAGCAAGGACACGGGCCGACCGGTGGGCATCGTCACCGACCGCGACATCGCGCTGCGCGCCGTCGCCGCCGGAAAGAACGCTCTGGATCTGCGCGCTGTCGATTGCATGACGACGCCCTGCAAGACCGTTTCTCAGGACATGTCGCTGGACGAGTGCGTCGCGATGATGGAGGGCAACAAGGTGCGCCGCATGGTCGTCGTCGACGACTCCGGCGCCGTCTGCGGCATCGTTTCGCAGGCCGACCTGGCTCTGAAGGGCGACGAGCAAAAAGTCGCCGAGGTGGTCCGCAGCGTGTCCGAGCCGGCGAAGGCCGCGCACGGGCGGCCGTCCGCGGCGTAGTAGGGGCGGGGCTCGTCCCCGCCCTCGGGCGGCCACAAGGGCCGCCCCTACGCCAATTCGCCTCGGGCCACCGTCACGGCGTGGCCGCCGAGGAAGACGCGCTCTCCCGCCAGACGGACGCGCACCGTGCCGCCGCGCGAAGAGGCCTGAAACCCGGAGAGCTCGGTCTTTCCGAGCTTATCGCCCCAGAACGGTCCCAGGCAGCAGTGCGTCGAGCCGGTCACGGGGTCCTCGTCGATCCCGGCGGCGGGGGCGAAGTAGCGCGAGACGAAATCGTGCTCGGGGCTCGCGCTCTTCGCCGTGACGATCACGCCGCGGCCCGAGCCGCAGGCCGCGGCAATCGCCCGGAAATCCGGGACAAGCGAGCGCACCGTCGCCTCGTTGTCGACCTCGATCAGGTAGTCGAGGCGGTTGCGCCCGGTCGAGCGGGCCTCGGTGACCGAGAGCGCCGCCAGGAGCTCGGCGGGCGCGGGACCCGCCGTTGCGGGCTCGGCCGGGAAGTCGAGCTCGATCATCCCGCCGCGGGCGGCGGCGCTCAAGAGGCCGCTCCGGGTGTGAAACGCGATCGTCGTGCCGGGCTTCGCCATGCCCTGTTCCCAGAGGACGTGCGCCGAGGCCAGCGTCGCGTGGCCGCACAGGTCCACCTCGACCGTCGGGGTGAACCAGCGCAGGGTCCAGTCCGAGCCGGCCCGCTCCAGAAACGCCGTCTCGGCGAGGTTCATCTCCGCCGCGATGCCCTGCCTCCACGCGTCCTCGCGCGGCGACGACAGCAGGCAGACCGCGGCGGGATTGCCCGCGAAGGGCCGTTCAGTGAACGCGTCGACGTGAAAGATCGGATCGCCCAGGGGAATCCTCCGCCCTCGCCTCAGCTCCTCCGGTACACCCATGCAATCGCGACGCCGCCGAGGAGCCAACCCACCACCTGGTCAATGCCCTCCGCAACCACGTAGGCCGTCGGGAAGCCGTACCAGATGCGATACGACGCGCTGATCGAGAACCACCCGAACAAACCCATCAGCATCACGATCAGGACGCGGCGCCCGAAAGGAGCGGCCGTCTGCGAGATCACGAATGCCGCGATGATGCCGGCGAGGACATCGGTCAGCAGCTCCGAGGAGAGCTGACGCGGCGTCATCACTGCTTCTCCTCCCATGCGGATGACGAGAAGGCCCGACGGTCCCGCCGTGTACTTCGCCTCGAAGGCCTTCTGTTCTTCGGGCGTGGGCCGGCGCGACAAGTCCAAGCCCGGAAAAACGTAGAGCCCGCCCTCCGGGATCGAGGCCTTGAGCGCGGCGAGCGTCACTTCCTCCTGAGGAAGCATCTTGACGCCCATGTGACCGAAGGGAAGGACCATGTGGTCGATGGCGGACCAGACGAACACGACGATCCCGGCGAGGATGCCCGCGAGCACCAGGCGTTTCATACGCTCACCTCATTGGTGAAAGCCCGTGGGGTCGATGCGGTGCGCTGGCCGGAGCCTATCCCAGAACCTTTTTCAGGAACGCGACGGTCCGTGGCCAGGCCTCCTCCGTCGCCTTCTTGTTGGCGCCGTCGCGGCCCTCCTGGTCGCGCAGGAACCCGTGGCCCGCGCCCGGATAGATGTGCGGCTCGTAGGTCTTGCCGAGCTTCTTCATCTCCGCTTCCGCCGGCGGGATCGTCGCGTTCACGCGTTCGTCGTCGCCGCCGTAGTTTCCGAGGACCGGCGCCTTGATCTTCGCGAGGTCCGGCGTGTCGGGCGAGGTCCCGTAGTAGACGACCGCGCCGTCGAGCGCCGGCTGCGTCGTGGCATAGGCGAAACTGCGCGCGCCTCCCCAGCAGAAGCCCACGGTCGCCGATTTGCCGTTGGAGGCGGCAAGCTTCACCGCCCAGTCGCGGACGGCGTTCAGGCGCTTCGTGGCCTCCTCGGGCGAAATGCCGCGCACCAGCTTGACCGCGTCGTCGCGGCTCGCGACCGAGTCGGTGCCGCCGCCGTTGGGCCCGAGGCCCGAGATCATGTCCGGAGCGACCGCGATGAATCCTTCTTTGGCGAGGGCGTCCGCGACGCTGCGGATCCAGTCGGTCAGGCCGAAGACTTCCTGGATGACGATGACCACGCCCGCCTTGTCCTTGCGCTCGGGATAGGAGATCCACGTCCGGATCGGCACGGTGCTCCCGGACATCTTCACGTCGATGTACTCGCCGTGGCGCGGCGATTTCTCAAGGGCCTGCTTGGCTGTGGCCTCGGAGGGCGGTAGCGACGCCGGCGGGGCCTGCGTGA
Organism: Acidobacteriota bacterium; assembly: GCA_046724475.1. GTDB lineage: Bacteria > Acidobacteriota > Thermoanaerobaculia > UBA5066 > Gp7-AA6 > DAHUXD01. The sequence goes on along the minus strand of JBKOVK010000189.1, from coordinate 13,587 downwards.
GAAGGGCGGACGCGAACAGGACGGCGGTCAGCATGAATCTCCCCTTTCGCTGAGGCGGAGATTCTAGTTCGGCGCGCTCTCTACGTCCGCCTTCGGCCGGACCGGCCCTACCGCGTCAACGGCGTTTCCGGACGGAGCGCGGCTGACAGGTCTCGCACGCGAACATACGCCGGCCCGAGAGCGGGAACTCCCGGATCGGCGACGCGCAGCGGCGGCAGATCTCCTGCTGGTAGACGTAGAAGGGCTCCTCCGGCACACGGCCGGACAGGGGATGCACCGGCTCGCGCGCGTCGGCCGTGCGAATCTCGGCCTGAACGACACCGCGGCGCATCAGCCGGCGCACGGTCTTCCAGAGGACATCCCACTCGGCCGGTGTCACCGTGCCCGCCGCGCGCAGCGGATGAATCGCCGTCAGGAACAGCGCCTCGTTACGATAGATGTTGCCCACGCCGGCGAGGATGCGCTGATCGAGCAGCGCGTCGCCGACGGCACGCTTCGGGCGCTTCTGGAGCGTCTCCCAGGCGAGGCGCGGATCGAAGTCGCGGCGCAGCGGATCGGGCCCGAGCCGCTCGAGCACCGCGCGGCGCGCAAACTCCGGGATCAGCTCGCAGGTCGGAGGGCCGATCAGATCGGTCGTGACTCTTGCCGTCGAGAGGCGCATGCGCACGGTCGGCCGCGGTTCCCGTTCCGGAGCCCGGCGCCGGTAGAACCATCCCGCCATTCCCAGGTGCACGTGCACCACGAGACCGCCGCTCCAGTGGTGGAAGAGATGCTTGCCGTACGCCTCGGCGCGGAGGAAGCGCCGCCCGGCCAGCCGCTTCGCCTCTCGCTCGAAGCGGCCCTGCGGCGAGGAGATGCGGACGCGCTTTCCCCCGAAGTCGCGCGTGTGCATCCGCGCCAGGCGGTGAATCGTGTTGCCCTCGGGCATGACGAGGACTCTAGCGCACGCACCCTGTCGCCCGCATTTGTCCTCCCGAGGAGAACCGCGCCGAGGGACCTCTTTAGGAGCCGCGGTTCGACTCGAAAAGAGCTCCCTCTGTTCATTCGGGATGACAGGGTGGAACGACGCTGCTGTGTCGTGACAATGAAAGAAGTAGGTGGGTGAACGTCACTTCTCCGTTTACATCATGGCAAGCTGGACCGGAACGCTGTATGTCGGCGTGACGAACGATCTCAAACTGCGAGTCCTGGAACACCGGGCGGGAATGTTTCCCGGGTTCGCCTCACGATATGGAGTCCGAAGGCTGCTCTATTTCGAGGAATACGCCGAGATACTCGACGCGATCGCAAGAGAAAAGCAGATCAAGGGATGGAGCCGATGGAAGAAAGTCAGATTGATTGAGTCGGTCAATCCGCCGTGGCGCGATCTTGCAAAGGACTGGAAATCGTAGAAGCGAGTCCCACAACGAGGAGTTGCAGCGGTACTCGAAAGGGGTCCCTCGCTTCGCTCGGGATGACAATCCCGCTGCTATGCCCCCGCCCGACTCTCCTCGCGAGCCGCGACCGCCCCTTCTTCCCGCCCGACTCCGCCGGGCCACCAGTTCCAGCGCCCGGCCAGCCGCAGGAGGGCGGGACCGATGACCATGCGCACGACGACCGCGTCGATCAGGACCGCGACCGAGAGCGCGAAGCCCAGCATCTTGATCGGGAGAAACGCCCCGAGCGCGAAGCCGGCGAAGACCACCACCATGATGGCCGCCGCGCTCGTGATCACGGTCGCCGTGCGCGCGACACCCTCGGCGATGGCTGCCGATTCGTCCAGCCCGCTGCGCCGCGCCTCGGCGACGCGGGCGACCAGGATCACCTCGTAGTCCATCGAAAGACCGAAGACGATGCAGAACACCAGGACCGGGATGATCGGAAAGACGCTCGCGGTGGGCTCCTGCAGTCCCAGCAACGATCCGAAGTGTCCGTCCTGAAATACCAGGACGAGGGCGCCGAAGGACGCTCCGACCGACAATAGATTCAGCAGCACCGCCTTGATCGGCACCAGCACCGAGCGGAAGCCGATGAACAGCGCCAGCAGCGTGCACCCGACGACGAGGAAGATGACGCGGTGGAAATGCCGGCCGACCGTGTCCTCGTAATCCGCTTCGAAGCCGGGCCGCCCTCCCACGCGCATCGCCACGCCCGGAAGCTCGGTCAGCTCCGCCGCCTTCCACGTTCGGAGCTCGCGCGCGAAGGTGACCTGCCCGCTCGGCGACACGCTCTCCGCGGGAATGACTTCGAAGAGCGTCGAGCTCCCGTCGGCCGCTGCCAAGGTCTGGCGGACCGCCGGCGGCAGCAGCGGCAAGAAGCGCAGCCCGTCCGGGCGGTTGAGCATCCCGAGGCCCGGGAGGCACTGCACGCGGGTGACGCGCGGATCCGCTTTGAGCTTCTCGAAGAGGCGCTTCGCGGCGTTCCAGCCCTCAGGCGTCTCGATGGTGACTCCCTTGGGAAAGTCGAGCACCACGCGCAGCGAGTGGATCAGGTTCTCGCGGCCCATCGCCTGCAGCCGTTGGTATGCGCGCACGGATTCCGACCCTTTCGGCAGCCAGTCGCCCCTGGGCATCTGCGTGTCGAGTCGCGTCGACTGCCACGCGAGCAGCAGAAGCGGCGCGCTCGCCAGCACGAGCGAGATGAGCGGATGCGCGATGACACCGTGCGCCCACCGGCGCCACGTCCCCGATCCGCGGGCGCGGAACTTCCGCCGCTTCGGCCGCACGCGCAGGAAGTCCACGTGGGTCCCCAGCATCGCCAGAACCGCGGGGAGGAGCGTCACCGAGAGGAGCAGCGCGAAGACGGTGACGGTCAGGCCGGCGAAACCGACCGACCGCAGCTCCGAGAGCGGGATCGTCAGGAGCGCCGCAAAGCTGATCGATACGGGAAAAGCCGAGAGAAGGATCGTCCATCCCGCCTGGCGGGTTGCTTCCTCGGCGGCCTCCTTCGCGCCGCGGCCGGCGGCCAGGGCCTCGCGAAAACGGCTGACGGTCAACAGCGCATAGTCGATGCCAAGTCCGAGGCCGATCATCGAGGCCAGGCTCTGAATGAGGATCGAAAGCGTGAAATACTCTGCGACCCACGCCGCGACTCCCATCGAGAGCGCGATCGAAAGTATCCCGACGCCGATCGGCAGGACCGCGGCCACGATGCTCCCGAACGCGAGCAGCAGGAGCAGCAGCGTGTAAGGCAGGACGCGCAGCTCGGCCGAACGCGCATCCTGCGTCGAGGCGATCCGCAGGTCGTAGTTGAGCGGGGCCTCGCCCGTCCAGCCCAGCCAGGCCCCCGAGTACTTGCGGTGGAGCTCGCGGACGAGGCTCTCGGTCGTTTCGCGCAAGCGCGGCAGCAGCGTCTCCACGGGCGCGTCGCCGGCATCGAGGCCCACGACGATCAGGAAGCCGTCGTCCTGCCCGCGGAAGATCGGATCCTGCGTGTCGATCGAGGACAGCGTTCCGGCGACGCCCGGCACGTTGCGCAACGCCCCGACGATGCGTTCGAGGGCCGCCCGGCCTTCGGGAACGGCCGGGCTCGGAACACCCTCGGCGACGAGAAGGACCCGGTAGGTGAATGGCGAGCGGAAGCGCCGCTCGAGGTCGGTCCGGACTCCCTCGGCCTGGCCGCTCGGCATGCGGGCCGAGACCTCGAGTTTGCCTTCCAGGTGGCGCGCCAGCGGAATCAGGCCGAGCGACCCGACGAGCCAGACCGCCACCACGAGCCAGCGATGGCGAACGACCAGCCCCGCCCAGCGGTTCCAGGTGGAACGGAGGAGGCCTTCCGAGCGGCCATCTCGTGACATCGCACATTGATGATGTCATGAGCGAGAAGAGCACTCCCTCTCCCCCGCGCCGGGGGAGAGGGCTGGGGTGAAGGGCGCCGTCCTTACTCCTGTCGCAGCGCCAGAATCGGGTTCACGCGCGTGGCGCGGCGAGCGGGGACCCAGCAGGCCAGCAGGCCAGCGGCGAGCAGAGCCGCCGCGACGGCCGCGTAAGTCCACGGATCCAGCCGGCTGACCTCAAAGAGGAGGCTGGAGAGAAAGCGCGTCAGCACGAACGCTCCCGCCAGTCCCAGGGCGAGTCCCGCCGCCGACAGCACGAGGCCTTCCCGGAGAACCATGCCGAGCACGTCGCCTCGCTGCGCCCCGAGCGCGATCCGGATGCCGACCTCGCGCGTGCGACGGCCCACGCTGTAGGAGAGGACGCCATAGATCCCGAGCACCGCGAGAAGCAGCGCCGCCGCGGCGAACAGACCCAGGAGCGTCGCGCGCAGGCGCGGCTGCGCCACCGACTCCGAGACGGTCCGCGTCATCGGCTGGATGTCCTCGATGGGGAGGGTCGGATCGAGGGCCCGTACATGGTTGCGGATTGCCGATGCGAATGGCGCCGCATCGCCCTTTGCGCGGACGGCGACGTACGCGGCCCACCACGGATCCTGGGCGAACGGCACGTACATCTCGGGCCTCGACACCACACCGAGGCCGTCGCGCCGCACGTCGCCCACGACGCCGACGATCTCGCGTGGCACGGGCTCCTTGAAGCCGAAGATCAGGCGCTTGCCGACGGGGTCCTCGCCCGGAAAGAACTGCCGGGCGAACTCCGAGGAGATCAGGCAAACCTTCGGATGCTCGGCGGAATCCGAGTCGGTGAGGAAGCGTCCGCGGACGAGCTTCAGACCCATCACGCGGAAATAGCCGGGCGTGACGGCGGTGTAGTTCGCGGAAAGGTCCGATCCGGTCTCCTCGGTCTTGCCTTCGATCTTGAATGCGAAATTCAGGCCGCCTCCCATCAGCGGCAGCGGCAGCGCCGCCGCGACGTCCTCGACACCCGGCTCCGCCTTGAGCCTCTCGACCAGGGACGTGTAGAAGCCCAGCCATTGCCCGGGCTCGACGTACTGCGCGCGCGGAAGCGACATGCCGGCCGTCAGGACGCGCGCCGGTTCGAATCCCAGCGGGACTTCCTGGAGGCGCACGAAGCTCTTCACCAGGAGTCCCGCTCCCACGAGAAGGACGAAGGAGAGCGCCGTCTCTCCCACGACGAGGAGCCCTCGCAGCCGTTTCGCGCCTCCCCCTTCGCCGGTCCCCGCGGCGCCCTCCCGCAGAGACGCCCAGAGGGTCGTGCGCGACGCCTGGACGGTGGGGGCGAGCCCGAAAACGACTGCCGAGACGAGAGCGGCGCCGAGCGTGAAGAGCAGGACGCGCCGGTCGATCGCGATCTCGTCGAGGCGCGGCAGATCCGCGGGCAGCCAGCGCCGCAACGCTCCCATCCCGGCGTACGCGAGAGAGAGGCCGAGGAGCCCTCCGGTCAACGCGAGCACGAGACACTCGGTCAGAAACTGGCGAATGAGCCTCGCCCTCCCGGCGCCGAGCGAGGCGCGGATCGCGACCTCGCGAGCCCGCGCCGCGGAGCGCACGAGCAGGAGGTTGGCGACGTTGGCGCAGGCGATCAGGAAGACCAGCGCGACCGCGCCCAGCAGCACGAGCAGCGCCGTACGGACTCCCGAGACCAGGCTCTCCGCGAGAGGTACGAGCCGCACGCCCCAGCCTTCGTTCTCCTTGGGGTACTTCCGCGCGAGCCCGTCGACGACCGTGGCGAGCTCCGCCTGGGCCTGCCCGAGCGAAACTCCCCGCGCGAGCCGTCCCACGACCGTCAGGTAGTGCCCTCCCCTCTTCTGGCGCAAGTCGGCGAACACCGGATCCTGGGACAGAGGCGTCCACAGCTGCGCCGGCAGATCTCCCGGCGTCTTGAACGACGCGGGCATCACGCCGACGATCGTGTAGGGACGCTGATCGAGCGATACCGCCTGGCCGATGACGGACGGGTCGCTTCCGAATCGGTCGCGCCAGAGTCCCTCGGAGAGGATCGCCACGGGGGCGGCACCGGGAGCATCGTCCGAGGAGACGAAGGCGCGCCCCGCCAGCGGCCGGGCATGCAACAGACGGAACATCGTCGACGTGCCGGTTCCCGCCACGACGAGCGCGGGCTCGCCGCGCCCGGTCAGCGTGTAGTCGTGCAGGCGGATCGCGCCGAGGTCTTCGAAGGAGCGCGTTTGGCGGGCCCAGTCTTCGTAGTTGAGGTACGAGGCTCCCGCTGTCGAGACCTTCTGTTTCGGAAACGTCTGGTAGACACGGACCAGGCGCTCGGGCTCCGGGTGCGCGAGCGGGGCCAGCAGGACGGCGTTAACGACCGAGAAGATCGCGGTGTTGGCCCCGATTCCCAAAGCGAGCGTGGCCAGAGCCACCGCCGTGAATCCGGGAGTTTTCGCGAGCGTGCGAACAGCGTAGCGAACGTCTTGCATGAGAGTGGACACGTCGGCCTCCGGCCAAGATACGTCACGGCGCGAGAGAAGTTACCTCCGCGGCGCGGCCGCTTCGCGCTCCTGGAAAAACACCTCGACGGCGTCGGAAAGGCGCTGGAGCGTGATCGGCTTGACCAGGTGTCCGACGAAGCCGGCGTCGCGCGTGTTGCGGAGGTCTTCGGCCATCCCGTGGCCCGTGATGGCGATTCCCGAGAGCCCGTGCTGGTCCCTCAGGGTGCGCATCAGATCCAGGCCGTTCCCGTCGGGCAGCCCGAGGTCCGAGAGAACCAGATCGAACGGCCCGGTAAGGGAAGCGTCCAGAGCGGCCCGGAGCGTGTGCGCCACGACGACATCGCAGGAGAGGACGCCGAGCAGCTCCTTCACGGCGGCGGCCGAGTCCACGTGGTCCTCGACGAGAAGGACGCGGCGCACGGCGCGCTGTCCCGACCGCGGCGTCGTGCCGGTCGGCAGGGCGGGCTCGCGCCGCGGTGCGACGGATGGAAACTCGATCCGAAACGTCGAGCCTTCTCCGGGACCGGCGCTGTGGGCCGACAGCGTCCCGCCGTGCGCCTCGACGAGCCCGCGCGAGATCGCGAGGCCGAGTCCCAGGCCCCCCTTCCCGCGCACGCCCTGTTCGAAGGGTTGAAAGATGCGGTGGAGCTCCGACGCCTCGATTCCGGACCCGGTGTCGGAGATCTCGACGGCGGCGAACCCTTCCTCCGCGGGCACGCTTCGGATGAGGACCTTCCCTCCGCGCGGCGTGAACTTGATCGCGTTCTTCAGGATGTTCCAGAAGATCTGCCGCAGGCGCGCGGGATCGGCATGCACGAAGGCTTCCTCTTTCGTCGCCACCCTCGCGAGCGAAACTCCGGCCGCGTCGGCGTCCTGGCGGCAGATCTCCATGGCGTGGTCGATCGCCTCGTAGAGACCGACGGTCTCCTTGTGCATCTCGAGCTTGCCGGAGGTCACGCGCGTCAAGTCGAGCAGATCGTCGATCAGGCGGGCCTCGAGCTCGGCGTTGCGCCGCACGACCTCGGCCCGGCGCCGCGTCTCTCGGTCGAGCGAGGAATCGCGCTCCAGGATCGAGCTGTAGGCGAGCACCGGCGTGAGTGGCGTGCGCAGCTCGTGAGACAGCGTGGCGAGGAAGCGGTCCTTGGCCCGGCCGGCCTCCTCGGCCGCCTCCTTGGCGCGGCGGAGCTCCTCCTGCCCTGTCTTCAGCGCGTGCACGTCGGCCGCTGCGCCGAACCAGGCCGCCACGCGGCCTCGGGCGTCCCGGACCGGCACCACCCGCGCGAGCATCCACCGATACTCGCCGGACCGCGTCCGGGCGCGCATCTCGGCTCGATACGGCCGTCCGGAGGCGATCCCGGCGCGCCACTTCTCCATGACTTCCGCCAGGTCGTCCGGGTGGACGACATCGGCCCATCCCATGCCTCTGGCTTCGTGCACGGGGCCGATGACCTTCTCCCAGTGCTTGTTGAGGAACGTGACGTTGCCCTCCGGGTCGCTCATCCAGAGGAGCTGCTCGACCGAGTCCGCGATGTTACGGTAGCGCGTCTCGCTCGCCTCCGACGTCGCCTCGGCTTCCCGGCGTGCCGCATCCGCCCGCCGGCGCTCGAGCGTCGTCGCGCCGAGGACGAGGAACGTCGCGGAGGTCAGCAGCATGAACGACTGGAGCCGCAGGAGCCCTTCCGCGACGACAGGGCTCGCGAAGGGACCGCGGCCGTGCGCCGTCGCCCAGATCGCGATCGCGGCCACGAGCATCGTCGCGAACGCGGCGCCGCGCACCTCGAAGCGCAGTGCGGCCCAGATCAGGACGGGGGCGAGCACCGCCGTCGTGCCGTTCTGCGTCACTCCGAAGAGGAAGTAGCTGGCGGCGCAGATCAGGAGCGTCAGCGCCGCCTTCTCGATGAGCGTGCGCGGGCGCCCGGCGGGCGCCGTGGCGGTCCAGGTCAGGATCAAGGGAGTGAGGATCAGGATCGCGATCGAGTCGCCGAGAAACCACGCGCGCCAGGTCGTGACCCAGACGTCCGGAGGGACGAGCCCTGCGACCGACAGGCTCGACACCCCGACCGTAGCGCTCAATACCGGGCCAAGGATCCCGCCGAAGACGACGAGACCGACCACGTCGCGCAGACGGTCCAGCTCGGTCCGGAATCCCGGGATTCTCCGCAGTGCCCACGCCGCAAAGACCGCCTCGCCGGTGTTGCCCGCGGCGATCGCGAGGGCTACGGGGACCGGTGCGCCGGTCCAGACGTTCGCGAGAAAGGCTCCCAGCGTAATGGCCGGCCAGAAGCGAGAGCCCAGCAGAAGCAGCACCGCGAGCGAAACGCCGCTCGGAGGCCACACCAGCGTCGCGAACGAGCTGACCGCATGGAAGCTCAGCCCGATCCGGGCGAAGAGGACGTAGGCCGCGGTCAGCGCGAGGCCGACCGAGGCATCCGCGACGAGGCCTCGCGATGCGGGCGCACGGCCGGTCTCGAGTCGATCGGCTTCTTTCGACATTCCGGGGATGCCAAACATTATTTTAGGCTCGGGCGCTGTCATCGCAGTGACAGTGACGAGATCTTAAGAATCGCTTTGTTTTCCGATAGATGCAGGCTCAGACGCGGGCGGCCGGACTCTTGGTTTCGGCTTGGACTGCGGGTGGGGCCGGAGGCGCCGCCTTCCCAGCGGCCGCGCGCCAGGCCGCTAAACCGCCTTTCAGAACCGATGCGTCGAAGCCCATCTTTCGAAGCTGCCGCGCCGCACGGGCGCTGGTGGCTTCGTTGGGTCAGGTGCAATAGGCCACGATGGGCCGGTCGCGGTTGCGCTTCATGGCCCAGGCCTCGACCTGGTCGGGCGGAACGCGTATGTCGCCCGGAATGCCTTCCGGGTCCTTCTCGAAGCTCGACCGCGAGCGCACGTCGAGAACCACCGGCGGATCGGGACTCTCCAGCCGCCTCACGAGCTCGGGCCCGTCGAGCATGGGCACGTCGTCGATCTTGATCGCTCCCGACCGCAGCATCTCGCTGGCCGTGCTGACGCGCTCTTCCGCCAGCGTCCGCTCGGCGACGGCTTTCACGTACAACGCCGTCAGAGGCGTGGCCGTGATCCCGTGAAGGACGACGGACACCGTCACGACCACACCCGCGAAGGCCAGCACGGTCTCGGCGCCCGGAACCCCGGCGGACACCGCCAGGAGGGCCAACAGCAGCGAGGACAGCCCGCGCGGACCGAACCACGCGATGAACCCGCGCGCCATCGGCGAAAGCGCCGCCCGGCGCAGCACGACGGCGACCGCCGCCGGGCGCGCGACGAAGAGCGTGACGGCGGCGAAGAGAAGCGTGAGGCCGAGGGGCACCGTTCCGACCAGCGTCGTCAGGACCGCGCCGAAGAGGATGAACGCGAAGAGCATGATCATCTCGGACGTCGCGTCGCCGTATTCGAGGAAGCAGTCGCAGAGCTCCAGGTCCAGAGCCGCGATGGCCGCGCCCGCCGCGAAGGACGCGAGGAACCCGTCGCCGCCCAGCGCGACGGCGGCCGTGTACGACGCGAACACGAGCCCCATTCCGTAGAGGGACTGATACTCGCGCCGGATCCCGAAGCGCGCGTCGGCTTTCGACATCAGCCATGCGCCGAGCGCTCCGATTCCGAACCCCACCGCCGGCCCCAGGATCAGGAGCTTGCCGAGGATCAACGCCCAGCCGCCGAACGTCGTGGCCTGCGTCTTCGCGACCGCGATCGCGATCAGGACGATGGGCAGGACCACGACGTCGTTGGTCGCGGCCTCGGTCGTCAGCCCCTGGCGGATCGCCGAAGGGATCCGCTTGTCCCGGACGATGTCCCGCAGAACGACGGGATCCGTCGAGGACAGGATCGCGCCGAGCAGGACGGACGTCAGCAGTCCGGCGCCCAGGAGAAAATGCGCCGCCGTCGCCACCAGCGCGACGGTCAGGAGCGTCCCCGGCCCCAGGACGAGCGACGGGACCAGCCACTCGCTCGGCGCGCGGTCGAACTTCAGGCGCACCGCGTCCAGGAAGAGGACCAGCGCGAGGGTCACGGTGGCGACGGCGGAGAGAACCGGGGAACGCGGATCGGTCGGAATGACGCCGCGGCTCCCGAGCCAGTACCCGAAGCCCAGGAAGAGGATCGGAAAAGACAGCGGCGCTCGCGACACCAGGCCCTCGGACAGTCCCGCGAAGATCAGCACGAACGCCGCGAGGGCCAGGATCGTCGGAAGGTCGGGCAGCACGGATCTCCTACTGTTTCGGAGGCTTCGACGGGCGCAGGTCGATCCGCGACGCGATTGCACGCTCCGGGAACCGGACGAGATCGGCCACGGCCTCGGCGACGTCCTCGGGACGGAGCATCCAGGAGGACTCGCGCCCGCTGGTCGGGTGCCCGAACTCGGTGTCCACGGAGCCGGGCAGGACCGTGGCCATCCGGATGCCCTCGTGTCGGAGGTCCAGCATCGCCGCCTCGGAGAAGCCCAGCAGCCCGAACTTCGACGCGTTGTACGCCGAGCCGCCGGCGAACGCGTTGACGGCCGCGAGCGAAGCGATGTTCACGATGAACCCGCCCCCGTTCTTCTTCATCAGCGGTGCGGCATAGTGGACGGCGTAATAGGCGCCGAAGAGATTGGTTTCGAGCGTCTCGCGAAATTGCGCCGGCGTGAGCTTGTCCACCGGTGCGAAGTGGCCGAGTCCGGCGTTGTTGACGAGGACATCGAGCCGTCCTCCCTCGCGCGCCGCGGAGTGGATCAGCCGTTTCTGGTCCTCTTCTTTCCGCGCGTCCGCCGGAAAGCCATGAATGTCCAGAAGCCCGTCTTTCGCATACCGCTGCAGGGCGGAGCGCACCGACTTTTCGGTGGTGCCCGAGATGTAGACGCGGAAGGAGTCGACGGCCAGGCGTCGCGCGATCGCCTCCCCGATTCCCCGTGTGCCTCCCGTCACGACCGCGACGCGGTTCGCCATCTTCCAGACCCCCGGCGCCGTACTGTATCGTCTGCTCACAGCGTCGGTTTTTCGAGATTTCCACAGTTCTGCAACGGCGCGTCCTTTGCACGCGTTCCTGCGTATATGGATCTGAAAGGAGTCTCTATGCCGACGAAGAAGTCGTCCTCAGATGAGGACTCGACGCCCCGCACGAAACGCCGCAAGCACGGGTATCGCGGTTATCCGAATTCCCGCTCCGGTGGTGATGTCCATACTGGAAGCGGCTTCGGCGGCGCGGGCTCGCTCTCCGGGTCCGGCGGCGGCGGGACCTCCGACAAAGGCATTATCACCGAGCGCACGCGCGAGGCCGTCGAGGAGACCGAAGAGGAAGAAAAAGAAGAGTAGCGCTCTCGGCGAATCTCGGACGGGATCCTCGTCGCTTTGCTCCTCGGGATGACACCTTCAGCCGTCATCCCGAGCGCAGCGAGGGATCCCGAACATTTCCAGACGCCGTGGTAGGTTCGCCTCGATGTCCCCGACCGGCCGTCGGCTGCTTCTTATCGCGGCGATCCTCCTCGGCGTCCTGATCCTCGCAGCCCTCGCACTGCCCTACGTCGTCTCGCTCGAGACGGTGAAGGTCCGAGTAATCTCCGCCGCCGAGGCCTCGCTCCACCGCAAGGTGGAGATCGGGAAGATGCGGATTCAGATACTGTCGGGGCTGGGCGCGGGGGTCGAGAACCTCGCAGTCTTGAACGGCCCGAACTGGTCGACGCACACTCTGGTGTCCGCCGATCGCGCCTCCGTGAAAGTCGCTTTCTGGCCTCTTCTCTCTCGGCGGGTCGAGGTCCGGAAGATCGTCCTCGACGGCGCCATCGTCACAATCGAACGCGACCAGGACGGCAAGAAGAACATCGACGACTTCCTGTCCGCGGGACAGAGGGAGAGCGCCCCGGCCTCCCGGACCGCGGCGGCGGCCCTGCTGGTCTCACGCATCGAGATCGATCGCGGACGCCTCGTTTTCGTGGACCGGAAGACGAATCCGGACCAGCCGCCCACGATCGCTCTCGACGACCTGACGGGACGCATCACGGACATCGGACCGAGGACGCCGGCGCGGTTCGACGTGGCCGCCCGGTTTCTCGTGGACAACGTTCGCAATCTCTCGTTGAAGGGAACCGTCGGCCCTCCTCCTCAGGAGGGCGCACCCGTCGGCGAAGCACCCGTGCAGGCGACCTTATCCGTCAAGCGCATGGAGCTGAAGCGCCTGGCTCCGTACGTGGCGGCGTTTCGTGAAGCCGACCCGGGCACGCTTTCGATCGAGAGTAAAGCCGAGGGCGAGCTCCTCGGGGCGCTGAAGCTCACCGGCAACGTGGCGGTGGACCCGGCGGGACCGTCGTCGCCGATTCCGACGACCGACGGCACGTTCGCCTTGACGCTCGATTGGCCGAAGGGCACTCTGGTGATCGGCCGCTCGCTCTTCGACGTGGCGAGCCTGGCGCTCGCGGTGGAGGGCCGCGTGGACGATCTGAAGAAGACGCCCCGCGTCGACGTCCGCGTCTCCACGCCGGGAGAAGTTCCGATCGACGACGTGACCGGGTTTCCGGGACTGGCGGGCCGGCTTCCCGAAAACGTTCGGCTCGCCGGAAAGCTGAAGCTCGACGCGCGGATCGAAGGCTCGCCGCCGGATCTCGAGACGACGGGAACCGTGGACGCGGCGCCCTTCAACGTCACGATGAACGGGGAGACGCTCTTCACGGCGCCGTCGGCCCAAGCCACGCTGGGCTCGCGCGGCCCGGCGCCGCTGTCGGGACGCCTGACCGTGCCGTCGGGCAAGCTGAAGAAGCTCGACTTCGAGAAGCTCGTCGCCGACTGGACCTGGAACAAAGGCGCGCTGACGCTCGTGCCGACCGCCGGTGTGTTCGGCGGCACGCTCGGCGGCCGCATCGAATCCAACTTCTCGCAGCCCAAGAGCGAATCGCGCGTGGATCTCGACGTCGAACGCGTGCAGGCCCAACCCTTCGTCGAGAACCTGACGGCCCTGCGCAATGTCTTTGCGGGCACCATGAAGGGAAAGCTGACGCTCTCCACGCGCGGCCTCTCCTGGGACGCCGTCTCGAAGACCGCGCACGGCGAAGGGCATCTCTCCGTCTCCGACGCCGACCTGCGCACGGTCCAGCTCATGCCCGAGGTCGCCCGCGCACTCTCGGCGGTCGGAAAGGTCGCCGGCTTCCAGGTCCCCGCGAGCCTCGAATCGACGAAGTTCTCGACGCTCGAAACGTCTCTCAAGCTGGCGGACGGCAAACTTGCGACACCCGACCTCACCCTCGCCGGCCGGGACGTGTCGGCGAAAGCGGAGGGCTGGGTGGGACTCGACAAGACGCTGTTCTACGAGGGACAGGTG
>JBKOVK010000031.1:0-16747 GCA_046724475.1 Acidobacteriota bacterium | reverse complement strand
TCCCAAGCCCGTCTGGCCCATTGTCTCGACGATGTCCGTGTAGGACCTGGTCTCCCTCGGGCCGAGGTGCAGGACGTAGGTCGGGTCGCTGAGCGTTGCGGGAGTTCCCGCGGGCCGGAAGACGAGTCTCACGTCAATGGGGACTCCAGTGATGTTCGAGAGCTGAAATGCCGTGCGAAAGAACGAGCCAAGGGCACCCCCGCTCGAGCCGACGACCGGAAATGAAGCATTCGGGATAAGGGTGCCTTGTCCCAAGACCGGGCTTGCGAGGACGAGGAAAGCGAGCACACAAAGCACCGAGAGCCTTCGCATGAGTCCTCCTTCAGGTCGAGTCTGCAAAGTCTACTTCGCCGCCGGCGGCAGCGGAGTCCGCGAGTACGTTCCGATCGCGTGCCCGGGCGACGGAAGGACCCTACGGGACCCGGAAGCAGTCGAGGTCGTTGGCGAACTCCATCGGTCCGGTGTATCGCTTCCTGATCTCGCCACGCGTCTGATCCTCCTTGCCCAGGGTCCGCAACATGCGATGCGAGAGGACGAGATGCTTGACGTGGGCGGCGCCAGCGATCTGGCCGATCACCGACGGCGGCATGTGGAGGTTTCTCTCGACACCGGTCGCGCCTTCGGGGACGGCGTTGTGCGCGATGAAGAGGTCCGCGTCGTTGGCGAGCTGCGCGAGACCTCCCTCGCCGCTTGTGTCACCGCTGAAGACGATCACCTCCTTGTCGATCTCGATCCGCCAGGCCAGGGCGGGCACGCCTCCGTGGACGACGCGGGCCGCATACGCCCCCAGGTCGCCGTTCCGGAACGCCGCCGTCTGAGACGCGTTCCCGGCGACGTCGTGGGGTTGCAGCTTGTAGCTGCCCTGCTCCCGGGGCTCGTACAAGTCGCTTAAGTAACGGTAGGCGCCGCGTTTGGATCCGAAGAGATCGGCGACGAACTCGGTGGTGGACGGCATGAATTCGTTTCCGGGCGGTCCGAAGACAGGTAGCGGGCGCGTTCGGTCTTCGAACCAGGACGACTTGACGAGTGCCGCGAAGTCGGCGCTGTGGTCCACGTGAAAGTGGCTGAACAGGATCGCGTCGAGCTGCGCCATCTGCGCGCCGCTTTCTCCGAAACGAAGGGCGCTTCCACCCCCCGCGTCCACCAGCACCCGGGCTCGGCCATCCTGCCAGACCAGGTAGCTCGCGGACGCACGCTTGTCCTGCATCTCGGGACCGCCGGAGCCGAGCACCTGGACAGCGATTCCCTTCGACCCGCAGGGCTGCGGCGCGGCGGCCTGCGGCAGCGCCAGCGCCAGAAGACCGGTCACAAGCACCGAAATCATGCGGGCATCCTATTAGGATCAGCTTCCCGAACAGGAGGGAACGTAATGGCGCTCATTCTTGCCAGCTCCCGGTCGCTCTCGCGGATGGCTCGAGTCGGAGCCCTCGGCGCCGCACTCCTGGCCGCCAACGGCCGAGTGCAGGCCGACGACTCGGCTCTCGTCGCCCAGCTCAGGGCGCAGGCGGATCGCAAGGCGATCGTCCGGAAGGATCGTGCCGCCGTCGAGGCCAACATGGCGGAGGACTTCCGCAACATCGACGGCAGCGGCGAGGTCGCGGGCAAGGCAGCTTTCGTGGACGACCTCATGTCGGCCGACCTGCAGATCGATCCCTACACGGTGGAAGACTTCGACGTGCGCGTTTACGGGGATGTGGCGCTGCTCTCCGGCCGCACGCGCATGACGGGCCGTTACAACGGCAAGCCTTTCACGAGCCAATATCGATACATCGACATCTACGTGAAACGCGGCGGCCAGTGGAAGATCGTCAGCGTGCAGATCTCGCGAATCCCGCCCGAAGCACCGAAGAGCTGATCCTCACCCTGACAACGCGCGGGGTAACGCGCGTATCCTGCTCTTAATGGAAGGCCCCGATCCCGGCGGACTGCTTGCGGGGTTTTCGCTGTACACGATCCTGCTGGCCGTATGGTTCGGTCTCATCGGTTTCGCGGCTTTCCGTTACGGCCGAAAGAACTCCGAACCTCGGCCTGTGGTCATCGGTATCGCATTGATGGTCTATGGGTATTTCGTCACGAATCCGTGGATTTCGCTCGCGATCGGGTCTGCGCTGACGTTGGCTCTGTTTTTTCCGCGGGAGTGGTAGGCACGAGCGACCGCCACGGGGGATGAGGAGGAGATCCGGCGGGGAGAGGCAGTAGAAAGAGGTGGTTCAGGCCGCGGGATCGCGCTGGAGGACGAATCGGCTGATCCACTTCTTGGTGATGAAAACGACGTCCAGGGCGTGCTCCCACGTGCGGACGAGAATCAGCGTGGCAACTCCGTACGCATCAGAGCGTCGAATTCCTCGACGGCCCCCAGGTACGACTCAGGCGATTCGTCCTCGGCGTCCCGCGTGTACTGCCAGTAGAAGCTGAGGGGTTGCGGAGTCTTCCAGCCGAACCACTTGAAATTCTGCCGCTGGGTCTTCAGGACCCGGGCGTCGTTCCAGTTCTGGCCGAAGAGGACCATCCCTGCCTCGAGATTCTTCAGCTGGGGTATCGGTGATTCTCCGAGCGTCGTGAACCTGTTCTCGATCCAGCTCAGGCGTTCGAAGAGCCGTTGATACACGCTGTTGGTCTGTCCCCACCGAACGGAGACGAAGAAGACGACGACCCGCGATCGAAAGAGCTGTCGGCTCACCTGGTAGAGCTCGTCGTCGGGGTTGTTGATCGATGCCCAGCACCGGTGATGGCCGGTCGGGTTCTTGGAACGGTCGGGCAGCTTGGCCTCCAGGACGCCGCACTTGTTGCCCTTCTTCGCGCTGACATTGCCTTCGCATGTGTAGATCCGCAGCTTCGCGACATCGAGCAGAGCGACCCTCTTCTTCTCGAGCCGAAGGTGGTCAACGATGCGAAGCGCGAGCTGCGTCGACTTGGGGACGTCCCACGTTTCCTTCTGGTAACGGGTGCTGGTGGTCAGCAGGAGGATGTCGTTTCGCTTCTCGAGATACCGGATGAGTCGCGAGCAGGAGTCGACCAGACTCTTCCGCACGCCGCGTGCGGTGCCACCGGAGGATCGCTGCGAACCGTGGCCGCCGAGAGGCATCGAAATCAGGACTGACCCCTGCCCGAGCGCGCCGCGTTGAGCGTGGCGAGGACCGCGGGGTCGCGCTGGAGGACGAATCGTCCGGCCCCCTTCTTGGTGACGAAGACGATGTCCAGCTGGTCGATGGAGACGCCCTTCGGCAAGGCCTCTCGCCGGTAATGCCAGATTTCGCGAAAACTGTTGGAAACGTCGGCGGCGGTCGTGGGATCGGGGTGAACCGAAGTCCTGCCCGCCATCCACCATTTCGCCTCGTTCGACATGCCATCCGAATCGATGGGGTCTTCACCCGTCTTCATCGGCTTGCGGCCGGTGCGGGTCGGCGGGCCGAGCAGCACGAAGACCATCCCCGGATCCGTCAGGCTCCCGCGCTTCTTCTCGTCCACCTGGAAATAGGCGTCCGCGAACGCGATCCGCCGCTCGAGCGCCGTGCGCGCTGGGTTGTCTCCGGAGCCAGGCTTCGGGTTGCGCGCCTCCCAGAACTTCTCGACGAACTCGGCACGCTCGGCTCCGCTCGTCAGCGCAGCCCAGGCCGCCGTCTCCTCGGGCGTGATGATCCACTTCACCGGTCCATCCGCCCACCGCTCGTCCGGTTCCTCACCCATGTTCGGCGGAGCCTTGAACTCCTCGAACCTCTGGGAAAGTGACAGTGTGCCGTTCGACTCGGTTCCGTTGCCCGCTGCCTCGAAGGCTGCGACCGCCTTCTTTGAATACACGGTCTTGTCGATCGTCGACCCCGGGTTCGCCTGCAGGAATGTCGCGAAGTCGGCCTCGGCCTTCTCGGCCTGGTCGAGGTTGGCCTCGCACACTCCGCGGTAGAAGGCGAGCGGCGCGACGAGTCGCTGGCGGGCAGTCTCGTTACCGGGCCTGGCGGATTCGACGTCGAGCTGGTCGAGAGTCGTCAGAGCCTCATGCCACGCATGGTCCTTCACCTGCGCCTTGGCTTTCTGGAAAAGCTCAGTGAGAGTCTCGGCGGGTAACGGAACGGAGAGTAGGAAGAAGCCGACCATGACGAAACGGACGCCGAGGCGACTCATGGCATGCCTCCTGTTGGGTCCTATTATCTGACTGAGTCGAAGGGAAGTGCTTACCCGGACCGTCTGCTCGTTCTCGCCGGCGCTGGCGAGGTCGAGGAAGACGCCTCATCGGCGAGAACGGCGCCGAGGCGGCGGACGCCCTTCTCGAGCTCTTTGGGAGAAAACCCGCCGTATCCCAGCACGAGGCCTTGCTGCCGCGGTCGGCCGACGTAACACGATGAAAGCGGAAACGTCCGGACGCCGTGGCGGGCGGCGCGGAGCGCGACGTCGCGGTCGCGGTGGCCGGGCGGAAGAATGGTCATCAGGAACATGCCGGCTTCATCGCCCGTCACCTGGAGCGTCGATCCAAACTCGCGGTCGAGGGCGGCGACGAGAGCCTCGCGCCGCTCGCGGCACACCAGGCGCGTTCGCCTCAGGTGGCGATCGAAGTGTCCGTCGCGGATGAAGTCGGCGACCACGCGCTGGAAGAAGAGCGGCGAGAACATGTCCATCGCGCGGCGCGTGGACGTGAAGGCAGGTACGAGGTCCCGGGGCAGCACGACGTAGCCGAGGCGGAGAGAGGGGAAAAGGCACTTCGTGAAGGTGCCGATGTAGATGACCCGAGAGCCGCGGTCCAGTCCCTGAAGCGAGGCGATCGGGAGGTTGCCGTATCGATATTCCCCGTCGTAGTCGTCCTCGATGATCCAGACGCCGCGGGCGTCGGCCCATTCGAGCAGCCGGAGCCGGCGGGACGCGCTCATCGTGACGCCGAGGGGGAGCTGGTGCGAGGGCGTGACGAAGACGGCGCGCGGCCGCGGGCACAGCGCGATTCCGGCCTCGACGTCGAGCCCCTCGTCGTCGACCGGAACCGGCACGAGTCGTACGCCGCCGAGCCTCAAGGCGTGATGGGTGCCGAAGTATCCGGGTTCTTCGACCCAGACGGGACTGCCGTCGTCGAGCAGGACGCGCGTCGTCAGATCCAGGGCCTGCTGGGAGCCGCTGACGATCATGATCTGGTCGGCGTCGCACCGAACGGCACGCGACGTCCGGAGGTATTCGGCGATCGTCTCGCGGAGCTCCGGCAGCCCCATCGGCAGGTGGTACTGAAGGTCGTGCGCCTCGGGCCAGGAATGGCGGGCGACGAGTCGCGACCAGACTTTGAGGGGAAACTGGTCGAGCGGAGGGCTCGGGCAGTGAAACGGCTCGAGCCCCTCGAGCCACGGCCAGCTGGCGGTCAGAGGAACTTCTTCGGACCGCTTCGCGAGAATCCGCTGCGACGGAGGCGTCCGGACGTGTTTTCGCGCGGGCGCGGCCTGGCGCGCGGGCCGGGAGATCGCGTCCGGAAGCGAGCTCGCGACGAAAGTTCCCGAGCCGACGCGGCTCTCGAAATAACCCTCGGCCAGGAGCTGCTCGAACGCGTTGAGCACCGGGATGCGCGAGATCTGGAGCTCGACGGCGAGGCTGCGCGTGGACGGGAGGCGCTGTCCGCTGCGCAGACGGTGCTCGACGATGGCGTTGCGATAGCCCTCGTAGAGCTGCTTATAGAGAGGCTTGTCGCTCTTCCGGTCGAGCGGGATGACGGGAAGAATCCCGGGAGGGGACGTCGCGCTCATCGCGCCACCGCCGCACCGCGGGCGTGGGTCGAAAAAGTGGTCATACGACTCCGTTCGAAAGTGGTAACAGATGCCGACCGCCTCATGGGACGGACTTTATCAATCCCGCGGAGCGGCGCGTGTGCAGCATGCGCCCCCTTCCGCCCTCGGATAGCATTTGCTCATGGGGAAGCCTCCGAAGTCCTCCTACGAGCTCGTCATGGAGCGGCTTCGTGCCGCGGATCCGGCGGAAACGAAGAAGACGCCTCTCAGCGCGAAGCAGAAGGAAGCGATCGCGGAGGCCCGTCGCGTCGCGGCGGCGCGCCTTGCCGAACGCGAGATCCTCTTCCAGGATGCTCTGAAGGGCATGCACGATCCCGCCGAACGCGACAAAGCGGAGAGCGAGTATCGGACCGACCGGAGACGCATCAACGAGGATTGCGAGCGAGAGGTGGAGGCGATCCGGCGGGGGTCCGCGAAGCCCGTTTCGCGCTGACCCCCTCACCCCTGCCCTCGCCCTCCGCAGGCGGGGGCGAGGGAGGAAAGAGTTCTAGCTGGTCTTCCGGATCACGAAGATCGCCACCAGGGCGAGAGCCAGTCCGAGCAGTGCCAGGAGCTGAGGCGAGAGAGTCGGCACTGTCGCGATCGGCCCCGGTCCCGGCGTGGGCGTCGGAGTCACGTTCGGCGGCGGCGTGGGCGTCAGCGTCGGTGTCGTGGTCGGTGTCGCCGTCGGTCCACCCTGGGTGATGTCCGTGATGACGACGTCGTTGCCGTCGCCCCCCACGTAGGTGATCTGGTAGGTCCGCCCACTGGAGACGAACGTGGCGCCTTCGGGCAGGCCGGCGAAGGTACCGATGACCGCGCCGCCGCTCGTTTTGTTGATGATCGTGAAGGCGTTGCCGGTCGACGACGTGAATAGGAAGCTGATGATGAGGTTCGAGCCTCCGAGGTTGACGTTGCCGGACGCGTTGAGCTGGCCGTAGTTGGTCACGCTGTACATCGCCATCTGGAGGCTCGCGGCGGCGGCCAGCGTGAGGTCCGTGAGGTTGCCGATCTGGCTCGTACCGCCGCCTTCGCAGGCCACCAATCCGCCGGTGGCGGTGACGGGTCCGGTCGATGCGCCGTTGGCGTACTGCAGGAGTCCGCCGGTCACGGTCACGACGCTCGGTGTGCTGAGGCTGGAACCGGCGAGCACGAAGTCGCCGGCGCTGATGTTGGTCGGTCCTATGTAGGTGCAGTTGGCGACGATGAAGACGACGCCCGAGCCGGACGAGGTCACGCCTCCCGTGCTCGAGATCACGCCGTCCATTTCGATGATGCTGCCGCTCACCGAGTTGAGTGTCAGCGTGAAGCCGCCGGCGAGGTCGACCTGCCCGGAAATGGCGAGACGATCCGACGGACCGGGAATCGTGCAGGAAAACGTCTGCGAGGCCGCGAGCGAGATCGGGAGCTGAACGGTGTTGTTTCCCGCGGTGTTGGCGGCGCTGATGCCCCCCACGAGCAGAATGGCGAAGCCCGAGAGCGTGTAACCGCCGCTTCCACCGTTGAACGTGATCGAGTTGAACGACGTGTTCGGCGGGAAGTCGTTGTTGGGGGTCAGGCGGGGCGTTCCGCCCGGGAAAACCAGGTCGTCGCCCGCGACGGGGGCCGTCCCTCCCCAGTTGGCCGCCGTCGTCCAGTTGTCGTCGGCGCCGGCGCCGGTCCAGGTCCTGGTGACGGCCTGGGCTGAATGTGAGAGGAGGATCGCGAGGGCTACCAATCCCAGGGATAGGCGAGAGCGAGCGGGCACGCGCATAGCTTCACTCCAATCCGGAAAGGTCGGTTCGAGAATACCACCGTCCCAGCCAACCCTGTAATCCTCGGCACAGACGACCGCGATGGGTCCGCTTAGTCTGACGGCTTGGGCTCGATAACAACACCGACGAGCGTTCGGAAACCGAACCCGTCTCCACAGCCGGCTCGGCGCGACCGGCCGCTGCCGATCAAGATTCTCGTCACGGCCGTCGCCGTGGTCGTCGGCTGGCTGGCCGGAAACAGCGCGATGAGCTGGATCCGCCGCGAGCCTGGCGTCGCGAAGGATCTTCTCAGCCGCAAGTGGGTGACGGGCGAGATCGGCCAGAGCAGCGTCATGCTGGACACGCCCTGGCGCCTCGAGGGCGTCTCGATGCCGTTCCCGAAGGAGTTCTCGGGAAAGGTGCAGCAGTGGACGTGGCTGGGGCACGAGGCGGACGGCCTGAACGTCGTGACGGGCCGAGTCCTCTTCGCCAGGACCGAGCGGCCGAACCTCGAGGGGGCGGCGGACGGCATGGTCCGGAACGTCGAGGCGGTGGCCGGGACACGGTCCGTCTCGACTCAGCGGTGGGAGAGGAGGCTCCTCGGGAGTCCGGCGATCGAGCTCGAGATGCGGATCCAGCGGCAGAAGGGAGACCCCCTCCTGATGCACGGGGTGGTCGTCCTCGTCCGCCAGCTCGAGCTCGTCCAGCTCCTCTCGATCGCGCGGGCGGATCAGCCGCTCGCAACCGAAGCGTGGGCGCGCATGCGAAACAGCATGCGGATTGAATAGGGGACCGGCTACTCCGACCGCAGCGCCTGCAAGACGTCCACGCGCGACGCGCGTGCGGCGGGCATCAACGAGGCCAGGACTCCTGCGGCCGCGAGGACTGATGCGGCACCGAGGAGGGGCAGCGCGCCCGGCACCTGCACCTCCTTGATGATGCTGCCGGCGATGCTGGCGAACGCGTAGCCGCCCGCGGCGCCCGCGGCGATCCCGATCCCGACGATTCGCGCGCCTTCCTTGACCACGCACATCAGCAGCTGGCGTGGGGTCGAGCCGATGGCCAGGCGCACGCCGAATTCGCGGGTGCGCGCGCTGACGGAAAAGGCGAGGACGCCCGCGACGCCGACGACCGCTATGAGGAGCGCGACGCCGGCGAATCCGCTGACGACGAAGGTGTTCACCCGATCCGGCGCCAGCACCTCGGCACGCACATCCTCGAGCGTCGCGGCGCGCTCGACCGGCTGGGCGGCGGACATCTGGTGGATGAGCCGCGTGACTTGCGGGACGAGCGCGTACGGATCGCCGTCGGCGTGCACGAAAAGGCGCCCGGCGACTCCGGTTTGTCTCATTGGGTGATAGATCGTCATTGCGGGTCCCGGAACAACGTTTTCATCGTCCACGTCGGCAACGACGCCTACGATGCGGCACCGCGACGGCCCGCAGAAGCTTGGCCCCGACTCGGTCCACGAGAGGCGCCGGTTCACGGCGTCCCGGTTCGGGAACAGGCGCTGGGCGATACTTTCGCTCACGATGACCACGGGATCGCTGCCGGCGCGATCGTCGTCGTTGAAGTCGCGGCCGGCGAGCAGCGGAACGCCGAGGACACTGAAGAAGCCAGGCGTCACCATGCGTATCCGCGCGTGCGGAAGCCCTTCGCCGTTCGCAGGCGTATAGCCTTCCGCGTTGAACTGAAAGGGCGGGAAGGTTCCCGCGTCGCGCCAGGGCACGACGTTCGCGGCCGCGACGCCCCGCACGCCCGGCAGCTCGCCGATCCGCCGTGTCAGTTCCAGCGAGAGGTCGGCGACTTTCCCATATCCGAAAC
This sequence comes from Acidobacteriota bacterium, assembly GCA_046724475.1. Classification (GTDB taxonomy): domain Bacteria; phylum Acidobacteriota; class Thermoanaerobaculia; order UBA5066; family Gp7-AA6; genus DAHUXD01. The sequence goes on along the minus strand of JBKOVK010000031.1, from coordinate 7,458 downwards.
CCGTGGCGGGCGCGGGGATGTCGAAGGCCACGACCTGCCGCATGTCGTAGCGAGTGGGTGACGTCTGGAGCGCAACGAGCGCAGCCACAAGCGCGGCCGCGCCCGCGAGCAGCACGAAGGAGAAGGCGATCTGCGTCGTTGCAAAGGCGCGCAGGCGCCGGTTCGTGCCGCGTGTGATCCGCGTGCCGCCGCCGGCCAGCCCGAGCCCGGCCGGGGCCTGCGGGGAGGGGAGCCGCGGAATCCAAGCGAGCAGCACCGCCGCCGCCATCGCGAGACCCGCACCGACCCAGAGGAGACTCGCATCGACAGTGACTTCGAGCGCGCGCGCCGAAAAACGCGAGGCGTAGCGCGCGACGACAGCCACGAGCGGGCGCGCCAGCGCCACGCCCAGCACGGCGCCGGCGCCGCAGAGGACGAGGCTCTCGGCCAGCAGGGTCCGACGGAGCGCCCCGCGGCTCGCCCCGAGCGCGGCGCGCACGGAGAGCTCACCTTCGCGCCGCACCGAGCGCGCAAGTATCAAAGTCGTGACGTTTGAGCACGCGATGACGAAGACGATCCCGGCGGCGCCGAACAGGACGAGCAGGATCGTCCGCGCGGGTAATACGACCTGATCGCCGAATCGCCGGACGACGAGCTGGACATTGGCGCTCGCGGCGTACGCGTCGGGGTGCTCGCGCATGATCGCCGTGTGGATCCCCGTCAGCTCGGCTTTCGCGGCCTCGAAGGAAGCTTGAGGCGCCAGACGTCCGAATAGCTCGGTCATCCGGTGCGTACGGCTGGTGACCATCGTGGCGCCGAGGTGATGCGGGCTCGTGGACACGTTCGCGATGATCTCCGTCTCGGCGGGATACGGAATCGAGGGCTCGAGGACGCCGATCACGGTGGCGGTGCCGGGACCGAGGCGGATGGTCTTGCCGACGATCTTCGGGTCGCTGTGGAACGATGTGGTCCAGAACCGGTGGGTCAGCACCGCCGCGCCGGGCGCGTTCGGCCCATCGTCCTGGGTGGTGAGCAGTCGGCCGAGGACCGGCCGCAGGCCCATCACTTCGAAAAACGAGCCGCCGACCACGCCGGCCCTCACCGAGCGGGGCTCACCATTGACATCCATCGTGAATTCAACGGTGGAGAAGTCGCCGAATGCGCCGATGGTCTTGGCGCGCGCCTTGAAGTCCTCGATTTCGGGAACGGAAAACGTCATGTTCTCGGCGCCGATGCCGGGCGCGCTCTGGCGGATGTAGATCAGGCGATCCGCGTCGCGATTGACGAGGGGGCGCAGCAGCACGCCGCGGACGACGCTGAAGATGGCCGCGTTGGCGCCGATGCCGAGCGCGAGAGTCGCGACCACGGTGATGGCCAGTCCTTTGGTGCGGAGGAGAGACCGCAGGCTGATCCGCATCTCCTGGAGGAGCGATGCCGAAGCGTCGAACCAGCGGCTGTACCAGACTCGATGCATGGAGTCGCGGACGGCCCCGATGTATCCGAATTCCTTCAGTGCCGCGAGCCGAGCGGAGCGCGGATCCTCGCCGCGGTCGATCCGCTCCTGGATGCTGATTGCCAGGTGGCCGCGGATTTCCTCGTCGAGGTCGAGGTCGTCGGGTGGTCGCATGGCTACTCCTCGCCCGCCGCCGGGTTCATGATCCGGCCGATCGCACGCACGAGCTGGGACCAGCGGTCCTGCTCGCGGACCAGTTGGGCCTTGCCGGCCGCCGTCAGCCGGTAATACTTCGCCCGCTGATTCGCCTCGCTCACACCCCACTCGGATTTCAGCCATCCGCGCTTCACGAGCCGGTGAAGGGCGGGGTAGAGCGATCCGGTCTCGACTTTGAGCAGCTCGTCGGACTGCCGGCGGATGGCCTGGCCGATCCCGTGGCCGTGCCGAGGTCCCCACCGAAGGGTCCGGAGGATGAGCATGTCCAGGGTCCCCTGGAGGAGCTCGAGGCGCGGATCGTCGGGGGTCTTTGCCATAGCCGTAGACCGTCTACTACCCAGTACGTAGAACGTCTACTTCTTGTTTCACGCCCCTCACCCTTGCCCTCTGCCCCGAGTCCAAGAATTTTCCCAGGACTCCCATCGACGAACGGAGCCCCCACCTTCGTAGCCCGAGAGTAGGATCCGGGTGTTGTCGGATTCATGTCTTTAGGGAGGTCCGAAATGGGAACCACACGAAGGGTCGCGTTCTGTCTCTTGGTGTTCCTGGTCGCTTCGGGTGTCGCACACGCACAAAGCTGGACCAAGCTGGCCAACCAGCCTCCATTTTCGGCCAGCAATCAACTCCTCCTGACGGATGGCACCGTCATCGCGCACGACGGATGCGGTGCCGACTGGTGGCGGCTGACTCCGGACAGCACGGGCAGCTACGTCAATGGGGTGTGGACGCCGATCGCATCGCTACCTGCGGGATACGAGCCTCTCTATTTCGCCTCCGCGGTGCTGCCGGATGGCCGCGTGATCGTCGAGGGTGGCGAATACAACTCCTGCGTGCCCGTGTGGAGCACCCTCGGAGCGATCTACGATCCGCAGTCCGACTCTTGGACGCCGGTCGATCCGCCCGACGGATGGGACACCATCGGTGACGCGCAGAGCGTCGTTCTGCCCAACGGAACGTTCATGCTCGCCAACTGCTGCACGAAGGAGGCGGCCCTGCTCGATGCGGACTCGCTGACCTGGACGGCGACGGGAGCGGGCAAGTTCACCGTCAACGACGAGGAAGGATGGACGCTGCTTCCGGGCCTGTCCGGGCATGTCTTGACGGTCGATGCCTATGTCTTCTCCTACGATGCGACCGGTATGAACTCCGAGATTTACCATCCCGCCACCGGGAGCTGGAGCAGCGCGGGGAGCACGATCGTTCAGCTCTGGGACTCCTATCCGGACGCGAACCACGCCTCGTACGAGCTCGGGCCCGCGGTGCTGCGTCCCGACGGGACGGTTTTCGCGACGGGCGCGACTGGCGCGCCTCACACGCCTGGCCATACGGCGATCTTCGACACGCACAGCGGCTCCTGGATTGCGGGACCCGATTTTCCGCACCACTTCGACGTCGCTGACGGTCCCGCGGCCTTGCTACCCAACGGCAACGTGCTCGTGCAGACGAGCCCCGGAATCTTCAAGCGCCACTCGGACTTCTTCGAGTGGAACGGAACGAGCCTGATCGACGTCCCGTCGCCCCCTCCCGCGAACAGCGAGCCGTCGTATCTCGGAAACATGCTCGTTCTCCCGACGGGTGAAATTCTGTGGACGGACATCAGCGGGCACGCCTGGGTCTACAGCTCCTCCGGCTCGCCGCTTCCCTCGTGGAGGCCGACGATCGACGCGGCCACGACGACGATCACGCGCGGATCGACGTACTTGATCAGTGGACACAACTTGAACGGTCTCTCCCAGGGCGCCGCTTACGGCGACGACGCGCAGGCGGCCACCAACTATCCGCTGGTGCGGATCACGAATCGCGCGACGGGGGATGTCTTCTACGCCCGGACACATGACCACAGCACCATGGCGGTCGCCTACAGCGGGACGGCTTCGACCTTCTATGACGTGCCGGCCTCGATGGAAACCGGCGCCGCCGATCTGGTCGTCGTCACCAACGGGATCCCGTCCGCTCCGATCGCGGTGACCGTGCAGTGAGGTAGCTCGGGACTGTCCCCAGAGCTTTTGATAGCCTCGCTCGCCTGGAGGTTAGAGAATCATGGCGGCTAAGAAGTCAGCGAAGACGGCTCGCGCGAAGAAGACAGTTCCCCCGAAGGCGAAGGCGGCTCCCGGGAAATCCCGCACGGGAAATGAGCCGCTGGCGTTGAGATCGGCATCACCAAGCTTCACGGTCAACGATCTGGAGAAGAGCCTCGGCTGGTACCGCGACGTCCTCGGATTCGGGATCGAGGAGACCTGGAAGGACGACGACGGCAAGGTCATGGGCGTGTCGCTGAAGGCGGGCGACGTATCGTTCATGATCGGACAGGACGACTGGAAGAAGGGGCGCGACCGGAAAAAGGGCGAGGGGTTCCGGATCTACTGCGAGACGAAAAAGAGCGTCGATGATCTCGCGAAGGCGATCGAGAAGAAGGGTGGGCGGCTGGACAGCGGACCGACCGATCAGCCGTGGGGCGTGCGCGACATCTCCGTGACGGATCCGGACGGATTCAAGATCACGATCGCGCGGGCCCGCTGACGAGAGACTCCTGGTTTAGCGCGCTCAGCTCGGGGAGCGAGCTCCCGACCGCGGCCCGGCGCGCGCTCGAAGAGGACGGCTTCGTCGTGTTGCCGGGGGCGGTGCCCGGCGATCGAGTGAAGCGGCTCGCGGCGGTCTACGACGCCGCCGTGGCGTCGGCCGATCCGGCGGACATGAGGGTCGGCCGGACGACGACGCGCGTCGACGGCTTGATGAGCCGTAGCGCCGCGTTCGATGAGCTGTACGTCTACCCGCCATTGCTGGAGGCCTGCTGCCGGGTCATTGGCCGGCCGTTCAAGCTCAGCTCGCTGCGCGCGCGAACGCTTAGGCCGGGTGCCGTAGCCCAGGAACTCCACGTGGACGTGCAACGCGAGTCCGACGACTGGCCACTGGTCGGCTTCATTCTGACGGTCGATGCGTTCCGGGCCGACAACGGCGCGACCCGGTTCGTGCGGGGCTCTCACCGGTGGCTCGAGAGACCGGGCGACGCGCCGCTCTCCGATCGGGTGGTCTCCGAGATACCGGCATGCGAACCGGCCGGCTCGCTGCTCGTCTTCAACGGCTCTGCGTGGCATGGCCACTCGGCGAACGCGTCGGCGAAGCCGCGCCGCTCCATACAGGGAGCTTTCATCCCGAGGGAAGGAAACGCGACGGCGGGCTGGCGCGTGCGTTTGAAGCCCGAGACGCTTACCCGAATGAGCGCGCTCGCCCGCTACATCATGGCTGCCTGAAAGCTCCGGGGCGTCAGGAGTGTCCGCCGGTCTGGCTGCAGAGCTTGGCGCGTCCCCCGAGATCGGTGTGGTACTCGTAGGTCGCGTCGCTGACCCGCAGCACAATGCGATAGCCGGGCGTGACGACCTGGCTGCATTTCTCTCCGGTCTGGGAGCAGCCGAGGCACGAGTCATTCCAGGTGGTCTCGTCCTGGGAAACGCCGACGATGGAGTCGACCGGCGCGTGAATCTGTTTGCTGAGCTCTTTCGCAGCGGCGCGGAACGCTTTGGTCCGCGCACCCGTCGTAGCGGTCGAAGAGGGAGACGCCGTCGTCGAAGCCGGTGGCGGAGTCGGTTGCGTGCGGCAGCCGGCGAGAAGCGTGGCGGCGACGAACGGGAACCCAATTCGGGCGATGCGTAATCGCATCGATGCTCCAACGAGGATCAAAGTGTGCAAGAGAAATGCCGGAATCGCCGGAGCCGGCGCAGCACCGTTACTTTCCGGTCTGGATCAGATCCAGGAACCGTCTCAAGGCGATCCGGGGAACGAGGCGGCGCTGGTCGGCGGGCATGCGCTGCTCCATGATTTCTCGCGCTAGTCTCCGCACTTCTTCGGGCGCCTTGTGGATGTGGCCGGTGTCGAAGGGCGGCTGCGGGTCGTATTCGATGGTGAGCTGAATGGCTTCGGCGCGCTCGGGGCCGGCGATCTCGCCGGCCAGCCATAGCGCGAGGTCGATGCCTGCAGACACGCCGGCGGCGGTGACGATCTTGCCGGATCGCACGATCCGCGCGGCGGGCTTGGGCTGCGCGCCCAGGATCTTCAGCACGCTCATCTTCCACCAGTGGGTCGTCGCAGGATGGCCCTTCAGGATTCCGGCGGCGCCGAGGATCAGCGAGCCGGTGCAAACCGATGTGGTCCAGGCGGTCGTCCTGTGGACCCGGCGCAGCCAGTCGAGGATCTCGTCGTCCACCATCTGAGCGGGCGTCGTCACGCCGCCGGGCACGAGGACGAGATCCGGCGAGGGCGTGTCGGCGATCCGGTGCGTGGCACCGAGACGGAGGACGCCGCCCTCGACCGCGACCGGTCCGATCTCCTTGCCGACGAAGCGGACCGTCGCGCCGAGCAAGCGTGAGAACACCTCCCACGGTCCGACGGCATCGAGAGCGGTGACACCGGGGTAAAGAAGGATAGCGATCTGGAAGGGCTTGTCTTTCTCGTCCATGTCGTCATATGTCAGCAACCTGCGGGCCAACCCCGCGTCACTCCCATCATTCGGAGGCATTCATGAAACTTCGTGTCCTTTTCCCTTTCGGCATCATCCTCGGCATATTCGGAGTCGCGAGCGGAGGCGGTGGAGCGGGCGGTACAGGCGCCGCTCAGGACGTGGGCGGCCTCGAGCGAAGGACGGAGGAAGCGAACCAGGCGCTGGTCCGTGGCGACATCGCCAAGTACATCGAGCTGACCCGGAACGCGAAGGACTACGTGCTGATGGATCCATTCGGCGGCACGCCGGCGCGCGGGTTCGACGACACGCCGGAGCGCCGTGCGGGGCTGGCGAAGTTCTTCAAGAACGGCACGCTGAAACAGGAAGTCGTGGCGACCTACCCGTCGAACGACCTGGTCGTTCTCGTGACGATCGAGCGAGCGCATGGGGAGTTCGGAAGCGTCCCGGAGCAGGACTGGTCCCTCCGCGTCACGCAAGTGTTCCGGCGGAAAGGATCCGAATGGGAGCTGGTGCATCGCCACGCGGATCCTCTGACAACTCACATGTCCGTGGAGCAGGTCGCGGCACTGGCCAAGGGAAGTCAGCCGTGACGAAGATCGAGAGAGACCTGAGGTTCCTGCAGATCTACTCGCTCACATCCACGTTGCTGTTTTCGGCGGCGCTGGTGTTGCTCTACCTGCGCAGCGACCCGGGGCGCGCGCGCGTGCTCGAAGTCGAGCGTCTGAACGTCGTCAATCCCGACGGCAAGCTCGCGCTGGCGGTTGCGGGCAAGGGCCGGCTGCCGGGGCCGATGCTCGACGGCAAGCAGTACCCGCCGGAGACGTCGGGCGGGCGCACGTCGAGCGCCGGCATGATTTTCTTCAACGAGAGCGGCGACGAGGTCGGCGGCCTGATCTACGGCGGCGCGAAGCGCGCGGACGGGTACGACGCCGTGGTGCACCTGTCGATGGACCAGTGGAAGCAGGACCAGGTCATCGTGCTGCAGTACGAGGACGACGGTCAGAAGCGCAGTGCTGGCCTCAAGGTTTCCGAGAGGCCGACCGATTTCCCGCTCGCGCAGATGATCCCCAAGGTTGCCGCGTGGAAGAAAGCGACGGGCGAAGAGCGCGAGCGCCTGGATCGCGAGCTCGCGGAGCTCGATCGCCAGGGGAAATTCGGCGCGCCGCGTGTCTTCCTGGGCACCGAGGGCAAGCTCGCGCTGCTGAGTCTCAAGGACTCGGCCGGCAAGGAGCGGGTGAGGCTTTCCGTCGGAGCCGACGAGGCGGCGCGGCTGGAGTTCCTGGATCCGAAGGGTGGGGTAGTGGCGTCGTTTCCGTAGAGGGGCCCCCTCACCCCGGCCCTATCCCCCCGCAGG
>JBKOVK010000104.1:0-2671 GCA_046724475.1 Acidobacteriota bacterium | reverse complement strand
GTCCACACTCTTTGTGGTTCTGCTTCTCGCCGTCGCGATCGCGCCGGCGGTTCTCGCCCAAACGTCGTACGAAATCAATAACGGTACCGTCGTCAACGTCGGCGACAAGTTCGTCGTCATCCGCGAGGCCAGCGGGCAGATGCGCGAGTTCGACGTTCCGGCGGACTTCAAGGTCAACATCGACGGCAAGGACGTCGCCTGGCAGGATCTGAAGCCCGGCATGAAGATCACGGCCACGATCAAGACCGTGACGGTTCCCACCGTCGTGCAGACGACGCAGCTGAAGGACGCCAAGGTCATCAAGAACGCCGGCGCGATTCTGTACGTCAAGGAAGCCGACGGGATCCACTCCTACAACGTCCCGGCGGGCTTCCGGTTCGACATCGCCGGAGCCAAGCTCCGACTCGAAGATCTCCAGCAGGGTCAGGTTCTGAACGCGACGATCGTTCACACGGCTCGCGGAACCACCACCGAGCAGGAGCTCGCCAACGCCAGCGCGACCGACGCGGCGGCGAAGGCGGCGGCCGACAAGGCCGCGGCTGACAAGGCGGCGGACGCGGCGGCACGGAAGGCGGCGGCGGATAAGGCCGCGGCAGATGCGGCGGCGAAGGCTGCGGCGGACAAGGCCGCGGCGGACGCGGCGGCGAAAGCGGCGGCGGACAAGGCTGCGGCGGACGCGGCGGCGGCTGCGGCTTCCGCAAAGAAGCTTCCGAAGACCGCGAGCTCGGTTCCCCTGGCCGGAGCGCTCGGGGTCCTGTGCGTCGGTCTGGGCGCCGCGCTCACGCTGCGCCGCAAGCTCTCCTAGGGTTTCGCGGACCGCGTCGATCGGGGGAGGCCGGATTCGGCCTCCCCTTTTTCGTTCTTCGGGCGCAAGCCCGGCAGCTCCGGAATCCTCCCGATTCCCGACGCGACGATCAGATCGGAGCCATCGCGCAGGGTGATCTCGGGGGCCGGAAGCGGCTTTTTTGCCCGCGCCTTCTTCAGGGCCACCTCGAATCGCGAAGCCGACCCCGGCTCGTCGAACCGGATTCGCCAGAGGTACCCCATCTTGCCGCCGGAGGTGAAAAACGCGATCCGGTCGCCGCGCCAGCCCTCCGCCGCGGTCTCCGCTTCCTCTTCGGGAAGCGCGCGCGCGAGGAGGAAGCGCAGCGTCCATTCGCCCAGCGTGTCCATGTAGACGAGCCGCCATCCGGGCACGAGACTCGCGGCGCTGGATGGCAGGAGACTCTTCGCCGGCGCGGGATACGGAGCGCCGTGGATGATCTCGGAGCTGGAGGCGGGAGGATTCTTCCAGAGGCGGTCGACCTCGGCCCAGCCTCCCTTCTTGACCGCGTCCCGCACGAACGCCGTGCCTTCGACGTAGGGGAAGAAGAGCTGATCCACGAAGTAGTCCGGCACGCCCTTCGGCACGTTCGAGCGCTCGAGGGCTCCGGCCGAGAGCAGCGGCACCATCGCTTCTTCGGCGCTCTCGTCGGCGCCCGGGATCGCCCGCAGCGCCGTCCGGATCATCACCAGCGTGGCCTCGCCTTCGAGCAGGCTCTGCAGCGCGAAGCTGCGGTCGCTGTCGTCCTTCATGCTCTTGACGAGGTCGTCGAGGTGCAGCGTCTCGTCCTGGAGCGCGTGGGTCAGCTCATGGGAGAAGATCAGGTCGCGGCCCATTTCGCCGGCGTTCTCCATCTCTTCCTTCTCCTCGGCCCCCTTGACCACGAAGAATCGCCGCGGCTCGGGGTCGTAGAAGGCGATGACCTGGGAGGCGTAGAAGTCGACGATCGTGTCGAGCATCCCCGGCGAGTCCTCGATCAGCCCGAGAGCCGCGAGGGTTCGAAAGTAGTCCGCCTCGGATGCCGGCAGGGCCTCGGTCAGCTTGGCGCGGAGCACCCGCTTGAGCTCCGCCGCATCGATCTCGGAGGCCGGGACGGGCTTGGAAAACCGGCGCCCGCGGACTTGCTCGACCTGCTTCTGGACCTCGGCCATCCGCTCGGGCAGGAGGTCCGTAAATCCCGCGAGCGCAGCGGCGGCCAGGGCGATTCCGCCCCATCGGAGGAGCCTTTTCCGGAGCACGGCCGAGGGTAGCACGCCGCTCCCACCGGGCCCGGTCAAACTGCTAAGATCCGCCGGACTTCGAAGTCCGTGAATGAGTCAACCGAGACCGTCCAGCAAAGCCGGCCCGATCCGGATGTCTCTGTCCAGCCGTTTCGAGAACATCGAAATGGTGCAGCACCTCTGTTCCAAGCTCCTGGAGGGCCGCGAGGTGCCCGAGGAAACCCGCCACTGGATCCTCATGGCCGTGCGTGAGGCCGTGGCCAACGCGATCAAGCACGGCAATCAGCTGGACCTGACCAAGAACGTCCACGTGGAGATGGATGTGGTGGCCGACACGCTGGCCATTTGCATCCGCGACGAGGGAGTGGGATTCGACCCGGCGGCCGTGGGGGACCCGCTGGCTCCCGAAAACCGCTTGAAGACATCGGGTCGCGGGATCTTCTACATGCGGACCTTCATGGACGAGGTGCGCTTTCGCAGACATCCGGACGGGGGAATGGAAATCGTTTTGAAAAAGAACCTGAGCGCGATAGAAAAGAAGGAGGGGGATCCAGCATGAAGACGAACGTCCGCGAAGTCGGCGGAGTACAGATCGTCGAGCTCAAGGGCAAGATCACCATCGGTTCGG
>JBKOVK010000062.1:0-7702 GCA_046724475.1 Acidobacteriota bacterium | reverse complement strand
GCCTGTTCTGCAAGATCGCGGCGGGAGAGATCCCGTCGAAGAAGGTCTACGCCGACGACCGGGTCTACGCCTTTCACGACATCTCGCCGAAGGCCCCGACACACGTCCTCGTGATCCCCGCAAGCACATCGCGAAGCTCGCCGACCTGACGGAAGCCGACGAGACGCTCGTGGGCGAAGTCGTCGCGCGCGCCGCAGCGATCGCCCGGGACCTGAAGCTCCCGCACTTCCGGCTTGTCGCCAACAACGGCGAAGGCGCCGGGCAGACGGTGTTCCACCTCCACTTCCATCTCCTCGGCGGGCGGCCGATGGGCTGGCCGCCGGGCTAGAGCGCCGGCATCCCGCTTGCTCCGTCGGAGGCCATGGGGCCTCGAATCCGCGTTGGGACGAGCGGCTGGATCTATCAACACTGGCGGGGCCGCTTCTATCCGAAGGGCCTGCCGGAGAAGCGATGGCTCCCCTACCTCGCCGGGCGGCTGCCGACCGTCGAGGTCAACGGCACGTTCTATTCCCTGACGCGCCCGACCGCGTGCGAGGCGTGGCGCGCGGCGGTGCCCGAGGACTTCGTCTTCGCCGTGAAGGGAAGCCGCTACATCACTCACATGCTCAAGCTCCGCAATTTCGAGAAGCCGCTCGCCAACTTCTTCTCGTCGGGCATTCTGCGTCTCGGCAAGACCCTCGGGCCCATCCTGTGGCAGCTTCCGCCGCAGCTTCGCTTCGATCGCGACCGCGCGGAGCCGTTCCTCGCGGCCCTGCCCCGAGACGTGCGCGGCGCCGAGCGCCGGGCGCGTCGGCACGACGAGCGGACGACCGGACGCGCGGCGCTGACCGCGCCGGACGGCCGCGACCGCCCGCTTCGCTACGCGATCGAAGTCCGGCACGAGAGCTGGCTCTCCGACGAGGCCCTGGAAACGCTGGCGAAGCACGACGTGGCGCTCGTGGCCGCCGACACGGCGGGCAAACATCCGTTCTCGCTGCTCCGCACGTCGCGCCGACTCGCCTATGCCCGGCTTCATGGTGCCCGCCGTCTCTACGAAGGGGCTTATACCGGGAGCGAGCTGGACGCGTGGGCGGCTCGCTGCCGGGAGTGGGCCGCGCAGGGCGCCGATGTCTTCGTCTACTTCGACAACGACCGCGACGCCCAGGCCGCGCACGACGCGATCGCCCTTCAGGAGCGGATCGACGGCGGCGTCGCGCCTGAGCGCGCCGAGAGACACGATGCACCGCTACGCCGGAAACCCCGCCGGCCTCCTTCGCACTTCGGTTTCCGAAGAAGACGGGCTCAGGACGGAAACGTAAGCTCTCCCCGCGCGCGGCGCTCGAGTGGGAGCAGGGCCGAGTAGAGAAACGCGTGTACCGGCGTCGGCACGCCGGCCTCCCTCCCGAGGCGGACGGCGGCGCCGTTCCAGGCCTCGAGCTCCGACGGCTTTCCATCGGCGATGTCGCGCTGGAGCGACATCGTGCCCGCCGGATCGAGCGCGTCGAGGAAGCCGAGCGCGCGGGCCACGGTGTCGTCGGGAAGATCGATGCCTCGCGCGCGGCCGACTATTTGGATCTCCTCCATCCCGGCCTGCACCATGCGCCGGGTCTCCGGGAGAGCTCGAGTCACGCCGACGGGCGCCCGTGTGACCGCGCCCACCCCGCCGGAGGGGACCACGAACAGGAACTTTTCCCAGAGGGACACCTGAATGTCTTCGGAGATGTTCGCGCGCACCCCTGCCCGCGCGAAGGCCTCGCGGAGGCGCTCCGTGCGTTCGCTCTTGCGCCGGTCGAGCTCGCCGAACCGCAACGAGTGCACCTGGCCCAGGCTCCGGATGCGGCCGGGCGCGGCCACGAAGCTGAACGTCGCGCAGAGACCTCCGACCACGCGCCGGACGCCGAGAACGTCGGAGAGCTGGCCCGCCGCCTCGACGCCGTTCTGCAGCGGCACCACGAACGTGTCCCGCCCGAGCATCGGGCCCATGGCGCGTGCCGCCTCTTCGACCTGCCACGTCTTGACGCCGAGGAGCACCACGTCGACGGTGCCGGCCTCGGAAGGGTCGTGTGTGGCCTTGGCCGGATGGATGCGGATCTCGCGCTCGGGCATCTCGACGCGTAGACCCTCGGAGCGAATCGCCTCGAGGTGCTCGCCCCGCGCGACGAAAACCACGTCCTCGCCGGCCTCCGCGAGCCTGGCCCCGAAGTGGCCACCCGCGCCCCCCGTGCCGTAAACCCCGAATCTCATGGAGCCCGGAGGATACTCGCGGGCCTCACTGGAAGTCGCGGGGGAAGTTCTTTTCCCAGTTCTTCTCGCGAACGAGCTTGCCGTTCTCGAATATCTTGCGAGTGCCCGAGTAATGGAAGTTCTGGCGATCGCTCGAGAAGACGACCACGCTCTCCCAGCGAAGGACCCGGCCCGGGAGCTTGACCTCGGTCGAGTACTCGCCCCGCACCGAAGCTTTTTCGGGCTTCCCGTCCTCGGCCTCGTGCGTGATCTTCTCGGTGTTGCGCTCCTCGCCCCACGGGAAGCGGTGGGCGCTGTTGTTGGTTGCGACGACGGTCGCCTTGCCGGTGCGCGGGTTGCGGTCGACCGAGGAGATCTCGCCGTAGGCGGAAGGCGTCTCCATCGCGATCGCCTCGTAGCCGGGCAGCGGCGCCTCCTTCGGCGGAATCGGGAGGTAGCTCGGCGCCGGCCCCTTCGTCGAGTCCGGCGGCACGACCGGAAGGAGCAGCCGCGAGCCGTCCGGACCAAGGTACAGCGACGTCGTCGCCGGGTACGGTGTGGGCCAGAGCATCGGCCACTGGGCGTTGGACACGGCGAGCCGGATGCGATGCCCCTTCGGAAAGACCCAGGACGTGAAGTGCATCTCGATCTGGAGCGGGAAGGGCTCCCCTGGCACGATCGCCTTCGGGTCGCGGGCCGAGATCCGGTGCGCCCCGTTCATTCCAGCTCCCGCCACCTGCGTCACGGTACCGTCGGGCGCGACGTCGTTGAGCCGCGCGAACCAGTCGATGTGCGGGGCGTCCGCCGCGACCTTCAGCATCGCTTTCGGCAGGCCCAGGATCTCGACGTCCTCGTCGAGGGGAGGGGTGTCGTACACCAGGCTGAACGCGTCGGTCGGGCGCTGATCCGGCGCGACGTCGCCCCACCACATCACAGGCCCGCCGGCCTCCACGCCGGTCGTGGGCACGTAGCGCAGCCGATCGACGGCCTCGACTCCCGGGGCGTCGGCGAGCGACCGGTCGGAGCGGGGATGCAGGACGCGATCGCGGATCCGCGCGATCGGCCATCCGTCTTCGTAGCGCCACCGTCCAGGCGCCTCCTCGAGGTAAGGACCCGGAGGATGCCAGTTGCGGACGTACACGGCCAGCCGCGGCTCCTTCATGATCCCCGTGTCTTTTCCCTTGAGCCACTGGTCGAACCAGCGCACGGCCTCGTGCCGCCAGTCGAACCCCGGCTTCGGGTACGGCTCGTCGGGATACGTGTGGTCCCACGCGCCGACGATGGCCTTCGTCGGCGCCTTCAGATGCTCGAGCATGCGCGGAATGCTGTCCCGATAGCCGTCGTACCAGCCGCCGATCATGAAGACCGGAATGGCGATTGACTCGTACCGCTTGTTCAGCGCCGTGCGGTCCCAGAACGGGCCATCGCGCTGCTGCGCCTTGTACGTCAGCATCCAGGGCGGCTGATCGAAGCGATCCGCGAAGTACCTTTCGTCGAAAACGTAGTCCGGCGCGCCGGGCACCGCGTTGGCGAGGTCCTGGCTCATCTCCCAGGAGTCCACGTGGATGATCCCGTCCATGAAATGCACGTCGTCCTGGTACAGGTCGTCGGTCGCGTCGACGGCGATGATCGCCTTGAGCGCCGGCGGCCGGCGCATCGCCATGTGAATCGAGTTGAACCCTCCCCACGAGATCCCGAACATGCCGACGTTCCCGTTGGAGAAGGGCTGCGCGGCGAGCCACGCGATGACCTCCTCGCCGTCGCGCTGCTCGATCTCGCTGTACTCGTACGGAATGAGCACGCCTTCGCTGTTTCCCGTTCCGCGGATGTCCACGCGGGCGACGACGAAGCCGTGGCGGACGAAGTACGAGTAGAGCCGGGAGCTTCCGCCGCGGGCTTCCGTCTTGCGATACGGCAGGTATTCGAGAAGGACCGGGAAGGGGCCGGAGCCTTCTTCGGGGCGCCAGATGTCGGCGGCGAGCTTCACGCCGTCCTTCATCGGGATTCGGACCTCCTCGATGCGCGCGGCCAGAAGGCAGGACGCCGCGAGGAAGCCGGCGAAGGCGGCCACCAAGGCGTGCTTCATCGCCCGGCCTCCTCCGTCAACACGGGCAGGATGATGCGCGAGGCGTGACCGGCGTCGTGGTGGATGCGGATCGTCGCCTTGCGCATCGTCTTCGAGCTCGACCCGGGCTCGCCGGTCTGGAGGTTGCGCGAGAAGGCGGGCATGAAGCTGCCGCACAAGACGACGCGCACGCGGTGCCCGCGGGCGAAGAGGTTGCCCGTGCGCAGGTTCGGAAGACGCATCGCGACGATTTCGCCCGGACCGAGAAGCTTCGGCGACGCTCCGCCGTCCCGCTCGCTCGCGCGCAGAACATCGGTTCCGGGGCTCGAGAGGTTCCAGGCGGTTCCGTTGGGCGCGACGTCCTCGAGCTTGACCCATAGATCGGCGTCCGGAGCATCGGCGGACAGGTGGATATCGGTCTCGATCGGGCCGACCACGCGCAGGGGCTCCGTCAGCGGTTCGGTCTCGAAGACCAGGACGTCCTTGCGAGCGGCCAGGGCGCGATAGTCGTGCGCGCCGTAGGAAGAGCCGTACGGGTCCACGACCGGGTTCTGCGGGTCCGACACGAAAGCGCTCGAGGCCTGCTTGGCGGACGGAGGACCCGAGACCAGTTTCCCGCCCGCTGCGAGATAGAACGAGACCGATCGGGTTCCCGGAAGCGGAAAAGTGTCCCCGCGGCGCCAGACGTTTTCCCCCATCACGAACGTCCGCACGCGGGCCGGCCGCGGCTTCCCCGTTTCGCCGCGGACGTAGAAGTCGAGGAAGTCGAGAACCTCCCGGGCATAGGGAAACACGGCCTGGGGACCGAAGACGCGCTCGCCGGATCGGTCGGAATCCTCTCCTCCGTGCGTCCAAGGACCGAGCACCAGCTCGGCGCGCGGATCGGTCTCCCCCGGACGCGCCGCCAGGAGCCCCAGGAAATTGGTCGTGGCGCCCTCGGGCCCGTACGCCTCGTCGTGCCAGCCGGAGAAGCTCAGGACCGCGGCCCGGACCTTCCCGTAGCGGCCGCGCAGCTCCGCCCAGTCCCACCAGGCTTCGCCGGGCCGGTGCGCGAGCCAGTCGAAGTAGTAGGGAGCGGCTTCCTTCAGCTCGGGCACGTCCGAGAGGGGCACTCGATACGGCAGCTCCTTCTCCAGGCGCTTCCAGGCCTCGCGGGCCTCCCGTCCCGTCCGCGGCCCGGCGAGGTTCCGGCGCGCCCGGGCGTCGGGCGCGATGTTGTTCCAGATCCAGGACAGCCAGGAGAGATCCCAGGCCCCGCCGGCGTAGAAGAAGTTTCGGGGCGAGGAAAAGGTCATGGCCGGGACCATGGCCTTCAGGTGCGGCGGCGACTCGACGGCCGCCAGCCACTGGACCGCACCGGGATACGACAGGCCGAACGTCCCGACATCTCCCGTGGACCACGGCTGCGACGCCGCCCACTCGATCGTGTCGTAGCCGTCCTTACCCTCGTTGGCGTACGGGACGAACTCGCCTTGCGAGCCGTACCGGCCGCGCACGTCCTGGAGGACCACGGCGTAGCCTCGGGACAGCGCCTCCGTAACGACCTCGTTCTCCTCCGAGCGCTTTCGGTCGTAGGGCGTCCGATAAACCAGCGTCGGGAAACGCCCGGATGCCGACGGCCGCAGCACGTCCGCCTGGAGCTTCACGCCGTCGCGCATCGGCACGCCGACGTCCCGGTCCGCGTACGTGTGAGAGTCGGGCGACGCGAGAGCGACGGAAGCGGCGGCGCCGAGCGTGGCGATCAGAATGCCGAGGCGTCCGCGCATGAGCGCGGAAATCATAACCGGCATCCGAACCTCTCGATGGTGACCGGAAGTCAGGGCGAGGGCGTGGCCGTTCCCTTCGACGCCGCAGGAGTCGGCGCGCGCGAGACGATCACGCGCTGGCGGTCGGTCGGTATGACGGGAGGAATCCGATAGATCGAGATCCTCGACTTCTGACGGAGGTCCTTGAGCCACTTCGCGACTTCTTCGTCGAAGGCGCGCCCCGAGGACCTCTGGCGCATCGCCTCCGCGACTTCTTCGAAGGGCGGCACGGGCTGGCCGCTCGCCTGCGTCTCGGGCACGAAGCGCTTCTCGTACTCCTCGCGTGCCTGCTCCTCGGTCGCGAAGGCCATCGGCGCGAAACGCTCGCGCAGATACCTCTGGATCACGAGCTGCCGGTCGATGGAGGCGCGGACGTCCTCGGGGGTCAGGCCGGCTTTGGCATACTCGGCCTGCGGGTCTTTCCCCTCGGCGCGCAGCCGGTCCTCCAGCTTCTTCATCGCGTCGGCGATCTCGGTCGCGTTGGGAGGCGGAGGGCCGAACCGCACCGCGTCCGCGTACTCGAGGTGCTGGTCGATCAGCGCATCGAGGACGCGCGCCCGGAACGCCTCTGAGCTCTCGCCCGACTCGGGGGTAAGCGCCGATACGACCATCGCCTTCTGCACTTCGCTCTCGGGGATCGCGATGTCGTTGACGGAGGCCGCGATGCGGCCCACGATCTCCTCCGCCGGCGCGTGGAGGGCCAGGCACAACACGACGCAGGCGGCGTTCCGCACGCTCGAATGATACCCGCGCGCTCCATGCTATTTTTCTCATCCCCGTGAGCCACGCGAAGAAAGCCGGGCGGCTCCTGGTCGTCGGAACGCCCATCGGAAACCTGGAGGACCTGTCTCCGCGGGGAGCCCGCGCGCTCGCCGAGGCGGACGCGATCTTCTGCGAGGACACGCGGGTGACGGCGAAGCTCGCGGCCCGCTTCGGGATCGCGGGCCGCCGCGTCTCCTGCCCCGGCCCGCGCGAAGGATCGCGCGTCGAGGAGCTCCTCGAGCGCCTCGGCCGCGGCGAGACCGTTGCTCTCGTCTCCGACGCCGGAATGCCGGCCCTTTCGGATCCGGGCGCCCGTCTCGTCGAGGCGGCGGCGTCCGCGGGATTCCCCGTCCTGGTGGTGCCGGGACCCTCGGCGCCCGCATCGGCCCTTGCGGTGTCGGGGCTGCCCGCGGTGCCTCACCTCTTCCTCGGCTTTCTCCCCGCGCGCGCCGGCGAGCGGCGCCGGTTTCTCGAGGAGATCGCCCGCCGACGCGAGACACTGGTCTGGTTCGAGGCCCCGCACCGCATCGCCGAGTCTGTGGCGGACGCATCCCGCATCTTGGGGCCGCGGCGCGCGTGCGTCGCGCGGGAGCTGACGAAGCTCCACGAGGAGACCCTGCGCGGAACACTGACCAACCTCGCGGAGACTCTCGCCGCGCGCGGCGCCGGCCGAGGCGAGATCACGGTGGTCGTCGAGGGATCGCCGGAGCGCGACGAGGCCTCGGCGGTGGACGTGGACGCGTCGATCCGGGAGGCCCTGGCCGCGGGCATGGCCCTGAAGACCCTCTCGCGCGAGATCGCGCGGCGCGCGGGCCGCTCCTCCCGCGAGATCTACGCGCGGGCGCTGGAGCTCGCGCGGTGATCGAGC
>JBKOVK010000077.1:0-10122 GCA_046724475.1 Acidobacteriota bacterium | reverse complement strand
CTCCAGACCTTCTCCTCGCCGCCGGGATAAAGAGCCCGCAGCTGCTGCCGCCGGGCCTCGTCGTGGCCCTGAAAGAAATAGAGAAGGGGCCGCTCCTCGAGCGGGGGCACGGGCACGTCGGGAAAGATGTTGTTGGTCTCGGTCCACTGGACCGGATCGGGAATGTCGAGCTCGAAGGCCAGGCAGCGCGAGTCCACCCAGTGCGGCCAGTCGAGAAGGTGTATGCGTTCGACCGTCACGCCGCGTCCCTGATAGTCGCGGGCCACGGAAACCATCTGCATGACGGGATCCAGCAGAGTCGTCATCTGGCTGCCGAAGCGGCCGAAGTAGCCGACGAAGTTTTCACGCACCGACAGAGCGAGAAACGCAGCCAGCGCCGCGGCGGGGACGAGACGACGCCAGGCCTTCCGGCGCGAGGCTTCGTCCGCGATCCAGGCCGCCGGCAGGGCGCAGAGAGTCATTACCGAGGGAAGGGCGACCGCCGACCGGGTGATTCCGGGATTCTCATACGGGAAGGCCAGATTCAGCGTCGAAGCCAGCGTCCAGATCGGCAGCGTAAGGAGGACGAGCCCCCAGGACCGCGAGCCGCGGAACCAGAGCGCGAAGCCGAGGACGACGCCCGCGAGCAGGAACGCTCCGGTGACCGGATCCAAGAAGGGCTCGTTGATCACGGAGGTGATAAAGCCGACGTCGCCCTGCCAGTGAAACGCCAGCGCCATGTTCTTGAGGTTGCGAGCGAAGAGGACGATCGCCGGGGCCGCGAGCGCGCGTTCCTCGCCGGTCATGCGGGTCAAGACCCGGTGGAGGAACCACTGCGGGTCCTTGACTGCGTAGTCGAGGAGCGGCAGGAACACGATGAACGAGGTGCCGGCCATGATCAGCGCGTCGCCGAAGATTCGCGCGCGTCTCCCTTTCCAGCGCGGATCGGTGAGAGCCAGGAGCATCGCGACGGGTACGAGGAGCGGCGCCGCCTTGAACGCGTTGTATCCGTGCTGGCCCAGCCCCAGCCAGAAGCCGGCGAGGAGCGCTTCGCGGCGGCGTCCGGTCCGCATCCACAGGATCAGGCCCGCCAGGGCGAGCGCCGCAGGAAACACCGCGAAGGGGTACGAAAGGCCGCGGCGGGCACCGAGCGTGGCCCACATGCTCCATGCCGCGAAGCCCGCCGCGAGGAGACCCAGCCGCCACCCGCCGAGGCTTCGGCCGAGCACGTAGGTCGCCGGCACCACGAGCAATCCGATCAGAGCCAGGCTCACCTTGAGCAGCTCGAAGTGCAAGGGAAGACCGAACACCCGGTGCAGCATCCAGATCCAGTAGAAGGGGAGCGGAGCCTGCCCGGTGTTTCTTTCGAAGAAGACCGGGCGCTGCCCGGCGTCGAGGTCCGCGATGTTGAACAGGTCCTCGGCGTGGTCGCTGTGCGGGTGTGCGGGCAGCGTGTCGAGCCGGTAGAAGCGGAAGAAGACTCCGATCGCGAGCACGACGAAGAAAAGGAGCAGTACGAGGCCGCGCCGGGGGAGGCGAACGCGGAGACGGTCGGCCGATCCCGCGGATGGCGACGACCATGCCCAGAACCAGAAGAGCAGCGACGCCATCCATGCGACCGTTCCGGCCGCGTGGAAGGCCGCATCGCTCATCCGCCAGAAAGCGTAGAAGGCGAGCGCGGCGGAAAGCGTGAGCCCGATGGCGAGCCGGAAGACGTTCGCTCGGCCCGGCGCAAACGTCGCCGGGGGCTCGGGCAGGGAAGCGCCCGCCCAAGCCGCGAAGACCCAGAGCGCGAGTCCGCCCGCCAGCGACGCCGCCGCCCACGCCAGCAGGGCATGGTTGCGCATGGGGTAGAGGGCCGCGGTCATCAGCGCGAGCCCGACCAGACCCGCGAGGGCGGGAGCCGGCCGGCCAGCCTCGGGCGGGACCATCGGTATCTGGGGTCGACTCACCTTCGTCTGGGAGAGGACTCCCGAGCGACTTCCCCTCTCTCTTCCGTTGGCCCGCGAAGCGGGCCGCTCAGAATCCGAGTCACTTGAGGAATTCGGTCAACGCCCAAGAGAAGACGCGACTGGTTCCGCGGTCCGAGACGAAGAGGCGCCCGAACGCGTCCAGCGCGATGCCGGTGGGGGCCTTCAAGCCGTCGGCCTTGAAAGAGCGGATCAGCGTTCCCGAGACGTCGTAGTGCGCGATGCGGCCCTTCCACGCGTCGGTGACGAAGACGCTTTCGGACGGACCCACCGCGACGTAAGGCTCCGTGTAGAAGTCCTTCCACCCGAAGACCGGGAACTGCCGGACGAACTTGCCGTCGGCATCGAAGACCTGGATGCGGTGATTCCCCGTGTCGGCGACGTAGATCCGACCGGCGGCATCGGCAGCCAGACCGACCGGCTCGACGAACTGGCCGGGATCGGCTCCGGCGCCGCCCCAGGTCGCGGCCACCTGGCCGTCGGCGCCAAATCGCACGATGCGCTTGTTGCCGGTGTCGGCCACGTAGAGCGAGCCCTTCGACACGACCAGCGACCGCGGCCCGAAGAATCCGGGGTCCGCGGCCTTCCACTCTCCGAGCCACTGTCCGTCTGCCGAGAAACGGGCCACGCGGTGGTTCCAGGTGTCCGCGACGTAGATCGTGCCGTCGGGTCCGACGGCGACGCCGCAGGGCTCGTTCAGCTGTCCGTCGCCCTGGCCCGGTCCGCCGATCGCCCGCCGAAAACCGCCGTTGGCGTCGAAGACGTCGATGCGGCTGTTCTTGGTGTCCGCCACGTAGAGACTGCCGGTCGCGTCGGTCGCCACTCCCCGGGGCTCGTTGAGCTGGCCCGGCCCCACGCCGAAGGACCCGACGATTCGCGGCGAGACGAGCTCGATGCCGTCGCTGCCGTAGTCGCGCGCGGACGTGTCCTGGACCGCGAGCTGGAGAGGCTCCAGCGTACCCGCCGTTGCGATGTCCTTGCGCACGTAGAGGGTCGCGTCCTGCGACCCGATCGGGCTCCAGATCTCGTGGAAAAGCCACCATCGGACGAAGTCGCGCAGCGTCGGCCGCGTCTTTCCACCCTCGGTCCTCCCTTCGGGGAACCACCACGCCCGGATCGGGACGCGGCGGGCATCGTACTTGGAGACCAGCTGCTTCTCCAGCGTGCCCTCGGGATCCCAGTCCGCCACGATGATCGGCGTGGAGGCCTGATCGATCCGCGACGCCCAGGTCGTCGGCACGTCCCGCAGATACCAGGTCAGAGGCCACGCGGATTCCCCGGCGACCGTGATCACGTTCTGCCCGCCGGGCACGCGCGAACGCGCCTGGTCCACGACGCCGAGGGCACGGACCAGATCCTTGGAGGTCTGGACGTAGGCCAGCATCTCCGCATGGCCCGGCTCTTTCTCGACGTCGTGCGCCCCGTAACGGAAGCTCGCGAGGTATGCGCCCGAGGTGTTGACGAGGAGGAGAAGTGCGACGCCGGCCAGAGCCGCCTTCGCGAAGATGCGCCCGCGCTCACGCCAGAGGCGCGCCACGCCCAGCGAGGCCAGGATCGTCAGGGGCAGCAGCGGATGCACCGTCAGCCACGGCACCTTCTCGCGCGCCCACGCGTAGATGCCCAGCGAGCCGACGGTCCAGTAGACCAGGAACTGGATAAACGGCGAGAGGGCCGACTGGGGACGCGGCTTCGCAAACAGCGAAACGACGATGGCGGCGCCGAGGGCGCCCACCACCATCCAGAGGCGGGACGGCAGAAGGGCCGGGACGAGGATTCCGACGAGCAGGCTTGCGACGAACCACGTCACGGTCAGCAGAACCGCGCGCAGCAGCGGATCGCTCTTCCAGTCGCTCCACCGGAACGCGAAGGCCGCGGCGAGCAGGATCGCCGTGTCGTAGTAGGCGAGCTGCGGGAAGTAGTACCACCAGGGTCCCGGGATCCGGGCGATCGCGTGCTGGCCCATCCAGTACTTCACGGCCTTGTCGATCGCCCACCAGTCGCCGGGGTGCTTGCCGAAGGCCGTGTACATCGTGACCCAGATGATCAGGAAGAGAACTCCGGCCGAGAGGACCGACAGCCAGTGGCTTCGGATCCACGCCAGCGTGCGCGAGATCTGTTGGCCCAGGGAGGGGCCCGCCGGAGATGTGGCCGTGCGCACGAGACACCAGAGTCCGTAGCCCACGAAGAGCACGCCGGTCATGTAGGCGTTCTCCTTCGTCACGCCGGCGAACGCGAAGGAAGCGGCGGAGAGAAGAAGCCAGCTCGAGCGGTCCGTTTCCAGGAAGCGCTGGAACGCCAGGATGGTGCCGAGCGTGAACACAAGGGAATACAGGTCCTCGCGTATGAAACGCGAGAAGTACATGAAGTGCCCGGATGTCAGCACGAGGATGGCGTAGACGAGGGCGGCGGCATTTCCGATCCAACGGCGCAGAGGCCACGCGAACCCGATCAGGATCAGCCCGAAGATCGCCGGGAGGAGTCGCGCCGTCACGTTCGTGGCGCCGAAGAGCTTGTAGACGAGCGCGTTCGCGTAGTACAGGAACGGGCCGTGGTAGGCGGGGTCGTACTTCCAGTCGCCGCCCGGGCGCGAGAGGGTCCACGACTGGTACGCGTGGATCGACTCGTCGTGATGCAGCGGGCGCGCGCCCAGCGCCCAGAAGCGCGAGACGACCGCGGCCACGGCGATCGCCAGGACCAGCGCCCAGACGCCGCGGCGCGAGATCGCCGCCGCCGGGGAAGTCGTCGCCGCCTCGCTCACTTCGTCTTCGCCTCCGCGAGCGCGAGGCGGGAAACGGTGTTGTCGGCCCTGTCGACGACGAAGAGAGCGCCGCCCTTGGTGTCCACCGCCACGCCGCTGGGAGAGTCGAACTTCCGGCCGGCGTCGTTCGCCTCCCACTTGCGCAGGAGCTTGCCGGCGCGGTTCAACGCGAGGACCGCCCTTCCACTCGGGTCGCTGACATACAGGACGTCGTCCGCCCCGACCGCGAGAAAGGGCTCTCCCACCGACGTCCAGCCGGGGACGTCGAGACGACCCGTGAACCCGCCCTTTCCGTCGAGCACCTGGATACGGCGGTTCCCGACGTCCGCGACGTAGAACGTTCCGGACGGTCCCACAGCGACGCCGACCGGGTCGGAGAACTGCTCCGGACCCGATCCCTTGGATCCCACCGGGCGTCCTCCTTTCAGGTTCGCGTCGTAGAACATGAGGCGGTTGTTCCCCGTGTCGGCGACGAGGACCGTGCCCCCGGGGCCGACCGCGACGCCGCGCGGTCCGTAGAGACCCGTGACGGAGGCCTTCGGAGATCCCGCAAGCGAGAAAGACTCCACGCGCGCGTTCCAGGTGTCCGCCACATAGAGGGTGTCGCCCGACACGGCGACCGCGGAGGGATTGTTGAAGCCGTACGTGTCCGCGCCCTTGCCGCCCCAGCCGCCGAGGTATCCGCCCAAGCGGTCGAAGACACGCAGCCGTGAGTTCCCGAAGTCGGCGACCCACAGCCGTCCCTTTCCGTCGACGGCGGCGCCGCGGGGCTCGTGCAAGCCGGAGTAAGGCTCCACTCCCGCGGCCGCGATCTCGGTGAACTTCGGAGGCTCGACCGGCGGTTCGGTCGGCGTCGGCACCGGAGTCGTGGCGGGCTCCGCCGGCGGCGCCGCCGCGACGCGCGACTCCTTCGAGCGGCAGGAGGCGGAAATGCACGCGAAGGCGGCGAGCAGCAGAGCGGCGGGAAGGCGGGCCCAGGTCGATCTCGTCAAGCGGGGTTCCTTTCCGAAAGATGGATGAAGGAGACCGAGTTGTTGCCCGAGTTCACGATGTAGAGGATACGTGTTCTGGGATCGATCGCGAGGCCGGTCGGACGGGACAGCGTCTGGCCGGCGTCGTCGCGAACGCGCCTGGAGAGCACCTTGCCTTCGGCGTCGAGCACGACGACGGCGTGGGCGCCGGGATCCGAAACATACAGGCGCTCGTCGCGGTCCACGGCGATGTGCGGCTCGGCGATCTCCTCCCAGCCCGGGAAGGGCAGGACGCGAAGAACGTTTCCGTCTCCGTTGAGCACCTGGATCCGGCGGTTGTCGGTGTCCGCCACGTAGACGTGCCCGGACGGGCCGACCGCGATGCCGACCGGGTTGGAAAACTGGCCGGGCGCCGATCCCTTCTTGCCGACGAAGAGCGGGTTGGCGAAGCCGGAGTCGTAGCGCACGACGCGGTGATTGCCGGTGTCGGTGGCCCAGACGTGTCCGTCCGGCGCCACGGCGACCGACCTTGGTCCGTAGAGTCCGACGGCGGCTCCTCGCGGCTCGCCCTCGAGCGAGAAGGCCTCCAGCCGTCCGTTCCAGGTGTCGGCGACGTAAATCGTGTCGCCGGAGATCGCGATGCCGCAGAGCTCGCGGAAGCCGTAGACGCCGTCCCCGCGTCCTCCCCAGCCGCCGAGGGCTCCGCCTTCCGAATCGTAGATGCGGAGGCGCGAATGGCCGAAGTCGGCGATCCAGATGCGCGACTGGCCGTCGACGGCGGCGCCGCGCGGCTCCTTGAGCCCGAAGAACGGAGGGTCGGCATGATCCGAGACCTTGAGGATCGACGGCGGCTCTTCCGGCTCGAGCTGTTCGCCGCCGGGTGTGGGCTCGGGAAGGGGCTCGCGCGTGGGCGCGGTGACGACGTCGTCGGAATCGCCGCCGATCACCCGGTAGATGCGCGTCTCCGGATTCTCGTAGACGAGCGTGAAGAGGTTCTTCGCTTCCGCGAACTTCTTCATGCCGGCCGGCGCATAAGTTTTCCGCTCCAGCCAGCCGTCGTAGACGTAGCCCACGTGGTAACGGCGCAGCAGCGGCTCGATCCGCGCGGCGTCCTTGGACTCGTAGATCCGCAGGACGGCGTCCTTGCGCGCCTGGATCTCGGATTCGGGATTGCCGCGCTGTTTGACGTGGTACTCCCAGCCCAGGACGGTCGGCAGTCCCGTCAGCATCGTGATGCGCGAGAAGTCCTGGTACGACGGGCCCTGCGCCTCCAGCATCACCGGCGTTCCGCGCACGTTCTCGTTGAGCCAGAGGACGGCCTTGTACTCGCCGGGACGCTGCTCCTCGAGATACCGCAGGCCGTCGAGCGATGGCCCCGAGTAGGGAGCGAAGTGCCGGCTGACCGCGGCCCGAGCGGCGGTGACCCCGGTGAACACGGACGCGGCGAACAGAAGAACGGCGGCGATGCGGGCGAGCCAGAACCAGCTCCCGAAGGTCCCGCGGCGCTCGGGGCCGCGAAAGACGAGGACGGCCGTCGCGATCGCAAGCAGGACCCAGGCCTCCAGATAGAGCTTGAAGAACGTGTTCATCCGGTCCGCGATGTAGAAGCGCTGGGGAAAGAGGACCAGGAAGAACGACGTGGCGATGAGGCCGAACGCCAGACGGTCGTCCTTCTCCTCGGGCAGAAGCAGCACGGCTACGAGGAAGAGAACGATTCCCGCGGCGAGGAAGACGTCGACCGCACGCAGGGCGGCGAGCGCGAGGCCCGCCGACGCCGCGGCCCCCACTCCCCAGCGGAGCATGGCGCCGGCGCCGCGCTCTTTCCACCGCGTCAGGACCGTCGAGAGCCACCACGCCGCGGCCAGAAAAAAGAAGAGACCGAAGACCGTCGCGACGTCGAGGCCGCTCGCCCCCGGCTCGAGGTTCTTTCCCATTCCGGGCGAGCCCGCTCCGCGCACCCACATCGTCCGCGCGAAAAACAGCGTAGACCCCGCCGCGAGGAGCGAGGAGGCGGCGACCCGTCCGGCCGAAGACAGCGTCCGCGGCGCCGCCAGGAACGCGGCCATCGGGATCACCAGCAGCAGCAGTCCCGCGAGAAGCGGTGCCTCCCATGCATTGGTCAGCGCCTGGACGCCTCCGAGGAATCCCAACAGCAGGGCCGTCAGGAGCCTCCTCGGCCAGGACGCGAGGGGATCGGCGTGGACCCGCACGAAATGGAGAGCCGCCGCGAGGAAGAGGATCAGGATCGGGATCCCGAAGACGTGGGCGTGGAGGTCGGCGAAAAGGAGACTCCAGAGCGGGTACTCGTTGATCGTGTCCTTGACGACCCGCGACGTCGCCCAGAAGTAGTCCCAGTCGAGGTGTCGCTTGTTGACCAGCCACTCCCGCAGTCCCGACAGGTTCCCGACGAGGAGCGTGAGAACCGCGCCTGCCACGCCGGCGCGCAGGCGCCGGCCCCAGTTTCCGGCGAGCGCGAAGGCACCCTGCAGGATCGTTCCGCCGAGCAGGCCGAAGGCCAGGTTGAACGTGAAGCGCGTCGGCAGGTGCGTCATCTGCGTCAGCAGCGCGACCATCTCCTGGCCGAAAAAGTAGTAGCCCAGCGGCGCTCCGGCGAACCAGGGATCCGACGGCGGGAGTCCTCGCGTCCGGACCAGGATGTTGAGGATCGAAAAGTCCATGGGCTTCTCGCCCCAGTAGATTTCGGGGTTCAACGCACGGAAGCCGACAAACAGAAGGAAGCCGAAGGCGAAGACCATCTCGCTGAAGAGAAGGGAGCGCCGGCGGGTGGCGAGAAAGCTCAGGATCTCCCTCTGGCGCTCCTGGATAGCCAGCGCCGACAGAACCCCGACCACCACGAGGCAGAGCCAGGGAAGGCCCCGTCCGTTGGGCAGCAGGCGCATCCAGAGGATCGCGGCCATCGTGTACGTGGCGAGCACGAGCCCGAGCAGACGCGCGAACCCGAATCCGCGGTCGTCCAGACGCGGAAAGAGCGCGAAAGCCAGAGGAAGGGCGGCGAGACCCAGGAGAGACACGGCGGCGTAGAAGACCAGCGCGGCCACGAGCGAACCGACGCGGGCTGTGGAGAGCGGCCGGTTCTCGGTCGCCACGTCCTTTCGCCGCGGCGGAGAGATGGGCGCGACCGTGTTCTGGCGTGACCGCGGCCAGTTCTCCCAGTCGTTCAGAGTCGGAGGCGTTTGCGGCAGCGCGGCCATCAGGATCGATCGGACGCGCTCGGGCGAGAAGTCCTTCTCCTTGCGGAACAGCAGGACGCGCGGATGGTCGTAGACGGTGAACGCCTCTTCGGAGGCGTCGTCGGGAATGACGATCGGGCCCAGCGACGGATATGACGTCACGTCGGCGACGAGGCGATAGCCCAGACGGCCGTCGAAGAGGGCCTGATAGTACGCGCGCGTCATCGGGAACACGTCGGGGATTCGCGTCAGCGTTCCGTAGGCGCGGTTGGACGTGATCGCGATCCCGTCGGCCTTCGCCATGGCGTCCACGATCTCCGCGACCTTCCCCGCGTTGTCGGGTCCGACGATGTTGGGCTGCGGCCCGCTGTACTGTCCGGAGTCGAAGCCCGGCAGAGGCAGAGGCAGTCCGTCGTCCCAGGTCTCGTTGAGGAACAGGCGCGGCGGCTGGACGTGCGCGTAGATCCACCGGGAGCCCGTCACGCGCGTGTGCTCGCGCGAGTAGATCGACGTGAACGCCAGTCCGCACACCAGCGTCCCGGCCACGCAGGCCGCGGCGGCCAGCCGCCGCCAGCGCGGTGTGGCGGCTGGCGCCCCGCCGGCGAATCGTTTCAGCGCGAGCGCGGCGAGGACCGCGAGCGCGGAATACGTCGGGTAGAAGTACCGCATCGACTTGCCCAGCGTGAATCCGTGGTACGCGAAGAGGATCAGGACGTGGAGGACGAGCGGTGATACGGCCCAGGCCATCCGCCGGCGCACGGAGAGCAGGGCCCAGACGAGCCCCGCGAGCGCCGGCACGCCGAAGAAGGGCGACGCTCCCCAGATCACGAGATTCCGCATCGGGAAGGCGAACGTGCGGCCGGCCCACTGGAAGTTGGGCGGAAACGCCGACACGTGCTTCACCAGCGTGTTCAGGCTCGTCAGGTCGCTGACCCATCTGGAATCGGGACGGAACGAGAGGAGATTGCTCGAGGCGAAGGCGTAGGGGAACGCGACGCGCACGACGGCCGCGGAGAGCACGAGAATGACGAGGCCCGAAACGAGGACGGCCGCGGCGCTTCTCGCCCATGCGCCCGGCCGGCGCGGTCCCGGCGGCGGCAGGCTTCCGATCAGGAGTCCCAGCCCGACCGGGCCGAGGAGCGCCAGTCCCGTGACCTTGCACGAGACGGCGAGCCCCGTCGCGGCGGCGGCGAGAACGAGCGTCCCCGCGTCCCGCCGGCCCTGCGCCAGTCGCACGGCGCTCAGCAGGGCCG
>JBKOVK010000206.1:0-11190 GCA_046724475.1 Acidobacteriota bacterium | reverse complement strand
CCGTTACCACAAGCTCATCGAGCGGCTCGGTCTCCGGAAGTAGTCCGTCCCGGCGCCGGAACGCCAGCCGCCCGCGGCTCGATGGCCGCACACGCCGCTCGCCACGCGCCGTCTCTCGGGACGGCCACCCCGGCGCCTTTTAAAAAGAAGGGCAGAAAGACCATGATCGACCAGATTTCCATTCCCGTCGGCTCGAAGTCCATGGACATCGAGATCGGCAAGCTCGCCAAGCAGGCCGACGGCGCCGCTGTCGTGCGGTTCGGCGACACCGTCGTGCTCGCCACCGCCGTCTTCAACAAGGAGCCCAAGGAGAACGCCGAGTTCTTTCCGCTGACCGTCGACTACCGCGAGCCGACGTACGCGGCGGGCCGGATTCCCGGCGGCTGGTTCAAGCGCGAAGGTCGGCCGACCGAGAAAGAGATCCTGACCTCGCGCCTGATCGACCGGCCTATGCGGCCGCTGTTTCCGAAGGGCTTCAACCACGAGACGCAGATCGTTGCCTTCGTCCTCTCGGCGGACGGCCAGAACGACGCCGACATCCTCGCGATCAACGGAGCCTCGGTCGCGCTGACCTGCTCGACCGTACCGTTCCACACGCCCGTCGGCGCCGTCCGCGTCGGGCGGCTCGGCGGCCAGTTCGTCCTCAACCCGACCAACGCCGAGCGCGACAAGTCGGATCTCGACTTGATCGTCGCCGGCACCGACGACGCCGTCGTCATGGTCGAGGGAGGCGCGAAGGAGGTTTCCGAGCAAGAGCTGGTCGACGCGATCCTCTTCGGCCACGCGGCGGTCCGCCAGATCGTCGGGGCGCAGGTCACGCTCCAGCGCCGGGGCGGCTTCCAGAAGCCGTTCTGGCAGGCGCCGGAGCCCTACCCCGCTTCCATCGCCGCCGAGGTCCGGACGGCGTGGGAAATCCCGATGAAGGCCGCGATGACGCTGCCCAACAAGATCGCCTCCTATGCCGAGATCAAGGCGGTCAAGAAGGCGGCGGTCTCGATGGTTCCGGAGGCCGAGGAGGACAAGCGCAAGCAGGTCGCGAAGGCGGCCGACGACCTCGTGAAAGTCCTCACGCGCGAAACGATCCTCTCGGGCCGGCGCCTCGATGGCCGCGAGTTCGCCCAGATCCGGCCGATCACCTCGGAGGTCGGCATCCTTCCCCGGACGCACGGCTCCGCGCTCTTCACCCGCGGCGAAACCCAGGCGCTCGTGACCGCGACCCTGGGCACCTCCGACGACGTTCAGATCATCGAGGAGTACGAGGGCGAGAGCGAGCACACCTTCCTCCTCCACTACAACTTCCCGCCCTTCTCGGTGGGCGAGACGAAGTTCATGCGCGGCCCTTCGCGCCGCGACATCGGCCACGGCAACCTGGCGCGCCGCGCTCTGTCGCCGATGCTGCCGTCCGAGGACGCGTTCCCGTACACGGTGCGAGTGGTCTCCGACATCCTCGAATCCAACGGATCCTCCTCGATGGCGACCGTCTGTGGCGGCACGCTGGCCTTGATGGACGCGGGTGTGCCGATCAAGGCCCCGGTCGCCGGCGTCGCCATGGGGCTGGTATCCGAGGGGGACCGCTACGCGATCCTGACCGACATCGCGGGCCAGGAGGACCACTACGGCGACATGGACTTCAAGGTCGCCGGCTCGCGCGACGGCATCACGGCGATCCAGATGGACATCAAGATCAAGGGGCTCCGCCGCGAGATCCTCGAGCAGGCGCTCGAGCAGGCGCGCGTCGGCAGGCTCCACGTGCTCGAAAAGATGTCCAACGCCCTGACGGCGCCGCGTCCCAACATCTCCCGCTACGCGCCGCGCATTTTCACGATTCAGATTCCGAGGGACCGCATCCGCGACGTGATCGGCTCGGGCGGCAAGACGATCCGCTCGATCATCGAAGAGACAGGCTGCAAGATCGACGTCGAGGACTCGGGCAAGGTGTCCATCGCGTCGGCCGACGAGGCCGCGGCGATGAAAGCGATCGAGATCATCGAGGGCCTCACACAGGAGCCCGAGATCGGGAAGATCTACAAGGGCAAGGTCCGCCGCGTCGAGGCGTACGGCGCCTTCGTCGAGATCCTTCCGGGCCAGGACGGCCTGGTGCACATCTCGGAGCTGGCTCCCTATCGCGTCCGCCAGACGACCGACGTCGTCAAGGAAGGCGACGAGGTCACGGTCAAGATCATCGCGGTGGACCCGACCGGCAAGATCAAGCTCTCCCGCAAGCAGGCGCTGTCGAAGGAGGAGATCGAGGCCGAGATGGCCATGGCTCCCGTCGGCGCGCCCGGAGAGGACGAGGGACGGGACGAGTTTCCGCGCGGCGGCCGGGGGCCCGGCGAACACCGCGGGCACTTCAACCGCGACCACCGCGGCGGGGGTGGACACAAGGGTCCGAGGCGGTAGAAGGCGAACGAGATTGTAGGGGCGGGGCTTGTCCCCGCCCGGTTCACCGGGCGGCCATAAAGGCCGCCCCTACTGTTTGAGCCGGACCTCGATCTTCACCCACCAGTCGGGCATCGGCGGCGAGGGGTACTTCACGTCCCGAAAGCCCGGCTCCACGCATCGCGCCACCGCCGTGTCGGGCGAGTGGAGAACTTCCTCGGGCTTCCCCACCGCTCCGACCTTCACGAAGACGTCGAAGGAGATCTTCTCCTCGGCCGGAGCGTCTTTGACGCAGCGCTCAACCAGAGGACGGAGCCACTCGTCAATCCGCCCGATCACGACTCCCTCGTAGGAGCGCCCGGCCGGCGACTTGACGTTGGACTCGGCCTCGCTCCGCGCGACTTCCACGGGAGTCGCTTTTTGGTCGGCGATGGCCGCGGCGGCGAAGAGCAGACCGGCAAACACGAGGATCCGTCGCACGAAGGCGAACCGTAACACGTCCGGGCGGAGGCCGGCCGCCTATGGATGCTCCGCGACCGGCGTCGCCGAGCGCTTGCGCAGCATCAGCAGCGAGCCCACGAGCGCGACGACCATCACCGTCAGGACGCCGAGCTCCCACATCGCGCTCTGAAACAGAGCCTCGTTGGGCTTCTCGACGAGGACGGCGAGCTGGGCGGTGACGATCAGGATGCGGCGCGTCACGGCGATCAGTCCCACGATCAGGAACGGCTCGGGGACCAGCGTGTGCTCGCGGTAGGAGACCTTCACCGTGTAGAGGAGCTCGACGATCATCAGGACCAGCAGAATGCGGTCGAGGACTACGACGAGCTCGGGGATCGATGCCCCTCCCCGGACCGACTCCCAGAACGATGCGGCCCCGTTGTAGAGCACCACGGCCGCACACGCCGTCAGTAGAATGCCGAGGGCCAGGTACGCGACGTCCTCGACGTAGGTGAAGAGGTGGGCGACACGGAGGCGCGCGCGCCCGGCGGGCTTGGCTTCCAGCGTCTCGCCGCTCTCGGGATGCCTGCGCGCGGCCATCTCCCGGGAGAGGGTGCAAGAACTCTGCCCCTAGTAAGGCATCTCCTCGTCGCCCAGGCCCAGCATGTGGCCGATCTCGTGAACGACGGTGTCGCGGATCTCCCGCACGGCCTCGCCCCGCGTCGGGCAGCAGCGCAGGATCGGGCCGCGGAAGATCGCGATCTGGGCCGGAAGGCTGGTCACCGCGCCTTCCCTCTCGAAATAACCCAGTCCGCGGAAGATTCCGAAGAGCTCTTCCTGTTCGGGCGTGTCGGTCTCGTCGTAGTCCTCGTCGGTCGGCTCCTCCTCGACCGCCACGACCGCGTTCTCGAGGTACTTGCGGAAGGCCGGCGGGATGGACGCCAGCGCCTCCTCGACGTAGGACTCGAACTCGCGATCCGAGATCCGGCGGGAGGACACGGTCAGGCACCCGGTCGGAAGAGGCGGTCGAAATTCGCCGACGTCGCCGCGGCGATGGTTTCGAGGCCCTCGCCCTTGACCTCGGCGAGCTTCTTCGCCGTCTCGACCACGAAGGCCGGCTCGCACGGCTTGCCGCGATGCGGAACGGGAGAAAGGTATGGCGTGTCGGTCTCGACGAGCATGGCCTCGAGCGGCAGCCCCGCGGCCGCCGAGCGGATGTTCTCGGCGGCGCGGAACGTGATCATGCCCGAGAACGACACCAGGTATCCGAGATCGATCGCCCTCTTCCCGTATGCCGCATCCTCGGTGAAGGAGTGGAACACACCCGCGCGCGCGCGCACGCCGGAGCGGCCGAGCACGGCCAGCATCTCCGCGCCGCTCTCCCGGTTATGAAGGAGCAGCGGCAGGTCGAGCCGCCGCGCGCAATCCGCCATCCACTCGAGCACCTCGATCTGCTTGTCGCGGGGCGAGTGGTCGTAGTGGAAGTCGAGGCCGACCTCGCCGATCGCGACGACTCCCGGCCGGCGCGCGAGCGCCTCGAGCGCGGCGCCGTCCCGTTCGGGCTCGAAGTCCTTCGCCTCGTGCGGGTGGACGCCGACGGCGGCGAAGACGCCGGCGGCGGGATCCGCCATCGCCGCGGCCTCCTCCGAATCGGCGAGGGTCGTCCCGGGCACCAGGAAACGCGTCACTCCCGCCGCCCGGGCGCGAGCGATCATCTCCGCGGCGCCCTTTCCCATCTGCAGGTGGCAGTGCGAATCGGCAAGCTCCGCCGGCACCTACTTGACCTTGCTGCCCGGAGGGACGTCCGCAGGCACGTCGATCAAGACCGGCGCGCCCGCCTCCCCCACCGCCGCCGCGAGAACCATGCCGTTGGACTCCACCCCCATGAGCTTGGCGGGCTTCAAGTTCGCGACCACGACGACGTTGCGTCCCACCAGCGCCTCGGGCTCGTACTGCGCGGCGATGCCCGCGACGATCTGGCGCTGCTCGCCGCCGAGATCGACCTGCAGCTTGACGAGCTTGTTGGACTTGGGAACGCGCTCAGCGGCCACGATCTTCGCGGTCCTCAGCCGCACCTTCTGGAAATCATCGATGGAGATCCGGTCGTCGGACGGAGAGCCGGCGGGGGCCTGTTCGTTCATCGCGACATCCTTCCTGTCCTGAAAATATTCGGCGGCGTCGGCTCGCGGGAAGAGGGCGGGCAGATCCGGCATCGGCCGCGACACCGGTAGCCGTCCCCAGGCGAGATCGGCGGCGTCGGGATCCTTCCCCGGCATCCCGAAGGTCTCGAAGATCTTCCGGCTGGTCGAAGGCACGAACGGAGAGAGCATGACCGCGGAGAGGCGGATGCCTTCGGCCGCCGCCGAGAGAACGCGGTGCAAGCGCGCCGCGTCCGCGCCCTCGGACTTGCGGATCTTCCAGGGCTCCTTGGCGACGACGTAGCCGTTGATCTGCGCGAGAAGTTTCCAGACCGCCTCGAGCGCCCGATTGAACTGGCAGTCCTCCATGGCGGCCTGCCACTCCTCCTGGGCCGCGCCGAACGCCCGCATGACCTCGTTGTCGGTGCACAACTCGTTGGGCGTGCCGCCGAAGGACTGGCGGCAAAGCGCGGCCACGCGCGAGACCGTGTTGCCGAGGTCGTTGGCGAGGTCGGCGTTGTAGCGCGTCAGGAACGCCTCGTCGGAGAACGACGCGTCCTGGCCGAAGGCCATCTCGCGCAGCAGGAAGTACCGCAGCGCGTCCGCTCCGAAATCGGCCACGAGGTTGTCGGGGCGTACGATGTTGCCCACGGACTTGGAGACCTTCTTCGCGTCCCGGAGCCACCAGCCGTGCGCCCACACCGTCGTCGGCAGCGGAAGGCCTGCCGACATCAGGAACGCCGGCCAGTACACGGCGTGAAAGCGCAGAATGTCCTTCCCGATGACGTGCACGCGCGGTCCCGTGGACTCTCCCCAGTATCGGCGGTAGAGCGCGTCGTCCTCGCCTCCGAATCCGAGCGCGGTGATGTAGTTGGCGAGCGCGTCGAGCCAGACGTAGACGACGTGGCCGGGATGGCCCGGAAACGGGATGCCCCACTTGACCTTGGAGCGCGAGACCGAGAGGTCGTTCAGGCCGGAGCGGACGAAGGAGGCGACCTCCGCGAGTCGGGTCTCGGGGCGCACGAAGGTCGGATTCGTCTGGTAGTGGCGGAGCAGCGGCTCCGCATACTTCGAGAGTCGGAAGAAGACGTTCTCCTCCGACTCCCACGTCGTCGGAATGCCGTGGACGGGGCAGTTCCGGTCGGCGTCGAGCTCCTTCTCGGTATAGAAGGCCTCGCAGCTCGAGCAGTACCAGCCCTCGTGCTTCGCGGTGTAGAAGTCGTTGGCGGCCGCGATCCGCGCGATCAGCGCCTCCACGCCCCGGCGGTGGCGGACCTCGGTGGTGCGGATGAAGTCGTCGTTCTTGATCTCGAAGACCTTGTAGAGCTCGCGGTAGCGCTCGACGACGCGGTCCGCGAGCGCGAGCGGCGCCACGCCTTGCGCGGCCGCGGCCTTCTCGATGTTTTGTCCGTGTTCGTCGGTGCCGGTCAAAAACCGCGTGTCGTCGCCGATCAGGCGGTGGAAGCGTGTGATCACGTCGGTCACGACCGTCGAGTAGATGTGGCCGATGTGAGGCAGGTCGTTGACGTAGTAGATCGGCGTCGTCGCGTAGAAGGTCTTCATGCGGACGGCG
This sequence comes from Acidobacteriota bacterium, assembly GCA_046724475.1. Lineage (GTDB taxonomy): Bacteria > Acidobacteriota > Thermoanaerobaculia > UBA5066 > Gp7-AA6 > DAHUXD01. The sequence continues at coordinate 4,659 of JBKOVK010000206.1, read as the reverse complement.
AAAGATACCATTCACAGAAGGCCTGCCTCGCGGAAGGACACGCAGCCTTCGCGGCCCACGACGACGTGGTCGAGTAGGCGCACGCCGACCGCCTCCGCCGCCGACGCGAAGCGGCGCGTGAACTCGCGGTCCTCGCGCGAGGGCGTCGGGTCTCCCGAAGGATGGTTGTGGTACAGGATCACCGCCGCCGCCTTGCCGAGGAGCGCGCGGCGCAGGATCTCGCGCGGCTCCACGACCGCGCGGTCCAGCGTGCCGCGGTAGATCTCGGGATCGTTTTTCAGGAGCCGGTTGCGCGCGTTCAGATACAGCGCGCCCGTTCTCTCCTGGGCGTCGTCCGCCTGAGCCTGGCGCAGGTACTCCTTGACGAGCCGCGGCTCGTTCAAGAGATCGCGGCCGCCGAGCGTCTGCGCGGGCAGCCGTCGCGCGATCTCCAGGGCCGCAGCGATGGCGCCGGCGCGCGTGGGGCCGATTCCTTTTTCGGCCACGAGGTCGCCCGCGGCGACTCCGGAGAGCCCCGAGAGCCCTCCATGCGTGGCCAGCAGCCGGCGCGCGCGGTCGAGCGCGCTTTCGCCGGGCACTCCAGTTCGCAGGAGAAGAGCCAGGAGCTCTTCGTTGGACAAAGCCGCGGGCCCCAGGCGCAGGAGCCGCTCGCGGGGACGTTCTTCGGAGGGAAGGTCGGAAATGCGGAAGGCACGGCCGGGGGAAAGCTCGGTCATGATGGGTTCGCCGGGAGAATCGCCCCGCGCCCCCGATGAGGACGCGGCGATATTCTCACGAAATGGCGGATCCGGTACAGGGCCCGTGGCGCACGCTGCTGATCGTTTTCGGCGTGCTCCTCGTCGTGGGAGGGCTTGCGTGGCCGCTGCTCTCCCGCTACCTGGGAAGACTGCCGGGAGACATCGTCGTCCGTCGCGGCAACTTCACGTTCGCTTTTCCGATCGTGACGTGCCTGCTGCTTTCGGTGCTGGTTTCGCTCCTGCTCTGGCTGTTCCGCCGCTAGCGCTCAATCGCCGTCGGGCCAGTCGCGCTCGGCACCCTCCGGCACGAGCACGATCTTGCCGTTCTGCCGGCCCTCCTCCATGTACGCGAACGCCTCGCGGGCCTGCGACAGCGGAAAGACGCGGTCCACGTGGGGCTTGAGCCGGCCCGACGCGACCGTCGAGTACAGCGCTCGGAACTCCCGGTCGTTGGCCATGGTCGAGCCCAGGATCGAAAGGTGCTTCCAGAAGATCTGGCGGATCTCCTCCTTGGGATTCGGGCCACTGGTCGCCCCGCAGGTCACGATGCGTCCTCCGCGCGCCGCGGCCTTGAGCGAAGTCATCCAGGTCGCCTCGCCGACGGAGTCCACGATGACGTCGACGCCTCTCTTCGCTGTGTGCCGTCGCACGGCCGCCAGCACGTCCTCCTTGCGGTAGTCGATCGCGAGCTCGACGCCGGAATCGCGCAGGCGCGCCATCTTCTCCTCGCCGGACGTCGTCGCGAGAACGCGCGCCCCGAGGAGAAGCGCGATCTCGATGGCCGCTCCCGCCACGCCGCCTCCCGCGCCGTGAACCAGAACGGTTTCTCCGGGGCGGACGCCGGCGCGCCCGACGATCATCCGCCAGGCGGTCTGGTAGGCCAGCGGGAACGCCGCGGCCCGCGCGAACGAGAAGCCGGAGGGGATGGGAAAGACGTTGCGCGCCGGCACGACCGCGAACTCCGCGAGCGTGCCCGGGACATGCTCGCCGAGAATCTTGTACTGCACGCACAGGCTCTGCTCGCCCGCGCGGCAGAACTCGCAGGTTCCGTCGTAGAGGCCGGGCTGGATGAGCACCCGGTCGCCCGGTGTGAGCCCCGATACGCCGTCGCCGACGCGGTCCACGACGCCTGCGCCATCTCCGCCCGGGATCTGCGGCAGGGGCACGCCGGGGATCCCATCGCGAACGAAGATGTCCAGGTGATTGAGCGCGGCTGCGCGCAAGGCGATCCGCACTTCACCCGAACCGGGCTCGGGATCCGGCCAGTCTCCGTACCGGAGAACCTCGTTGCCTCCGTGCTTTTCGAAGAAAACGGCCTTCATCGCTACTTCAAGTATCCCAGTGAACGCAGCTTCTCCAGATACTCCCGGTCGCTTTCGGGCGCAAGCGCCGCCTCCGGCGCGACGCGCGGCCCGTACGTCGCGACCGTGACGGTCTCTGTGGAACCCGGCGCGAAAAGGTCCCCGACCCCCACTCCGGCGAGGTCCCGCGCCGGAGGAATGCCGGCGCGGGAAAGGATCGACGGGGCGACGCTCTCCGGCTGGACGCGGAGCGTCCGTGCAGGCCGCTGCCCGTCGAAAACGAAAACCCGCCCGAGGGATCCCGCCTCCGGATGACTGTCGGCGGCAATCACGGCCAGCGCGACTTCGCCTCGAAGAGCCTTTTCGATCCATGGCGCGAGGAAATCGGCGATCCGCGCGACCGCGGCCTGACGCTTGCCGAGGTCGTCGCGCGAGATGTCGGGGCCGGGAAGGTACGCGGTCTCCACACCGTAGCCCTTGCGGGAGTCGGACGCGAAGATGTCGATCGCGATCCGGTCGGCATCGACTCCGTCGCGCGCCTTCGCCAAGATCGCGCGGTTCTCGACCACGGTCGCCCCGGGCCATGGCCCGGCGGCCCACCATCCCACCGAGAGGCTGGGGATCCCGGCCGACGCCGCGACTTCCCAGAAGTCGAGGCTTCTCCGGTCGTTGGCGGACACCGGCGCGTTGACGACCAGCCCCAGCGCGGGACCGAGCTTCCTCAGGTACCAGCCGGTCCCTAAGGGAGGCCGCAGAGCCGCCGGCGACGGCTTCGGCCTCACGCGAGAAAGCGCTCGGACACCATGCCGGGATGGAGGAACTCCCGTCGCGAGCGTCGTCCAGATTTCGGGAGGCGAGCTCCTCTCGGCGGGCCACCAACCCGAAACCCCCTTCGCGAGGAGTGCCGCGATCGGCGAGTCCTTTCCGCCGCCGTCCAAGTCGAGGCCGTCTACGGCGACGACGACGACCGGTCCCGATCGGGGAGACGGCTGCGGCGCGGGGGCCGCGGGCGCCTCGTGCCTGGAAAAGAAGAGGAGGATCGCGGTCAGAAGCCCGACCGCCGCCGCCGTCGCGAAGACGCGTCGGATCGCGCGCCGGGGCAGCGCTCCCGACCGCGCGAAGGCGCGGGCGAGAAATCCCAGCCGCACGGCCGCGGCCAGGAAGAGCGCCGACACCGCGACCGGGATCGCCCACAGCAGCGCACGCGCCGACAGCTCGCGTCCCAGGCTGTACGTTCCGCCGATCCAGAGCGCGAAGACGAGCAAAGCCGCGAGCAAACCCGCGAGCGTGGCCGACGCGCCCGGCGTGCGTGCCCTCTCCGCGAGCCAAGAAAGCCCGAGCCCCAGGAGCGCCGCAGGCACGAGCGACGCGGCGAAGAGGTGCACGAACAAGGTCGGCAGGGCGGCGGGAGACGACGCGAAGCCCGGCTCAGCGGCCTCCACGGCCGCAGCCGCGGCCAGCGCCGCGCAGAACGCGCCGATGACGATCGCCGGCAGAAAGGCTCCCCCGCGGCCCGCGAACACCGGACGGAAGAGCAGGCGATCCACGCGCGCGTCGAGGTATCCGAGCTCGCGGAGCCGTGCCCGTGCCTCCTCCAGCGTGGGGCGCCCGGGAGCGCTCACGAACGGCGATCGCGCACGACGCGCGCCAGATCCGCCAGAACTTCGGCCCGGCGCCCCAGAGGAGACAGGGCTCCGACGGCCGCCTCGAGGAGCTCGTCGACGAGGCGATGCGCGGATTCCGACCCCAGGACCGTAGCGAAGTTGGCCCGATGGGCGTCGCCGCGCGCTTCCTTGCCCGTCGCCGCGGGATCGCCTTCGAGCTCGAGCAGATCGTCGGTGATCTGGAAGGCCAGTCCGAGGTTGCGCGCATAGCCGGTCAGCGCCGTAAGCACGCGCTCCCCTGCCCCTCCCGCGATCGCTCCTCCGCGCACCGCGGCCACGAACAGCGCGCCGGTCTTCCGGGCGTGGATCGCCTCGAGATCGTCGAGGACGACCGCCGACGGATCGGCGCCGAGATCGGCGGCCTGTCCAGCACAGCACCCGCTGGTACCGACGGCTCCCGCGAGCTCGGTCAGGATACGCGTGCGCACCGCCCCGGAAAGCTTCTCGTCGCCCGCCACGAGCTCGAAGGCCCGCGACAGGAGCGCCACCGACGCGAGCTCCGCGGTCGCGACGCCGTGCACGAGGTGGATCGCCGGGCGGCCGCGGCGCTTGCGCGCGTCGTCCATCGACGGGAGGTCATCGAGAACGAGCGAGGCCGCGTGCACCAGCTCCACCGCCACGGCCACGGGCATAGCCGCCGCCCGTGGCGCGCCGGCGAGCTCGGCGGAGGCGAGGGTCGCGATCGGCCGAAGCCTCTTCCCGGGAGAGAGGACCGCCTCGGACATCGCCCGTGCCAGGTCCTCGGCGCGCGCGATCGGCGGCGGGAGACTCTGCGCGAGGGCCTCGTCGAGCGAGGGCCGGACCGTCGCCGCGAATCGGTCGAAGGCGCCGCGCTGTGCGGCGGGGCCCGTCAGAGGGAGCGGCCCTAGCTCTTGAAGCTCGCGAGAGCCTCCGCCTCCGACTCGTACACGTCGAAGACGGTGATGAGCTGAGTGACCGTCAGCACGTCGTTGATCT
>JBKOVK010000068.1:0-11931 GCA_046724475.1 Acidobacteriota bacterium | reverse complement strand
CCAGCAGACCCCCGATCCGCTCGCGGCCGGCGCCGCCGAGCGCGAGCAGGCCGAGCGCCGCGCTGCCGACGCCGCAGGCGAGTCGTACCGCGAAGGGCTGCGGGCACGCCGCCGCGAGCGCCAGGGCGACCACGGAAAGACTTCCGAAGACCGCGCGCTCGCGCGCCGACGTCGGAGCAAATCGCAGCGAGTCCAGGCCCAGGCCCGCGAGCATCGCGGCGCCGAAGACCGAAGCCGCCAGGGCCTTGGACGGATACCGGATCCGGTCGAGCGGCGGCAGCGACCGGAGCCACGATCCCGGCGGGCCGTTCATCGCCAGGACGACGCCGATGAGGCAAACGAGCGCCAGCACCGCCGCGAGCGGCCGGCGATGCTCCTCGCGAAACGCCGCGGCCGCGGCGACCAGGACGAACGGCGGCAGAAAGAGCGAGGCCAGATACGCGTTGCCGGGTCCGACCGGAATCCAGCCGGCGAGCGACAACGCTTCGCGCGCCTCCACTGCGCCGATGTTGCGTTCCGCCGCTGGAAGCGTGGCGCGGCGGTCCGAGTGCGCGGCGAGCTCTCCGAAGGGAATCAGCATCCACGCCGCGAGGAGGAGCCCCAGCGCGACCGCCGCGGCCAGACGCGACAGCGGCTGCCGGCGCGGCGGAGAAACGACCGGCTCGGGAAACGCGGGCCGGGGACGCAGCACCATGACGATCGCCAGGCCGACGCCGAGCAGTGAAATCTCCGGGCTGCCCGCCATCGCCTGCAGCCCGATCAGCGCGGCGAGCCCGGCCACCGAGGCGCGCGACCTCAGACCGGAACGCGCCAGCGCGGCGATCCCGGGCAGGTAGGCGAACGCGCCGAAGTGGTTCCAGTAGACCGACAGGGAGGCCGCCACGCCGGAAGTCGCGAACGCCGCGGCGCCCATCAGCGCGCCGGTGTCCGAGACGTTCTCTTCCTTCAGGAACCGGCGGGCGCCCCAGGCGGCCACCGCGAAATGCAGCAGGAGAAAGAGGCCGGCCGCCAGGGCCGGGGAGCGCAGCAGGAACAGCCACGTCGGCGGGTAGAAGACGCCCGACTGCGCGTTGGCGAGCCAGGGCTCCCCGGTCCCCGACAGCGGGTTCCAGAGGGGGATCTCGCCGGCGTGGAGCCGCTCGGCGGTATAGAGCTTCAACGGATAGAAGAAGTCGCCCTGGTCGCGGTAGCTGGGCGCGCGGCTCGAAACGAGCGCCGGGGAGAGCCAGACGACGGCCGGAAGGAGCGCCGCGGCCGCCAGGACTCCCGAGGCGAGGCGGCGGCGCGCGAGCACGTCTGATTTTAGCGGACGAAGGCCGCGCTCCCGCCCCCGGCCGGCGCTCCGAGCCAAAAAGAAACGGCCCCGATTGCTCGGGGCCGTTGTGACTCGCGATACCGACCGGTTAGTTCTGCGATCCTTCCGGCCACTGAATGAACGAGCCGTTGGAGTAGATGATGTCGTCGTTGAAGTTCGTCGTCGTGCCGCAGAAGGCCGCCGACGTCGAGCCGTTGCGTCCGCCGGACCAGATCGCATAGGACTGGCTGTCCGCCGCGTTGAGGGCGTAATAGAAGTAGTGCTGCCATCCATCCTTCGTCGGCGGCTGCGCGATGTAGGTCGGCGTCAGCAGCGAGAACTGGCTGGTGTTGGTCAGCACGGTCGGCGACTGGGTGAAGGTACCGCCCGGGCAGGCCGCCGTCGGGTAGTTGTTGTTGTCGACCGCGTACGCCTCGATCGCAGTCGCCAGAGCCCGCATGTCGCTCATGGTCCGCTTCTGCTTGCCGCGCTGAACCGCGTTCAAGAGGTTCGGAATGGCGATGGCCGCCAGGATGCCGATGATCGCGATGACGATCAGCAGCTCGATCAGGGTGAAACCGGATTCCCGCTTCTTCATTCTTCCCTCCATTTATGGTCTTCGACTCTTCTCCTGACCCCCTAGTAGCAAGGGGGACGCCACCTCCGACCGCAGCTAAATGATTTGGGATCAACAACTTGCCGGATGGCGGTGGAATCGTCCCTGACGCAAAGTGTCAATTTCCCGACAGTGAGGTGACATTTCGCACGCTAGCGCGTGAGGGCGAACTCCTCCAGAACGTCGCCGTACATGTCCACCCCGCGCTCGTAGTCGCGAAGGAAGACGCGCTCGTCGTTGCCGTGCCGGCGGGCGGAGTCCGTGATGTTCATGGCGATCGGCGAGTAGCCGTACGTCGGGAAACCCTTCTGGCGAAAGAGAACCGACGTCGTGTAACCGCCGAACGTCGGCATCGGCCCGAACGGGACGCCGGGCGTGTAGGCCTCGGAGACCCGCTTGAGGATGTCCGTCATTCGCGAGGGATACGGGCTCGCCCCGGCCGGGCCGCCGTACGTTTCGTGCACGAGCTTGACCGATGGTCCGAGTGCCGCGATCACCGGAGCGAGGTAGGTCCTCGGATCGAGGCCCGGGGGAACCGAGATGATCACGAGCGCGCGCTGGACCCGGTTCTGCCCGGGAGGAAACGGCTGGGGCCCCATCCAGTGGGTGCGGGTCTCGAGGAACGCGGCGTAGCGGTCCGGGAGGATGTCGAGCTCCTGGCGGTTCTGGCGGACGCGGTCCAAGTGCCGTAATGGGTCGGTCAAGGGACTGCCGAGGTGGTTGGCCAGCATGTCGAAGCCGGCCACGACGTGGGGATGCGGCTCGACGACGGGTCCGTCGATCCTCGGAAAGCGTTTCATGAGCGCTTCGAGTGCAGCCCGGTCCTGGGACTCCACCTCGCCGATCGCATAGCCGGCCTGGATGGTCTCGACCCCCCAGTAGCGGACGTCGCGCAGAACGATCTCGTTGATGCCCCCCTCGTTGAGGACATTGGCCACTCCGGAAAACCACTCCGGACGGTGCTGGAGGAGCCAGCGCGATCCCCACTCCTGGCCCTCCTCCTCGTCCGCCTCGCCGAGGAAGAGGATGTCGGAGGGCGGCACGATCCCTCTCTCGCGCAGGCGACGCATGGCGAGCGCCTGTGCGAGCGCCAGCGACTTCATGTCGTAGGTGCCGCGTCCGTACATGTACCCGTTCTTGATCTTGCCGTCGAAGGGAGACCCCTCCGTCCAGACCGCCGGATTCGACGGCGCGACGTCGATGTGGTTGAGCAGCAGGAGCGCTCCCTGACGGCTCTTCCCGGAAAGGCGCGCGAGCAGGTTGCAGCGCCCGGGAGCCGGGCAGACGATCTCGTTCTCGATGCCCGCGCAGTCGAAGAATGCCTTCAGGAACTCGGCGCCCGGTTTCTCGCCCCGGACGTCGGTCGTGTCGATGCGGACGTAGTCCCACAGCAGCCGGACGGACTCTCTCTTGAGCCACTCTTCGGGCGAGCGCGTCTGCTCGACCTCGAGGCTGTCTTTCTTCGCGATCGCCTCGCGCCGGCGGCAGGCCGGCAGAACAGCCGCTGCCAGCACGAGAGTCAAGAACGCGGCGAGCCGCAGCCTCATCGCGGCTTGCCCGCCTGCCGGGACCGCGAATACAGAAGACCCAGCGCAAGCACGTACAGCAGCGGCCCCACGCGCGACACGCTCCAGCCGGGGAAGTGCTCCTGCCAGTCCACCGTGTGCTTTCCGGCCGGAAAACGGATCGCCGAAAAAGCCAGCTGCGCCGGAAAGACATCCACCTCCTTCCCGTCCAGAAGAACCGTGCGGTGATGCCAGAAGCCGCGAAGGACGAAGAGCCAGGTCGGGGCCGGCGCCTCGGCCTCGAGGCGCAGGCGTTCGGGTTGGTTCTCGAGGATGCGCACCGTTCCGGGCGGCGCCTCGCCCTGTCCCTTCTCTCCCGTCTCCACCACGATCTGTCCGCGCTTGAGCTTCGCGATGTCCGCCAGCGCCTGGACCGCTCCCGGCTCTTCGACCCAGCCGAGGGCGAGACGTATGTCCGGGACAGCTCCGGGGTTCTCGTCCCAGTCCTCGATCGCGCTGCCGCCGACACGGTGATAACCGGGGAGCGGCTCCTGATCGCGGAAGCGAAAGCCCCAGCGCAGGGAGAAATTCTCGAAGAACGGGCCGCCGTCCTTGAAACCCGCGGCGATCGAGCTGATCTTGCGAACACTCTCGATCCGGGAGAGGTCGCCGTTGTCGAAGTCTCCGTTGAAGACCGTTCCGCGGTTCCAGAGCGCGTGGGCGTGCTGCATCCAGTTGCGGCGCGAGAACTCGGTGTACGCCGGATCGGTGCCTGCCTCCGCCTGCTCGATCTGGCTCGAGGTCTTGTAGAGCATCTCCCCCAGGACCCGGTACTGGCGGCCGGGGTCCTGCTTGTCCAGGAAGCGTGCGAACGTCGGCGGCGCGAAGACTTCTTCCTCCCGGAACGTCCACGGAATCCGGCGCGTCGCCACGATCGGCACCAGCGTCAGCAGCGCGAGGCCGGCGATCCGGGGAAAAGAACGCCCGGCGCGGAAGCGGTCGAGCGCGATCAGCGTCACGGCCCAGAGGAAGGCCGCCTCCGTAAACGCCATCGGCAGCTCCCGCATCGCCTCCCCGAAGAACTGGCGCGGCGTGCGGGTCACCAGGACGACGATCGCGGCGAACGCGAACGGAAAGAGGGTCGCCAGCGCGGCCAGGACCGTGAGCGCGACGGCGACCACCAGGATCCAGCGCGGCAGGCGAGGCCGGCGGGCCAGGTCGCCGAGCCCCATGCCCGCCAGGATCGCAACGCCGAAGGAAATCATGACGGCGAATTTCTCGGGATTGCGCAGAGGCAGCGGAGACGGATCGAAGAACGAGCTCTCCGGAACCAGGCTTCCGGGAACCGCCAGGACCAGACCGATCAAGACGAGGATGCGTCCGAAGCGGGCGAGAGGACTCGGGTTCTTCCACGTGCAGACGATGCCGATGAATCCCAGCGCTCCCGCGTAGAGCGTCAGGAACAGGCCCATCATCTTGTGATTGAAGATCTTCCAACCCCAGAGCGACGAGGCCTCGACCTGCCAGACCGATCCGAAGGGATAGGGAACGATCAGCTCGATCAACCGGTAGGGCGACAGCGAGAACTGCAGCGCCTCCCCCAGTGTCATCCCCGTGACCGCGCGGTTGGTCTCCGGGATCCACAGAGCGGTGGCCGCGATCTGCGGAAGGGCGGCGAGGATGGCGAGTCCGAAGGATCCGGCGAGCATGAGCACTCGGCTCCAGCGCTCGTCCCGCGGAACGCCGACGAGTATCCAGACCGCCGCGCAGAGGATCCCGACGCCGATGGTGAAGGGATCTCCCGCGAGCAGGTCCAGGGCGAAGAACAGCGACAGGAGGAAGACGCGCGAGACCAGAGAGCCGCGGCGGCCCGTCGCCCAGACGATCCACGGAAGCAGCGAGAGCCCGGGCAGGACGTGCGGGAAGAACACGTCCGACACGGCCACGCCTCCGAACGCGTAGCTGACCGCGCCGATCCAGCCGACGGCGCGCGAAGCGCCGGCCGACCGGAGCAGGAGCATCGTTCCGAGACCGGCGAACGCCCAGTGGAGAATCGGGAACACTTTCGCCATCGCCGGAAACGGCAGAACGGCGAGCAGGATCCGCACGGGGTACAGCGCGCCGGCGTTGGGATTGGGCAGGAGCGGCCGTCCTCCCGAGATCTCGGGGTACCAGAGAGGAAACGCGCCGCGGGCGTACGCGTCGTGGATGCCTTTTTCCAGCGGAAGGTTGTACGCGATCAGGTCCCGTCCCGCGAAGCTGCGCCGGAAAAAGAGCGGATCCGCCCAGACGGCCAGGACCAGGAGAACGAAGAGGACGCCGGGAATCGCCCGCGATCGCCACCACGCGGGCGATGAGGTTCGGCCGTCGGATTCCACTCAGGGTTTAGGATAGGGCATCGCCTCCGCAACGCCAAGCCGTCTCCCGCTTCGCATCGGGCTCGTCTTCGCTCTCGCGTCGGCTTCGCTGTGCGCGCGTTTGGTGCTCTCGATCACACGTCCTCTCTGGTTCGACGAGATCTACACCGCGTGGGTGTCGCGTCTTCCGCTGCCGGATCTCGTCGCGGCCCTGCGCGTGGACTCGGGCCCGCCGGGTTTCTACGTTTTCGAGAAAGCGTTCGTTGGGATCGCGGAGAAGGGCCTGGCGGACGACCGGATCCTGCGCGCCTTTCCGTTTCTCGCCGCGGCTGCGCTCTTCGCGTTCGCGCGCACGCTGCCTTCGGGATCCGCGCGCATCGTCTTCGGTCTGCTCTGCTCATCCTCGCTCCTGATCAACCTCTATGCCGGCGAGGCGAGGTCCTACGCGCCGCTCGCGCTCTTCGTTCTCGCGCTCTTTCTGGCCGCGCTTCGCGGAGCGGAGACGCCCGCGCGCCTCGCGGCGGCGGGAGGCGCGGCCGCGCTCGCGCTCTACACGCACTACCTCGGGATCTTCGCCGTCGGGGCGGTGGCGCTGCTCGCGGCCGCGAATCGCCGGTGGCGATCGCTGGCGGCGGTGGCCGCAGGATCGGTGCTGTTCCTGCCGTGGCTTCCGGTGCTTCGCGCGCAGCCGGCCGCCGCGGTTGCGTGGATGCACGAAGGCTGGGGCCGATCCGTGCTGGGATTTTTCTCGGCACTCGGCGGCGTCGGGCGCGTGCCGGGCCCGTTCGGTTCGCCGCCGCCGCGTCCGCTGTTCGTCGCGAGCGTCGCGGCGGGACTCCTGGCCGCGTGCGCTCTGGCCTTCGGACCTGCCCGGAAGGATCGCGACGTCCGCAACGCGGCCGCGTTCACGCTGCTCGTTCTCGCATCCGTGCTCGTCGCCGGTTTCCGGCGCCCCGTCGCCTTCGCCGGCCGCACCGAGATGGCGGTCCTTCCGGTGTGGCTCTGGGGAGTCGCGGTCGCGGCGCGGGAGAGCTCCTTCGCGCGAGCGGCCGCGGCGGCGACGGCGGCCGCGGGGGCCGCGGCCACGGTCTTCATGCTCTCGTCTCCCCGCCCCGTGTCCGCGCCGTTGGAGGCTGCGGAGAACCTCTCGCGCGCGACACGGAGGGGAGACGTCGTCATCGCCGCCACGGGTTTCTATCTTCCGGCGCGGCTCGCGGCCGAGCGGGGGTGCCTCGCGGCCCGCGTCGTGCCGCTGCCTTCGGAGCTGTCCGACCATCCGGGCTGGTTCGAGCCCGCGTTTCCCGGAGCTCCGGAAGAAAAGGTGGTCGCGCAGGCCGCGTCCTCACTGCCTCCCGGCGGGCGCCTCTTCTTCGCGGTGCCGGCGGTCTATGCGACGCCGCGCCTCTTCGCGCCGCTCGGCCCCGAGCCGCGGCTCCGCCCGCTCATGCGCACCCAGGGCGCGCTCGTCGCGGTGTGGTCGCGCTAGAACCGCGAAACCCGGCGCGCGTGGACGAGCTCATACGCCAGCCACGCGGCGCCGGCCGCCCAGGTTCCCAGCACCGTCGTCTTGATCGGCCAGGCGAGCCCCAGGCTCTCCGGGGCCGATGAGTGGTAGAGCGCGCCTGCCAGGGCGTAGATTCCGTAAGCCGCCGTCGGGAACAGCGACCCTAGCGCCACGGGCCACACCAGGTATTGCACCGCGTAGGTCGGCGAGAACGTGAGCAGGCCCAGGAACAGCACCAGGCTCGCGCGCGTCACGTCGAGATGACGGGTCTCCCGCAGGATCCACGCGACGCTGCCCAGCAGCAAGGCGGTGGAAACCCAGCCTCCGAGTCCCGACCAGTCCACCATGGCGAGGAGCCCTCCCGTCTTCTGCAGCGCGGACGCCTGCGCGCCGTAGAGGACCACGTTCGCCCAGATCGAGGGCAGCGCCGCGGCGTACGGCAGAAACGAGAGCGTGAAGACAGCATATGGCACCAGCAGCAGTACGTCCGACAGGACACCGCCGACGCGGCGGCGCGAGAAGACGAGCGGGTGAAAGAGCGTCACGTGCTTGACCAGCAGGGAGAGCGACAGCCAGGCCGCGGTCGCCGGGCCGCGGCGGCGCGAGTCCGACGAGGCCGCCAGGATCGCGGCCAGCAGAAACAGTATCGAGAGCCCGTCGAACTGACCGTGAACGCACGAGATCAGGATCGAGATGGGATTGGAGAAGAACAGCAGCGCCCCACGGCGCGCATCTTCTTCCGAGCGCTTCAGGCGGCGCCGGGCGATGCGGAACAGGAGCATCGCGGAGACGCCGTCGGCGATCACCTCGAGCAAGCCCAGCAGCAGGACGAAGACGCCGACGTTGGGCGAAGAGGCGCGCCACAATCCGGTCACGACCCAGGACCAGAGCGGGCTGTAGTTGTAACGATCGGTCGCCTGGTAAACGTTCTGGCCGCTCTCGACGGCTTTCACCACCAGGAGGTACGACTGCGTGTCGAAGTTGCCGTGGAATCCGGCGGCCAGCGAAATCCGGAGGATGAGGATCAGGGCGAAGAGAAGCGCAAAGAGCTTCCGACTCATCGGGCGCGCGCGCCCCTCAGGAGGGCTTCCGCCCGATCGCCAGCAGCGACATCCCCATGGACGGCGGGTTCTTCGCCTCCTTCTCGAGCATCGGCATCAGCAGCTTAAAGGCGGCGAGCTGGCCACGCGGGAGGACCCGGCGGCGCAGGATCTTTCCGTTGACGTACCAGCCGAAAATGCCGGGCCGATTCAGGAAGCGGCTCTCCACGAGCGTGAAGCCGGCGCCGCGGACCTTATCCTCAAGCTCCTCCTTCTCGTAGCGCCGAAAATGCCGGAGGTGCTCGTCGAGCGTCCCGTAGAGGCGCGCCAGCGCGGGCACGACCAGCACCAGGTGTCCTCCCGGAACGAGCACGTCATACAGATTCGCCAGCGTCGCCACGTCGTCCTCGATGTGCTCGAGCACGTTCAGGCAGACGACGGTGTCCACGCGCAGAGCGCGGATCTCCTCGCGCTCGGCATCCGTCAGGGGGAAGCGGTAGGAGGCCACGCGCACCGACGCGTGCTCCCGAAAGACGCCGCGCAGGTGCTCGAGAGCCACCGGATCGAGGTCCGACGCCACGAGAAGCTGCCTCGGAACGAGGTGACGGGTCATGTTGCCGAATCCGGCCCCGATCTCGAGCACACGCGACCCCAGCACCGTCCGGAAGCGGTCCGCGAGCCACGCGTTGTACGGCTCCAGCCGCGCCATGCGGGCGAGCGTGACGTGGCCGACGTTGCGGGGATCCTCGGCCTCGCGCAGCGAGTGCCGGACGATCGTCCAGAGCGCCGAAAAGGCGTCCTTCCAGCCGATCTTTTTGCCCTCTTCGTACGTGCGCCCGTAGTAGGAGATCGGCATCTCGAAGATGCGGTAGCCGCGGCGGGCGACCTTCGCCGTGATCTCCGGCTCGATGCCGAAGCGTCGCGACTCGATCGTCATCGACTGGACGACCTCGCGGCGGAACATCTTGTAGCAGGTCTCCATGTCGGTGAGGTTCAGGTTCGTGAACATGTTGGACGCCAGCGTCAGCAGGCGATTGCCCACGGTGTGCCAGAAATAGAGAACCCGCCGCGGATTGCCCCCCATGAACCGCGACCCGTAGACGACGTCCGCGTGCCCCTGCTCGATCGGAGCGATGAGCTTGGAGAACTCCATCGGGTCGTACTCGAGGTCGGCGTCCTGCACGACGACGACGTCGCCCGCGGCGTGCCGAAAGCCCACGGCCACGGCCGCGCCCTTGCCCTGGTTGGTGGGCTGCAGGAACACGCGGACGCCGTCCTTCCCGTCGAGCTCGCGCAGGATGTCGCGCGTGCCGTCGGTCGACGCGTCGTCGACGATCAAGATCTCCTTCTCGATCGGCACGTCGCGCACGCGCCGCACGATCTCGCGGATCGTCCGGGCTTCGTTGTACGCGGGGATCACCACCGACAGCTTCACGGTCCCCCTCCCGGAGGCAGTTCGTACAGGTGGATCGAATACCCGACCCGGCCGACCGGGCGGCCCTCCGCGGCGATCCTCCGCTGAAGCCGGCGCATCGCCCCGGCGAGCTCGTGGAAGCCATGATACGCGTAGAACTCGGGGCCGGCGGCCTCGAAGAACGACGAGATCGCCACGACGTTGCCGTGCACGACCGGGAGCGCCGAAAAATCGGGCAGGCCCAGGCGATAGGAGACGTTGTCCCCGCCAAAATAAGCCACCGTCGGCTCGGAGATCCCCCGGCGCGCGAGCTCCTTCTTCAAGCGGAGCAGGTCCAGGCCCCAATCCACGTTGGAGTCCGAGAGGATTTTCCTCCCCTTCTCCGGACCGCCGACGAGCGGGTTGAAGTACGAAAGCTCGTAGGGATGGATCCGAATCGTCTCGATGGCGGCCGAAACGGGAAGGAGCAGCCAGAGAGCCACGACGATCCTGGCCTTCGCGCTCTCGCGACGCCTCGCCCAGGCCCGCGCGAAGAGCGCCGCCGCAAGCAGGGCCAGGAACGGATAGATCGGCAGCAGGTGCCGGATCCCGATGTTGTAGGAGCTTCCGATCGACGCCAGGAAGAGCACCGCCACGGGAAGCAGAAAAAGACGGAGCTCCTGCGAAAGCTCGCGCCTCCGTCGGACCGCCGCGACGAGCACGGCCGCCGTGACCGCCAGGAACGCCAGCGTGGACTTCCCTCCGAAGGCCACCAGGAAGTACTCCGGAAACCCGGTCGTGGACACGCGGCCGTTCAAGTAGGTGATGCCTCCGACCGCGTTGTGCCGCGCGACCGAAGCAATCCCGCCGACGTAGTGGGCGAGCGGCCGCGACACGTCGGAGAGGCGGACGAGCTTCTCGGCGAGGGCCGGATCCTGGCCCTTGATCCCGATCATTTCCCGCAGGACCTGTTTCTGGTCGGCGCGATCCATGCGCGCGGTCACCAGGGAGTACACGGCGAGCACGACGAGGAAAGCTCCGATGCCAACGGCGATCAGGCGCAGGAGGCTCTTTCCGAGCGCCGGTTCGGATCCGCCGGCGCGCGGAGCGAGCAGCGTCTGGAGCAGCAGGATCGGCACGAGGTAGACCGTCGAGAACTTCGTCGTGAACGCCAGGCCGAGAACCAGCGCCGCGATCGCCAGACGCGGAACATTCGGCCGGCGACGGGCCGCCTCCCACGCGAGGACCGCCGCCGGGAACATCAGGGCGGCGCCGGCGTCCGTGTGGACGATGCCGGCGTGGGCGAGCAGGTTGGGATCGAATGCGAGGAGCGCCACCGCCAGCAGCGCGGGTGCGTCTCCGTAGCGGCTCCGCGCCGCGAAGAAGACGAGCAGGAGAAGCGCCCCGTCGACGAACAGGAATGGAGCCCGCGCAGCGGCGAGGATGGCGTCGGCCGGAACGTGATTGGCGAAGAAAAACTCCGGGCCGTATTTCAAGAACGAGTCCATGGGAACGTGCGGGGGCGCCGGCTCCAGAGGCAGGAACTGGAGAGCGATGCCGGAGAGGACCTTCATCAGCGGCGGGTGCTCGATGTTGACGATCGCCGATTTTGCCGCGACGCAGAAGTAGCCCGAGAGGATGTGGATCGGCTCGTCCATCGAGAGGGTGTCCTCGCGGGTGTGGTCCCGGATCAGGAACATCGCCGCGGCGGTGACGACGAGGGCCGCGGCGAGTGCGATGGCCGCCGGCTTCAACGCGGGCGGCTCCCGGTCATTCCGTGGCGCGCGAGCGCCGCGATCGCCGCGAATCCGTCCTTCAACCGGATCTTCTTGCCCTCGGCGCGCGAGCGGCCGAAGTAGGACACGGGGACCTCGAAGACCCGGAAGCCTCCGCGCGCCACCTTGGCGGTGATCTCGGCGTCGACGCCGAAGCCTTTCGAGGTCAACACCAGAGACGGCACCACGCGGCGGTGGAAGGCCTTGTAGCAGGTCGCCATGTCCGAGAGGTTCAGTCCCGTCACCACGTTGGAGATCAGGGTCAGCAGGCGGTTTCCCTGCTGGTGCCAGAAGTTCTGGACGCGGTGCTCGGCGCTTCCGACGAAGCGGGACCCGAACACGACGTCCGCGCGGCCGCCCAGGATCGGCGCGAGCAGGATCGAGTACTCGGCGGGGTCGTACTCGAGGTCCGCGTCCTGGATGATGAGGACGTCTCCGGTGGCCGCC
>JBKOVK010000192.1:0-3961 GCA_046724475.1 Acidobacteriota bacterium | reverse complement strand
AGCAGCACCTGTATCTCCAGCAGCCCGGCTACGGAACCTGCTACCTCATCGGCAAGATGGAGATCGACAAGCTGATCGCCGAGAAGAAGCAGGAGCAAGGCGAGCGCTTCGCGATGAAGGCGTTCATGGACGACTTCAACTCGCGCGGCTTCGTCCCGGCCTCGCTGCTGCGCTGGGAGATGACCGGGAAGAAGTCGCCCGAGATCGAGCGGATGCTCAAATGACTCGCAATTTCCCTCTCCCCCTCAGGGGGAGAGGGTCAGGGTGAGGGGGGTGTGAACGCGATTCTCTTCGGCGCGACCGGGATGGTGGGACAGGGAGTCCTGCGGGAGCTCCTGCACGATCCTGGCGTCAAGCGCGTCCTCGCGGTGACCCGCCGGCCCACGGGCGTCGAGGACGACAAGTTCCATGAGCTTGTCCTCGACGATTTCTTCGACTTCTCCTCCGTCGCGAACGAGCTCACCGGCTACGACGCCTGCTTCTTCTGCCTCGGAGTCTCTTCCGCCGGGATGAGTGAAAAGGATTACAAGCGACTCACCTACGACCTCACCAAGGCCGCGGCCAGGACGCTCGCCGATCGCAACTCCGGCATGCGGTTCGAGTACGTCTCGGGGACCGGGACCGACAGCACCGAAAAGGGACGCGTCATGTGGGCGCGCGTGAAGGGCGCGACCGAAAACGCGCTGATGCGTCTGCCGTTCAAGGCGGCGTACATGATCCGGCCCGGCTACATCCAGCCGCTTCACGGGATCCGCTCCAGCACGAAGTGGACCCGCGTGGCCTACGCGGTCGCCGCGCCGCTTTTCCCGTTGTGGAAGTCGATGTTCCCCGGCTACGTGATCACCACCGAGGAGCTCGGCCGAGCCATGATCCGAGCCGCCCGGGTCGGATGTCCCAAGCGCATCCTGGAGATTCCCGATCTGATCGAGCTGGGGAGGGGTTAAGGGCGGAGCGCGCGCTCCGCCCCGCGCTCAGTCGAGTTACTTCTTTGCCGGAGCCGCCGCTTCGGCCATCGTCAGCGTGAACGGGCCGCTGCTCTCCGCGAAGATGATGCAGTCGGACGCTTTGTCGCATCCCGTGGTGTGCTTGTAGCCGTCGCCCGGCTGCAGGAAGTACGAGCCCGGCCCCAGCCTCGCCTCGGTCTCTCCCGGCGCGCCGTGGATGAACGTGCCCGACACGACGACAATCTTCATGTTGCTCTTGTGCGTGTGCAGCGGCGCCGCGAATCCCGCCGGGAACTTGATCAGCGCCCCGTACGCGCTTTTGGTGTGGTCTCCCCAGAGGTTCACGATCTTCACACCCGGAGGACCAGGCTGCATGTCGACCCACTTCATATCCGCCGCGGGCGTTATGACCGGCTTGGTATGCGCCGGTTTTGCCGCAGCCTGGGCCAGAGCCGTCGACGCCGCCAGCAGAGAAACAAGAGCCGCCAGGGTTCTTCCTCTCACAATGCCTCCTCCGTTCTTGTTGATTCGAGCTGCGTGGACGGTACATCTCCCCGGGGCGCGAGGCAAGGAGGGGAGTTAGTCCTCGTTCAGGATGCGTCCCCGCCCGGACTTCACGCGGGAGCGCCGGATCTTCGACTCGAGTCGCCGCCTGCGAGAAGACTCCGTAGGCCGCGTCTTCCGCCGCTTCTTCGGCTTCGCCGCGGCCCGCCGCAGGAGGTCCGCGAGGCGCTCGCGCGCGGCCGCGCGATTCTGGGCCTGCGTACGGTGCTCGCGGCTGTCGATGACGAGCACCCCGTCCGCCGTCATCCGGCTTCCTGCGAGGGTCTTCAGGCGGGTTTGGACGTCCTCAGGCAGCCCCGACGCGCCGACGTCGAACCGCAGCTCAACGGCCGTCGCGACCTTGTTGACGTTCTGCCCGCCCGGCCCGGACGCGCGGACGAACCGCTCTTCGAAGTGTGGGAGACGACTCAACGGCCGCCCTTGTACACGACGCCGTCCTTGACGACGACCTCGACGTGAGAAAGCGCCGTGATGTCGAAGAGCGGGTCGCCGTCGATCACGATGATGTCGGCGAGCTTGCCGGGCTGGATCGTGCCGAGATCCTTGCTCTTGCCGAGGATGTCGGCGTTGACGCGCGTGGCCGCGTCGATCGCGCGCAGCGGCGACATGCCCGTATCCACGTGCGCCTTGATCTCGCGCCATAGGGCCTCGGTGTGGAAGTTCATCGGTGTTCCCGAGTCGGTGCCCATACCCATGATCGCGTTGGACTCGATCCACTGACCGAGCGACGCCTTCGCGAAGCGCATCTCCTGGTCCGTCGCGGAGAAGTAGGAGAGGCGCTGGAAACCCTTCAGCGAATTCTGCACCTCGTCCCAGATCTGCGGCCCGAAGTCCGCCTTGAGCTGCGGGTCCTGGAGCCTCTCGGGAAACGCCACCGTGGCGGGGAAGAGGAACGCCCGATGCGCCGCGGTCACGACGACTGGCGTGCCCTTCGCCGCGATCGCCCGCACGAGCTCCGGGCTGTACGTCGGCATTCCCGCCGAGCCCACGTGCTGGAGCACGTCGATCCCGGCCTCGAACGCGTCGCGCACGTTCTTCTCGTCGTAGACGTGCGCGTGAACCTTGATGTGGTGCCGGTGCGCCGCGTCGGCGATCGCCTTGTAGTGCGCGGGCTCGAGCTTGACGTACGCCTTGATCACGTCGACGCCCTGCTTCGCGAGGTCGTCCACTGCCCGCGCCGCCTCGTCCGGCGTGTTGACGAGGTACTGGTTCGGCAGAATGGGGGAGTAGTCACCGAGATCGCGCGTGATCCACGGCCCTGCCATCGACATCCGCGGCCCGGGAATCGCGCCCTTGTTGATCCGGTCGCGGATGCTCAGACTCTCCTTGAGCGTCCCGCCCAGATCCACGGCCGACGTCACGCCCGCCATCAGGAGCTGTTTCGCGGAGATCTCCGAGACCTTCTCGACGAGGTTGTTCTTCGCGATCCACGGATCCCAGCGGTCGTAGTCGCCGTGCCCGAGGATCTGGAGATGCACGTGCACGTCGATGAGCCCCGGCATCATCACGCGCCCGCTCGTGTCGATGACCTGCGCGTCGGGTGGGATCGCGATCTCCGCCGCCGGACCGACCTGCACGATGCGGTTGCCCTCGATCAGGATCGCCGCGTGGTGCACCGGCGGGACCTCGTAGCCGTCGATCAGCATTCCGCCGACCAGCGCGAGCTTCTTCTTCGCGGGCTGGGCGAGGAGTGAAGGTGACGCCACGCACAGGAGAGCGAGGACGAACAATCTCCGAAAGCGCTGTGTCATGAAACGAGTCTATCCGCGATAATCTGATCTCACTTTTTCGAGGAGCGCTGAAATGAGCCGACGCGGCCGGGCGATCTGCGTCCTTCTGGTGATTCTGTCTTTCGGCGGGACGGTTCTTGCCGACGACGACGTGATCAAGGACCAGATCAAGAAGCTCGCGAAGGACCGCGACCCGAGAGAGCGCGCCCACGCGGCGCACTGGCTCGGAGGCCGCAAGAATCCCGAGGCGGTCTCGGCGCTCGCGAAGGCGCTGGTTACGGATTCGGATCCGACCGTCCGCCAGGCCGCGGCCTCGGCGCTCTGGGACACCGGCAAGGACGCGATCGCAGCCAAGCCCGAGCTCCAGAAGGCGCTCGACGACGACGTGGCCGCGGTCGTGGCCCGAGCCGCCGGCGCGCTCGCGGTGATGGGAGTGCCCGACAAGGAGCTGGCGCCGGCCTGGCGGCGGGCGCTCGAAGGCTCGCGCGACGACGCGACGGCGTTCGTGGCGGCGCGCGGCCTCATCGGGATCGACCCGCCCGAGAAGCTCGCGCCGCCGATCCTCACCTACCTGACTCGAAGCGCGGAGGACGCGGCGCACCCCGCGCGCGGCCAGTCGAGCTGGGACGACCGCAAGAGCGCGGAGAACGCCTCGAAGGCGCTCACGGAGCTCCTCAACGAAGGCGCGGCGCCTCTCCTCCCGATGCTGGACCGCACGATCGA
>JBKOVK010000040.1:0-20320 GCA_046724475.1 Acidobacteriota bacterium | reverse complement strand
AGGCGCCGGTGACGAGGGCGATCTTGTTTTCGAAGCGGTTCATTGAAGGGGACTCTATCCTTCCTTTGTCATCCCGAGGAGCGCAGCGACGAGGGACCCGGACTCGATCGCTGCAAGCGGAGTTCGGGATCCCTCGCTTCGCTCGGGATGACCGGCCGCGCGACATCGCGCGCCCGGTCACTCCGGCTTCGCGACGATGTCCGGCAGACTCTTCGACCAGCCGTCCACGATCGTCTTGGCGAGGTCCGCGATGGCGACGGCCGCGGGGTGATCCGCCCCCCAGCCTTCCGCCTTGCTGCCATCCGTGAAGACGACCAGGACGAAGCGGCCCTTCTTCGTCCGCAGTATCCCGGAGTCGTTGCGCACGCCGGACATCGTGCCCGTCTTTCCGGCCCAGAGGTTTTCGGGCGGGAATCTTCGCGCGATCCGGAGGCGGCTGGGATCCGTGTCGAGGTAGTCGAACACCTTCTTGGATGCGTCGGCGTCGATCAGCTCTCCCCGGGCCACGCGCGTCATCCAGTCGGCGACCTCCGTCGGCGTCACGACACCGAGGCGGAAGCCTTTCCACGGCGACGGATCCTCTTCCTTGCGCGAGAGGGCCGGGATCGTGCCCAGCAGGCGGATGTGGTCGAAACCAAGCGACGCCATCCGCGTGTTGATCGCCTCGACCGAGAGACGGTCGATCCAGGCGTTGGTCGCCGTGTTGTCGGACGGCCCGATCATCAGCGTCGCCAGGTCGTTCCACGTCGGTTGCAGGCCCGGATCCAGCATCAGGAGCGTTCCGGAACCGTCGGCCTTGTTCGCCGCGGTCAACTCCCAGCGCTCCGACAGGTCGACCGTGCCCTCGCGCATTCGCGCGATGGCCTCGGTCAGGACCGCGATCTTGATGACGGACGCCGACTCGAACTCGGTCGAGCCGTTGTGTTCGTAGGACCGCCCGCTTTCCAGGTGCCTGGCCGCCACGCCCACCCGGCACTGACACCTCACCTGCGCGGCCGACACGGCGGCGTCGAATGCTTCCGCCGAGCCGGGCTCGTGAGGGCGCGTCGTCGCGCAGGAGGCCGCGAACAGGGACACCGCCAGGACCGTGCCGGTCCCTCTACCCATGTCCCTCGACTTTGATCGACCGATCGATCCGCTTGACGAGGCCGGCGAGCACGTTGCCGGGCCCGACCTCGATCGCCCGGTCCACGCCCTCGGCCGCCAGGCGCTGCACCGACTCGACCCAGCGCACTGGCGAGTCGACCTGACGGATCAGCGCATCGCGCAACCGCGCGCCCTCCATCTCGGGCTTCGCGTCGACGTTGGTCACGATCGTGAAAACGGCCCCGGTAAACGCGGCCTTCTCCAGCAGAGGCTTCAGCTTCGCGCGCGCCGGGGTCATCAGAGCGCAGTGGAATGGGGCCGAGACGGCAAGTGGAATCACCTTCTTCGCGCCGCGCTTCAGGCAGGCCGCGCCGGCTCTCTCGACCGCCGCCGCGTGCCCCGCGATCACCGTCTGCTCGGGCGAGTTGTAGTTGGCGGGCGCGACGACTTCGTTCTCCGCCGCCTCCCGGCAGGCCGCCTCGACGTCCGGCGCTGGCAGACCCAGGATCGCGGCCATCGCGCCAACGCCCTGTGGCACAGCCTCCTGCATGAAGCGTCCGCGCGAGTGCACCAGCGCCACGGCGTCGGCGAACGGGAGCGCGCCGGCGGCGACGTCGGCGGAATACTCGCCGAGCGAATGCCCCGCCGCGAAGGCCGCGCCCTCGATCTTCTCGGGGAAGCGGGCCTCGAGATCGCGCCAGGCCGCCACCGAGTGCGTCAGGATCGCCGGCTGCGTGTTCGCCGTGAGCTTGAGCTCTTCTTCGGGGCCTTCGAAGCACAGCTTCGAGAGCGGAAACCCGAGAACGACGTCGGCCTCGTCGAAAACCGCGCGCGCCGGGGGCGAGAACTCGTAGAGCTCCTTGCCCATCCCGACGAACTGCGAGCCCTGACCGGGAAACAGCAGCGCGAGCTTGCCCATCAGGAGACGTTTCCGTCTGCGGTCACCACCGCAGCAGCACCGATCCCCAGACCAATCCGGCGCCGAACGCCGTCATCAGAACCATGTCCCCGGTCTTCACACGGCCGTCGCGCACACACTCCTCGAGGGCGATCGGGATCGAGGCGGCCGACGTGTTCCCGTAGCGGTCCACGTTCTTGTAGACCTTCTGCGGATCGATCTTCAGGCGCTCGCCGACGGCGTCGATGATGCGCAGGTTGGCCTGGTGCGGGATGAAGAGGTCGACCTGCTCGTGCGTGAAACCCTGCTCGGTCAGCAGATTCTGGGAGACGTCGGCCATCGCCTTCACCGCGACCTTGAACGTCTCGTTGCCCTTCATCTTGATGAACGGCAGGCGCTCTTCGATCGACTTGGGATCGTTGGCCGGCCGGTCGGATCCTCCGCCGGGCATACAGATGAAGTCGGCATAGTTCCCGTTGGACTTCATCAGGCTGCCCAGGATCCCGTGGTCCCCCTTGGTCGCCTGGAGCACGACCGCGCCCGCGCCGTCGCCGAAGAGGACGCAGGTATTTCGGTCCGTCCAGTCGACGTACCGCGAGAGGATCTCGCCGCCGACGACGAGGACGTTCTCAGACTTGCCGGCCTGGATGAGCCCGTCGGAGAGATGCAGGGCGTAGAGGAAGCCGACGCACGCGGCGCCCACGTCGGAGGCCGCGGCGTTGACGGCGCCCAGGTTGCGCTGGACCAGGCACGACGTCGCCGGGAACGGCATGTCGCCCGAGATCGTGCCCACCAGGATCATGTCCAGGTCCTCGGCCTTCAAGTGCGCGCGCTTCAAGGCCTGCTCGCCAGCCCGCGTGCAGAGGTCCGAGAATTTGTCGCCCTCGGAAACGATGTGCCGTTCGCGGATGCCGGTCCGCGACAGGATCCACTCGTCGGAGGTGTCGACGATCTTTTCGAGATCGGCGTTGGTCAGGATTTTCCGGGGCACGGCCGCGCCCGTGCCGGCGATGCGAGCCCGAATCATCCGGCTATGCCTTGACCATCCGCTCTTCGCGGGCGTGCAGCTCGGCGATCTGGGCCTGGATCTTCTCGGCCAGCCGCTGCTTGGAAAACTCGGCCGCGAAGCGGATCGCGTTCTTGATCGCCTTAGCCGACGACCGTCCGTGGCAGATGATCACGCACCCCTTCACGCCCAGCAGCGGCGCGCCGCCGTACTCCGAATAGTCGAGCCGCTGCTTGAACCGGCGAAACGCGGTGCGCGACAGCAGGAACCCGACCGACGCCTGGAGCGTGCGCTTGATCTCCTCCCGCAGCAGCTGCTCGACCATCTCGGAGAGAGACTCCGAGACCTTCAGGATGACGTTGCCGGTGAAGCCGTCGGTCACGATGACGTCCACCCGGCCGTTGAAGACGTCGCGGCCCTCGATGTTGCCGACGAAGTTCAAGCCGGTCGCTTCGAGGATCTTGAAGGCCTCCTTGGTTTCGTCCGTCCCCTTGGAGTCCTCCTCGCCGATCGACATCAGACCGATCGACGGCTTCTTCTTCCCGAACGCGAGCTCGGCGTAAATCGAGCCCATGACCGCGAATTCCCGGAACTGCGCGGTCTTCGCGTCGGGGTTGGCGCCGACGTCGAGCAGCAGGCAGTGGCCGGTCAGGTTCGGGAGCACCGTGGCCAGGGCCGGGCGGTCCACTCCCGCGATCGTTCCGATGACCATCTTCGCTGAGACCATGGCCGCGCCGGTGTGCCCGGCCGAGACCATGCCCTCGGCGCGGCCGTCGCGGACGCAATTGGCTGCGATGCGGATCGACGAGTTGCGCTTCTTGCGAATGGCCGCGGTCGCCGGATCGTCGAACGTCACGACCTCGGCCGCGTCGACGATCTCGACGTCGGAACCGCGGTAACCCGAGTCCTTCAGGAGCGGCTTGAGCTCCGCGGCGCGGCCGACGAGCAGCGAGGCGATGCCGAACTCGCGGGCCGCGGCCACGGCGCCGTCCACGTTGACGAGAGGGGCATGGTCGCCCCCCATCGCGTCCACCGCGATCCGCACTTCAGCCTCTCAACCCTGAGGACATCACCGGTCCCGGGATTATAGCGACCGGTGCTAGGTGTTGATCGCCTGCTTGCCCTTGTAGTAGCCGCAGCGAGGACAGACGCGGTGCGGCTGCTTCGGCTCGTGGCAGTTCGGGCACTCCGACAGCGCGGGCGGCGTCAGCGCGTCGTGCGCGCGGCGCTTGTCGCGGCGGGCTTTGCTGTGGCGTCGCTTGGGATTGGGCATCGTTCTCCTACACTTTCTCCTTGAGCGCCTTCAGGGCGTCCCAGCGGGGATCGATCGACTCGCGCACGCACGCGCACGCGCCCAGGTTGAGGTCTTTCCCGCACTCGGAGCAGAGGCCACGGCAGTCCGGCCGGCACAGCGGCTTCATCGGAAAGGCCATCTGCACGCGCTCCTCCGCGATCGGACGCAGCCGCACTACGGGCTCGTCGTAGAACATGGCGTCGAGGTCGTCGCGCGACAGCTCGCGCTCCTCGGGGTTGCCCGCCGCGCGCGGGTACAGGACCAGCTGGAAGGTCTCGTCCTCCCGGAACGGGTAGCCCGCCAGGCAGCGGCTGCACTCGAGTTCCCCGTCGTAGACGAGCCGGGCGTCGAGCGCGTACCCCCCCTCGATGCGCCGGACCTCGCCCTCGAGCTTCAGCGGAGAGAGCGCCAGGAGCGGCTCCCGGTCGATCGCCGACACGGGGACCTCCAGCTCGCCGGCGAAGCGCACAGGCTCGTCGAGCACGGATTCGAGGGAGAGGGACTCCGGGTGTTTCATGGTCGAACCGCGCATTTTACCCGCCCCGTCCCGGGCGTCAAATCGGGCTTCAACCTGATAGCTTGCGCCCCGTGAGAGTCGCGATCGACGCCCGCGCGCTCTTGAAC
The DNA here is from genome assembly GCA_046724475.1 of Acidobacteriota bacterium. GTDB lineage: Bacteria > Acidobacteriota > Thermoanaerobaculia > UBA5066 > Gp7-AA6 > DAHUXD01. Next base: position 15,412 of record JBKOVK010000040.1, on the reverse strand, counting down.
GAGCGGACCGGCATCGGGACCTACACGATGGCGATCGCGCGGGGCCTCGGGGTCCGGGAGGGGGTCGAGCTCGGGCTTTTCGCGCCGCGGCCCTTCCCGAAGTCGCTCGACGGGACCGTGCCGGGAAGCGTGCACACCGACCACCATCCCGCCGGAATCGTCTGGCTGCATTCCACCCTGCCGGGGAGGATCGCGGTTTGGGGCGCGGACGTCCTCGTCTCGGCCTTGACGATCGGACCGGCCCGCGGCGCTGTCCCTTTCGTTTCTACGGTGCACGACCTGACTCCCCTGACGCACCCCGAATGGCACACGCCGCGCACGCTGGTCGGCTTCGTTCCTTTCTGGGAGCGCACCGTCGAGCGCGCCGCCCGTTTTCTGTGCGTCTCGGAATCGACGGCCCGGGACCTCGCCGCCCGCTATCCCGAGACGGCCTCCCGTATCCGCGTCGCCCGCAACGGCGTGGACCGGACGTTCTTCTTCGCGGCTGACGATCCCGTCGCGCGGCGCCGGACCCGCCAGAGATACGCCAGGGGACGCCCCTTCATCCTTTATCTGGGAACGCTGGAGCCGCGGAAGAACGTGGAGGCGCTCGTCGCCGCGTGCGAGAGGCTCTGGGGCCGGCGCCGGTCTCATCCGGACCTCGTGCTCGCCGGCGGAACCGGCTGGAAGACGGCCGGGCTGCACCGCCGCATCGCGCGCTCCGCGTATCGCGACAAGATCCACGTCGCGGGCTACGCCCCACGCGAAGCGGCGCGCGAGCTCTACCGCGCCGCCGAAGTTTTCGCCTACCCCTCCTACGAAGAGGGCTTCGGGCTCCCGGTGGCCGAGGCGATGGCCTGCGCGGTCCCGGTCGTCACCTCGACGGCCGACGCGCTTCGCGAAGTCGGCGGCGACGCCGTCCTCTACGCCGGGCCGCGCGACGTCGAGACGCTGGCCCGCCAGATCGAGCGCGTTCTCGAAGACGCCGCTCTGCGCGAGCGGCTGGCGCGTGAGGGCCCGGCGCGCGCAGCCCTCTTCTCGTGGGACGAGGCCGTCGAGCGGACGTCGCGGGAGCTTTCCGACGTCGTCGCGGAGCGGACGTGAGCGCGCGCCGCCCGCCCCGCGTGGGCATCGACGCGCGGAAGCTGACGGACTTCGGCATCGGCTCCTACGTGCGCAATCTCCTGGAGGCGATCGCCCGTCGACCCGAAGCCCGGGCCTACCTCTTCCGCGTGTACGTGCGCGGAGCGGATCTCTCCGCCGTGCCCGCTCTTCCCGAGAACTTCCAGGTCGTTCAGGATGACTCGCCGGGCTACTCTGTCTCGGAGCTGACGCGATTTGCGTGGAGGCTCCTGCGCGACCGGCTCGACCTCTTCCACGCCACGCACTACGTCATTCCTCCGCTCGCCCGAGCCCGCGCCGTCGTGACCATCCACGACATCATTCATGTGCTCTATCCGCAGTTCCTGCCCAACCGGGCCGCGCTGGTCTACGCACGGGTCATGATCCGCCGGGCTCTGAAACGCGCGGATCGCATCCTCACCGTTTCGTACAACAGCAAGCGCGATCTCGTGGACTACTTCGGCATTCCCCCCGCCCGCATCGAGGTCGTCTACAACGGCGTGGCCGACCGGTTCCGCCCCGAGGCCGCGCACGCCGACCGCGACCGCGTGGCCGGCAAGTACGGACTGCCGCGGCCCTATCTGCTGTTCCTGGGTGGCGAGAAACCGCACAAGAACGTTCGCAATGTCCTCCGGGCATTCGCCGAGGCGCGCCGGGAGAAGGCGCTGCCCCACGCGCTCGTGCTCGCGGGCCCGATGCCTAAGAACCGCAGCCGCGTCGAGGCCTTGATCTCGGCCCTCGACTTGGACCAGCGCGTCGTAAGACCCGGGGTGGTGCCGGAGGAGGATCTGCCCGGTCTCTTCGCCGGCGCGGATGCGTTCATCTATCCCACGCTCTACGAGGGCTTCGGTCTTCCCGTGATCGAGGCCATGGCCTGCGGCGTGCCCGTCCTGACCTCTTCGACGTCCGCTCTGCAGGAGATCGCGGGCGGCTACGCCTATCTGGTCGATCCGATGGACGTGGACGCGATCGCGCACGGGATCGTGGACCTGGCCACGGATCCCAAGCGACGACAGGAGTTCGCGGAGCTTGGGAAGCGCCGCGCCCGCGATTTCTCCTGGGACCGCGCGGCCGAGGAGACCCTGCGCATCTACGCGGAGGCCCTCCGCGTCTCGCCTCGTCCAGCCGCCGCGCCGGGGCCGCGACCGGAATGAGAACCGCCGTCGTCCACGACTGGTTGAACGGCATGCGGGGCGGCGAGAAGGTTCTCGAGGCAATCCTGCCGCTCGTCCCGGATCCCACGATCTTCACGCTCTTCCACGTCCCGGGTTCCGTCTCTCCGGAGATCGAGCGCCGTCCGATTCGCGCGTCGTATCTGAATCGGCTGCCGTTCGCGCGCACGGGCTACCGCAACTACCTGCCACTCTTCGCCGGGGCCGTCGAGTCGTTCGACCTCTCGGAGTTCGACCTCGTCGTGTCTTCCTCTCACTGCGTGGCCAAGGGCGCCCGCGCGCGGGAAGGCGCGCCACACCTCTGCTACTGCCACACGCCGGTGCGCTACGCGTATGAGCAGTTCGATCTCTACTTTCCGCGGCGAGAAACGCGCTTCTTCGCTCTGAAGAAGGCGGCCGTCGCGAGATTGCGGGCATGGGACCAGGCCACTGCGGGACGGCCGTCGGCGTACCTCGCCAACTCCTCCGCCGTCGCCGGGAGGATCCGCGAGCACTACGGCCGCCCGGCGCGCGTCTGCCATCCGCCCGTCGACGTGGAGTTCTTCTCGCCTTCCGCGGCGCCGCGCCAGGACTTCCTCCTCGTCGTCGGCGCGCTCGTGCCCTACAAGCGCTACGACGTCGCGATTGCGGCCGCGAAGGCGCTCAACCGCCGGCTGGTCCTCGTGGGATCCGGACCCGAGGAAGCCCGCCTTCGCGCGATGGCCGACTCGTCCGTAATCTTCCAGACGGGCCTGTCGTCGGAAGAGCTGCGACTGCTCTACCGGACCTGCGCGCTCTACGTCCAGCCCGGAGAGGAGGATTTCGGCATCGCCGCGGTCGAGGCCCTCGCCTGCGGCGCGCCGGTCGTGGCGAGGGACCGGGGTGGCGCGAGGGACATCGTTCGCGACGGCGAGAACGGAGTGCTCTACGAAGGAGGGGACGCCGCCGCGCTGGCCGCGGCCGTGGCGCGGGCCGCTTCGATGGAGTTCGATTACACTTTTCTGCGGGCCTCGGCCCTCCCGTTTCGCCGGGAGCGTTTCGCCGAGGAGTTCCAGACGGCGCTGGGAGAGCTTCTGCGGTGATTCGAAAGTCCTCGCGACGTATCGCGGTGCTGCTCGCCGTCTCCGACGTCGGGGCCACGTGTCTGGCTCTGCTGGCGGCGTACTTCCTGCGCTTCCGCGCCGAAATCGTCCCGGTCACCAAGGGCGTTCCGGACCCTGCGTCCTACTACCGTCTCCTTCCGCTGATCGCAGTCCTGTGGCCGATCGTCTACTACTTCTACGGTCTCTACCAGGTCCGCCGCAACCGCTCGCGCGTGGAGGAGGGTCTCTCCGTGCTGGTGGCGACGGGTCTGGCGACTCTGCTCGCCGCGGGGCTCGCGACGCTGTACCGCGGCTTCACCTACTCGCGGCTGGTGCTCCTGTTCTTCTTCGTCCTCGACGTGCTCTTCGTATTCGCCGGCCGCACCGCGATCCGCCGTTACCTCGAAGAAGCCTGGCGCCACGGCGTGGGCGTGCGGCACGTCCTCGTCGTCGGCGCCGGAAGGCTCGGGCGCGCGGTGGTCGACAAGTTCCACGAGCACCCCGAGGCGGGAATGCGCGCCGTCGGCTTCGTGGACGACCGGCCTGAGAAGCGCGGATCCGAGTACAACGGCGTCGCCGTTCTCGGAACCACCGCCGACGCGGCGAGGATCGTCGACGAGCGGGGCGTGGACACGGTGTTTCTGGCGCTGCCGCTGGAAGCGCACCGCACCATGCTCGCGGTCCTGAAGGACGTCGGTCGCACCGTCGCGGACGTCCGCGTCGTGCCGGACCTGCTCCAGCACATCACGTTCCGCGCCGGCGTCGAGGATCTCGACGGTCTCCCCGTCGTCCACCTCACACAGGTGCCGCTGACGGGTTGGATGAGTCTGGTCAAGCGCACGCTCGACCTCGGCATCTCGGCGTCGGCGCTGCTCGCGCTCTCGCCGCTGCTGGCGGCGATCGCGGCGGCGATCCGGCTGTCGGACGGCCGGCCCGTTCTCTACCGGCAGCGGCGGATGGGCCTGGATGGCCGGCCCTTCGACATCCTCAAGTTCCGTTCGATGGTGGTTTCCGCGGAGGAGGAGTCGGGGCCGACCTGGGCGGCGCCCGAAGATCCGCGCCGCACCCGCGTGGGCCGACTCCTGCGGGCGTGGAGCCTGGATGAGCTTCCGCAGCTCTGGAACGTTCTGCGCGGGGAGATGTCGCTGGTCGGGCCGCGGCCCGAGCGCCCCGAGTTCGTGAGGGAGTTCAAGGAGAAGTTCCCGCAGTACATGCTGCGGCACCGCGTCCGCGCCGGCATCACCGGCTGGGCGCAGGTCCACGGCTGGCGCGGGAACACGAGCCTCTCCAAGCGCATCGAGTACGACCTCTACTACATCGAGAACTGGTCGCTCTCCCTCGACATCAAGATCCTGTGGATGACGCTCCGGCACGGGCTGCGCCACCGCAACGCGTACTGATGGCGGGGTCTCTTCCACGCTCCTGGCCTGCGAAGCTGGTCGCCCGCCTCCAGCGTCTGCCCCGCGGCCTCCGGTTCTTCATCGGCTTCGGGGCGATCGCCGTTCTCGCGGTGATCGATTACGTCGCGCCACCGGAGCTGTCCTTCCTGATCTTCTACGTCGCGCCAATTTTCTTTCTTGTGTGGTTCGTGGGACGTCAGGCCGGTTTCCTCGGCGTGGCCGCGACCTCCCTGTTCTGGTACTACGAGGACGTCCTCTCGTCCCATCGGTGGCCGTCCGAGAGCACCGCCGACTGGAACATCGCCGTCCGTCTCCTCTTTCTCCTCGCCTTCGTGTGGGTGGTCGCGGAGCTGAAGTCGGCCCTCGAGCGCGAGCGCGCCGCCGCCCAGGAGCGCCTCGAACGAGACGTGCGGATCGCCGGCGAAGTCCAGAAACGTCTCTTTCCGCCCGCCGACCCCGAAATCCCGGGACTCGAGTGCCACGGCGTCTGCGGCCCGGCGTTGGGCGTCGCCGGTGACTATTTCGATTTTCTCCGGCTTCCCGGCGGCCGCTACGGCATCGCGGTCGGCGACGTCGCCGGAAAGGGCCTGCCCGCGGCCCTGTTGATGGCCAGCCTGCAGGGGGCGCTGCGCAGCCTCGCGTCACGCAGCGCCGACGGCGGCCTCGCGGGGCTCGTCGGCACGTTGAGCGCCCAGATTCATTCGCTGACCGCGGACTATCGCTTCGCTACGTTCTTCTGGGGGGTGTTCGACGAAAAGCGCCGCGCACTCGACTACGTCAACGCCGGCCATAACCCGCCGATGCTCCTGCGCGGTAGCGGCTCGATCGAGCGGCTCCGGATCGGTGGTCCCCCTCTCGGGATCCTCGGACAGGCGTCCTACGCGTCCAGCTCCGTGACTCTTGCGCCCGGAGATCTCCTGCTGATCTACACCGACGGCGTCACCGAGGCCGCCAACGGCGCCAGCGACCAGTTCGGCGACGAGCGGCTGGAGCGCGTCCTCCGCGATTCCTCGACGGAGTCGGTCGCGGGCGTCTGCGCCAGCGTGCTCGCCGCGGTCACGGCGTTCGAGGACGGTCAGCCGCAGAACGACGACATCACGCTGGTCGCGGCTCGGGCACGCTGAGTCAAACCCCGACGATTCCCTTCTGTGACTCGTAGACTTCGCGGAGGGTCCATGGCGTCCTCGCGGACCGGTTTCACGGCGGCGGCGCGGCGAACATGGATCGCAGCGGCGGTGCTCCTGTTGCCGGTCGCGGCATCGGCGAGCGGCCCCGTCCGTCGGACGGACCTCTTCACCTCCCCGTCTCCCGGCGAGCTGACCGCATACCCCCCGGCTCGCATCGGGGGCGTCGTCTACTTTCCGGGCAACGACGTGACGAACGGCTCGGCCCTGTGGGCGAATGACGAGTCGGGCGGGCGTTCGGTCCTGCTGCGCGGTCTCAGTGCGCAGACACCCGTCCCGCTACACGGTCAGGCGTTCTTTCTCGGGAATCGATCCACGGACGCGCGGCTCTGGAGGACCGACGGGACGCAGGCCGGGACGAAGCCCGTCGCGAGCGTCGGCGACGGATATCGAGACTCTGGATTGACCGCTGTGGGGGAGCTTCTCTATCTCGTCGGCGGAGACGGACTGCCCTGGGCGAGCGACGGCACTCCGCAGGGAACGTTACCGCTGGCCGAGAGCTCGCGGATCGCGAGCGTCTACGCCGGGTTCGTCGAAGGTCCCGGCGCCGTGTATTTCATCGCGCTGGGCGCGGACGCACACTTGACGCTGTGGTCCACGCGCGGCACCGTCGCCTCAACCGGCCTCGTCGCCGACCTCGGTCCGCAGGCGGGGTACCGTCTCGCTTACGGGCTGACACACCGTTCCGGGCGTCTGTTCTTCTTCACTTCCGAAGAGCCGTTCGGCGCACGGTATCGCCTGTGGGTGTCCGACGCGAGCGCATCGGGCACGCAGACGGTGCGAGATTTCCAAGGAACCCCTCGCTTCTGCATGCCGCCCCTGCAATGCTCCGCGCTGGGGCCCGAGACGCTGCCGGGTGACGACCCCGCGCTGCTCCTCCTCGCGGACGACGGAGTCCACGGCCGCGAACTCTGGAGAAGCGACGGAACCGCAGCTACGACCGCGCTTCTCGCCGACATCCGTCCGGGCCCCGAGTCCGGCTCTGTCGCCTCCTCTCTCGACCCACACTCCTCCGGCCGCGCCGGCCCCAACGCGCTCTTCGCCGCGGATGACGGCGTGCACGGGACAGAGCTGTGGCGGACGGACGGAACCGGGGCGGGCACGAACCTGGTCGCCGATCTCGTGCCGGGGCCCCTGGGCTCGGGTCCGTTCGGATTCGTCAGTCTCGGCGCCACGGCCTTCTTCACGGCGGACGACGCGATCTGGCGCACGGACGGCACCGCCTCCGGGACGACGCTCTTCCGCCAGGGTACGGCGCAGCTGTCGGCCATCGACGGAGGGTTCGCGGCCATCGACCAGGACGGCCTCTGGACGAGCGACGGGGTGACCTTCACGCTGGTCGACGATCTCGCGCGCCCGCGGGGGCTCCGCCCGTTCGCGCTCACGATCTTCGGCAACGAGGTCTTCTTCTCGCGCCTCGACGAGGACGGCTCGTTCGACGACGTGTGGCGCTTCGACGAGACCGTCGGCGCGCGTGTGATCCACCACTTTCAGAGCCTCTCGGTTACGCCGGTCGTCGCCGGCTCGGCCATGTACCTCGGCGCCGACGACGGCGTCCACGGTGTTGAGCCGTGGGTCTCGGACGGAACGGAGGCGGGCACGCGCCTGCTGCGCGACATCGCGGTCCCGCTGCCGAACTACCCCGGCGCCGTCGATTCGGACCCCGGCGACTTCACGGCGGCCGCCGGCCGCGTGTTCTTAACAGCGTCGGAGGGAGTGCACGGCGTCGAGCTCTGGACCACGGACGGCACGGAGGCGGGCACGCGTCTCGTCGAGGACTTCAATCCCGGCGACCTCGGCTCGGTGCCGGGGTTCCTCACGCCCTTCGGCCACGACCTCGCCTTCACGATCTTCGCCCCAGGTGGGCTCTGGCGCAGCGACGCAACGGAATCGGGCACGTCCCGGATCTCGGCGGTCGCGGCGTCGGACCTGGTGAAGGCCGGCGGCCGGCTCTTCTTCGCGGGGACGGATCCGGCGAGCGGCAGCGAGCTCTGGACGAGCGACGGGACGCCGGAGGGAACACGGCTCGTCCGCGACATCACGCCGGGCCCGGACGGGTCCAACCTCTTCGCCTTCACTCCCGCGAGTGGTCGGGTCTTCTTCATGGCGCAGGCCGCCGACGGCACGGAGCTCTGGACCTCGGACGGCACGAACGCGGGTACGCGAAGCCTCGGGAACTTCCGATGGCTCCTGTCGCTGACGGCCGCGAACGGAGGCATCTACTTCGCCGCCGACGACCGGGAGCACGGCCTCGAGCTCTGGCGGAGCGACGGGACGCCCGAGGGGACGCGCCTCGTCCGGGACATCGCGCCCGGCGCCGCGGCATCGAATCCGGAGGAGCTCGCCGTCGTGAACGGCCGCCTCTTCTTCGCGGCGGACGACGGAGAGCACGGTGCCGAGCTGTGGACCAGCGACGGCACCGAAGCGGGAACGGTCATGGTCATGGACATCTCACCAGGGCCGTACTCGTCGCGGCCGGGCGAATTCCGTGCGTCGCCCGAGATCGTTTACTTCCGCGCGAGCGACGAGGAGACGGGCGCGCAGCTCTGGTCCATGGCGGCGCCGGATCTCGATCCGCGGCCCGGACAGCGCCCTCGGCCGACCCACGTCGTCCCGCCGCGGGACTAACTCGAGGCGACTACGCCAGCTTTCGCAGGCGGGCGATGCGCTCCTTGAGCTGGCGCAATCGCTCGGGCGTCGGTTCCATGCCTCCGAACGCGCTGGCGGTGTAGATCTCCACGACCTCGGCCGCGTCGCGGGCGCCGGGCGGCACCTCGCGCCCGAAGAGGCGGGCGACCTCGGCCGGCGGCATGGACTGCGGCAGAATGCCGCGGCGCCGCCCGAGCAGACGGCGGAGAATGAGATACGCCTGCGTCGCCGGGCTCGGACGAGCGCCGATGCGCCTTGCAAGGAGGAGCGCCAGCATCCCCGCGGCCGCAGCCAGAAGGAGCGTCGTGGTGGTGCGCGGCGAAAGAAAGTCCTTCGCAGTCTGACGCCATGCCGCAAGCGCGCCCGTCGCGTCTCCCACGGATTCGCGCAGCGACTCGACCGCTCCGATCTGATCCCCCGCGTCGAAGCCGAGAATGCGCCGGTCGTAGAAGAACTCGATCTCGCGGCCGAACGCGACCAAGCGCGACATGAGCGAGAACGCGCGCATCGCGGGCGGCACGCCGGCCGGAGGCGTGGGATCCAGGACCTGGAAGCCCGTGCCGTCGAGGTCGGCCTCCACCCACGCGTGGAGGTTCTCTCCGCGCACGACGATCGAATCCGACAGGAAGCCCTCTTCACCGCCGTAGGAGCCGGTCACCAGGCGCGCCGGGATTCCGCGTGCGGTCAGCATCATCGCCGCCGCGGACGCGAAGTACTCGCAGTGCCCCGCCTTCGAGCGCAGCAGAAAGTGCGTGATCGGATCGCCCTTGGCGCGGGGCGGCTCGAGCGTGTAGACGAAATCCTTCAGGAGGTGGCTCTCGATGCGGCGATAGATCAGCGTCGGATCCGAGAGATCGCTCGTCAGCTCGATCGCGTATTTCTGGACTTCCGGCGGGACGTCCGCGCGCAAGATCACCGCCCGGCCTTTCCCCCGGGCCGGCTCGCGGAGCACGTCGGCCTCGTAGTGCACGGTGCCGCGCGAGGACACCTGCATGACGCCCTCCGGAAGCTCGCTGGCCCTTCCCTTTTCGACGCGGATGGCGGTCGTGCCGTAGGGAAGGAAGAGAAATCCCTGCCCGAAGACGTTCAGGTCGGCCGCGACGACCCAGCTTCCGGGCCGCGACGCGACCGCCGCGTCGCCCCGAAAAGCCGAGGGCTCCCGCCTCGAGCCTCGCCACGGATCGCGAAGCCAGCTTCCATCCTGGTACTCGGTGAACACGGCCTCGCGCAGGCGCAGGCCGTCGGCCGCGGGAAGCGTCGGGCGCGCCGACAGGCGCAGGATCACGCGGTCGCTGCGCTTGGCGGCACCGAAGGACTCGAGGTCCACGCGATCGGCAGTCATCGCCTTCGAGAAGGCATCGTCGACGCGGAAGGGCGCCACGACGAACGGCCCGTGCAGCCGGGGCAGCGCGAAGAAGAGCGGGACTGCGCACACGACGCCTCCGGCCACGGCGACCACGGAGACGCCGCTCGTCGGGACGGATGCGAGCACTCTTTCCGGGGGCGCCTGGTCGAAATCGGCGAGAACCGCGACGCGGGAGAGCGTCCGGAACGCGAGCCATCCCATGACCACGAAGTAAGCCAGCGACGACACGTGGGTGGAGGAGGAGGCGGACGCGAGCGTGAGGAGAAAGAGGATGAGCAGGGCCAGCCTCGCCTCGCTCGGACGCTTCAGCGAGGCGAGCTTGGCCATGGCCGTAAACAGCAGCAGATGGGATACGGAGCGGAGCAACCCCAGCCGCAGCGTCGCGGTCTCGAGTCCCAGCCAGCCGATGTAGGCCAGACCCAGGACGTTCTGGGCGGCGTCGGAAAGCCGGACCGGCCGTCCGACGCGGGCACGCCACCATAGGAGGGCGATGCCGATCTCGTAGGCGACGAGCGCGAGGCGGTTGGCTCCGTCCGTCCAGAACAGCGGCAGCGGCGCGACGATCGCCGCCGGTGCCAGCACCAGCAGGTACGCGCGCCGCAGGCCCTCGGGCAGCTCGCGCCGCCCCTTCAGGAAACGAACCACCGGACATCCCCCCGGCGCATCGCCGGAAAATCCTCCGCGCTTTCTTTCGGCACCGGCTCCAGGCGCGCCAGGGCGTCGAGAATCCGGAGACGCTGCGCGCGGCCGCTCCGGGCCGCGACTTTGACGCCCCGCGCGTGCAGGCCGACCTCTCCCCCGCGCGAGAGAAGCAGGAGCGCCTGTCCCGCGCACCGCGCGATGGTCTGTTCGAAGCGCTCCAGAGCCGCGGCGTCCGGCGGCCACGTGAAAGCGTTGTCGATCGCCAGGAAGAGGACGCGGTCCCGCTCGGCCTCGCGCTCGCGCACGATCAGGCGCCGCATTCGTGCCGACTGCTTCCAGTGGAGGTCCCGCGGGTCGTCGCCCGGCGAAAAATCCCGCAGAGTCCGGATGTCGGATCCCCCGCCCCGTGCCAAGGAGTGGGGCCGTCCCCCGGGCGCCTCATCGGTCGGGACCTCGGGAACGCCGCTCGCCAGCGGCAACGGGTAGACCACAATCTCGCGGGCGAGAGCCGCCTTACGGTACTTGCGAAAGAGGCCCAGCGGGAAACGGGACAGCAGACCCGCGTCCGCCGTCTGGTGCACGCCGCGGCGGGGAAACGTTCCTTCGACGATGAGCTCACGCGTCTCGCCGGGCTTCAGAGGATCGATCCAGAGAGGACCCGGCAGCGCCTCGTGCAGAAAGAAGAGGGCCTGGGCCGTGCCGGACAGCTGGTTCTCGAACCGCAGCTTCAGCCAGGCCGGCCGTGTCGCGACGACCTCGCCGACGGTCTCGATCTGGCAGCGCACACTGCGCACGTTGCGCCGCGAAAGCATCCCCGACACGACCATCGCCGCCAGCATCGCGGCGAGCACCAGGTAGAGACCGTTGTTGCCGGTGTTCGTGGCGGCGATCGCCACGACCAGACACAGGAGGATGTACCCGAGGCCGAAATTCGTGATGCGGATTTCCCAGTCGGGGATGAGGCGGGTCATACCGGGACGGGCACCTTGTCCAGGATCCGCCGCACGATCTCCTTCTCGCGTCCGCCGGCGCCGAAGCCGTCCGACGACATCGACAGGATGCGGTGCGCGAGGACCGCCTCCGCCACGGCCTGTACGTCGTCCGGCGTCGCGAACGCGCGTCCCTGGAGAAGCGCGTGCGCCTGCGTCGCGCGAAACAACGCCTGGGCCCCGCGCGTGGAGACCGGGAGGCGCAGCTCCGCCGTCTTTCGCGTTTCCTTCACCAGCGCGTGGAGGTAGTCGAGCAGCTTCTCCGACACGTTGACCGTCTCGGTTTCCCCCTGGAGAGCGAGCACGTCGGAAGGGCTGAGCACGGCGGGGATCGCCGCCAGGACGCGCTCGGCGCCTCCGCGCCGGAGCAGCATCTTCTCTTCGTCCGCAGCCGGGTATCCCAGGGAGAGGCGCAGGAAGAACCGGTCCATCTGCGACTCGGGCAGCGGATAGGTTCCCAGGTATTCGACCGGGTTCTGCGTCGCGACGACCATGAAAGGCTGTGGAAGCGGCCGGCGCTCGGCCTCGATCGTCACGGCCGTCTCGTTCATCGCTTCGAGCAGCGCCGACTGCGTCTTGGGCGTGGCGCGGTTGATCTCGTCGGCGAGCACGACGTTGGCGAAGATCGGGCCGGGATGGAACTCGAACCGATCCGTCGCGGCGTGGAAGACGGAAATGCCGACGACGTCGGCCGGCAGCGTATCGCTGGTGAACTGGATGCGGCGAAAGTCCAGCGAGAGACTCCGGCCGAGCGCCCGCGCGAGCGTGGTCTTCCCGACCCCCGGAACGTCCTCGATCAGGACGTGTCCCCGCGACAGGAGCGCCGTCAGCAGCAGGTCCACGGCGCGGGGTTCGCCGCGATAGGCGAGCCCCACGTTCTCCCGCAGCTTCGCGAGCGCGGCGGATGCGTTTGTCATCGGATGTCCGTGTCTCCTTCTAACGGCTCCGCGCGGCCGGCTCTTCCCGCTCGCGAAGCTTCTCCACCGACTCCTTCAGCTCGCTTTCCCGCTCCAACGGCAGCACCAGCACGCCCTCAGGCCCGGCGACGATCGCGGTCTCGCGGACTCCCGGCGCGAGGACGGGAACGGGGGAGAGGACCAGGTTGCCCGCAGGATCGCCTCCTCCACGCAGATCGCGGACCGAGCGCCACGTTCCGACGTCGCTCCAGCCCGCGTTCAGCGGTACGGACCGGACCCCAGACGCCCTCTCCATCACAGCGTAGTCGAACGAGATGTTCGGAAGCGCTTCGAAGTCGGCGGCCGACCCCGAAGCGACGTAGCGCTCGACGCCCGCGAGAAGCTCGGGAGCCACCCGGCGCGCCTCCGCGATCAGGCGCGAGGGCCGGAAGACGAAGATGCCCGCGTTCCAGAGATGCCGGCCGGAGCTCGCGTACTCGCGCGCCCGCGCGGCGTCGGGTTTCTCGATGAAACGGCGCACCGCGCCATCCTCGGTCTCGATGTAGCCGAAGTCGGTCTCGGCACGCGTCGGCGGCACGGCCAGGATCACCACGCTGGCGCGATCGGCCTCGACGGCCGCAGCGCCGAGGGCGGCGCGAAAGGCCGCGGCGTCGCGGACGGTCTGGTCCGTCGGGACGGCGGCAGTCACGGGATCCCCGTCGTGCGCGAAACGCACAGCGGCCGCGAGAATCGGAGGACCGGAGTTTCGCCGCGCCGGCTCGGAGAGAACCCGATCCGGCGGAACCGCGGGCAGCTCGTGCGCGAGAAGCGCGGCGTGCCGCGAGGACGCGGCGACCCAGACGTCGCGCGACAGAGGCTCCAGCCGCGCGAAGGTCTCCGCGAGAAGACTCTTCTCCGAGAGCAGCGGCAGAAACTGCTTCGGCCGCTCCTCGGTCGAGAGCGGCCAGAGCCGCGTGCCGCAGCCGCCGGCCATCAGGAGGATCCTCACTCCCACTTCACTCCCAACATCTCGACTTCCGGAGACAGGGTAACCCCGAACTTCTTCTTGACCTCGTCCCGCATGCGCTTCATCAGAGCGAGAACGTCGCCGGAGCCGGCGCCCCCTGTGTTCACGATCACGTTCGCGTGCCGCGGAGAGATCATCGCGCCCCCGGAGCGCTCGCCCTTGAGCCCGCATGCCTCGATCAAGCGGCCCGCGTAGTCGCCGTCCGGATTCTTGAAGACGCTCCCGGCGTTGGGCTCCGAGGGCAGCGCGCCCCGCCGCTTCTCCGCCACCGTCCGCGTGTGCCCTTCGATCTCTTCTTTCGGCGCGGGTGTGAGCCGCAGGAGGGCGCGGCTGACGATTTCCCGCGTCTCGATCAGCCGGGTCCAGCGGTATCCGTGGGGGATCTCCGCCGCCGAAACCTCGCGCCTGTCCCCCGATCGGGAGACGAGGCTCACGGTTTCCAGCACGTCGAAGATCTCGCCGCCGTACGCTCCGGCATTGATCCGGACGGCGCCGCCGATCGAGGACGGAATACCCGAGATCGCCTCGATTCCCGAGAGGCCCGCCCGCGCCGCCGCCGCGCAGACGCCGCCGAGGGCCGCGCCGCCGCCCGCCGTCACGCGCGGACCGTCGATCGTCACCTTCAGGAAGTCGCCCTCCAGCCTCAATACGTATCCGGGGAATCCCGCGTCGGCGACCAGGATGTTCGAGCCCATTCCCAGAAGCGCCAGCGGAAGCCCGTCGGACGCGGCCCCCGCCAGGACGCGGGCGAGCCCCGCCTCGGTGCGGACGCGGCAGAGGAAGCGGGCAGGTCCTCCGATCCGCCAGGTCGTGAATCGCGCCAGGGGCTCGTTTTCCCCGACCGACCCTTCCTCAGGCGGGAGCGTCAGACCCATCGTCCGACCAGAAACAAGGCCACCCCAGCGTAGAGTCCGCCCAGGATGTCGTCTGCGACGACTCCCCAACCTCCGGGCAGCTCCTGGATCTTCCGGATCCCGAGCGGCTTGACGATGTCGAATCCGCGGAAGAGGACGAACGCCGCGGCCCAGGCCCACCAGGGCGTTCCGGGAACCAGAGGCACGGCCGCGCAGGCGACCATCTGGCCGGCGACCTCGTCGATGACGATGCATCCCGGGTCTTCGGCAGACAGCGCGCGGCACACCGGAACCGAGACCGCCACGCCCAGCAATCCGACGGCGAGCCCGGACATCAAGAGTCCGACCGGGGAACCGAGAATGCCTCCGTGGGAGCGGAGAAACCAGGAGGCCGCCAGGCCGAGCAGCGAGCCGGCCGTGCCCGGCGCGACGGGCGAGAGTCCCGCGCCGAAGCCCGTCGCGATGAGCGCGGAGACAGGGTGCGCCGCAAAGGCGCGGCGGGCGTCGGACATTGACACGGGGTCGTGCCGGAGAGAAGATTTCGACGTCCTCATCGCGTCCTGCCCCGCCCTTTCCGAAGTCTATAATCGCGCAGAACGCGCGGAGTTTTTTCCTCGATGAGAAAGGTGAGGACATGTCCAGCGTGAAACCCAACGAGAAATGGCGCGCCGTCGAGACGGCGCTGACACAGATCGAGCGGCAGTTCGGCAAGGGATCGATCATGCGGCTCGGCGAACGGCCCGAGCAGGCGATCGCGGTGATCCCGACCGGATCCCTCGCGGTCGACGCCGCGCTCGGCGTCGGCGGAATTCCCCGGGGCCGCGTCGTCGAGATCTTCGGTCCCGAGAGCTCCGGCAAGACGACGCTGTCGCTGCAGGTCGTCGCCCAGGCCCAGAAGGCCGGCGGCCTCGCGGCGTTCATCGACGCCGAGCACGCGCTCGACGCCGAGTACGCCAAGAAGCTCGGCGTCGACACCGAGAACCTACTGGTTTCCCAGCCCGACAACGGCGAGCAGGCCCTCGAGATCGCCGAGATGCTCATCCGGTCGGGCGCGATCGACGTCATCGTGAT
>JBKOVK010000368.1:0-6528 GCA_046724475.1 Acidobacteriota bacterium | reverse complement strand
GTCTCCGACACGCTCGCGGCGGTGCTGCGCGCCGACGTGAACTGGTCGGCGCTGCCTCCGGAGACGCCGACATCGGTGCGCCGCGCCCTGCGGCGCTGCCTCGACCGGGACCTGAAGACGCGCTTTCACGACGTGGCCGATGTCCGCATCGCGATGGACGAGCCGCCGGAGACTCCGCCCACCGCCGCTGCCGCCGGCGCGCCGCGAGCAGCGGGATCGCGGCTGTGGCCGTTTCTGGCCGCGCTCGCCGGGATCGTGGCCATCCTGGGCTGGTGGAGGGCGCTCGTTCCGGGGCCGGCGTCGCGCGCGGAGGTCACGCGCCTGTCCCTCTCGCTTCCCTCGGGGAGCCGGCTCCCGTACGACGACCAGCCGGTCTTCGCGCTCTCGCGGGACGGCCGCCAGGTCGCCGTCGTCGCCGAGCTTGACGGCGCCACGGCGCTCTACCTTCGCCGGCTCGACGCGACCGAGCCGAGGCTCGTCGAGGGTACGGCCAACGCGAAGGCACCGTTCTTCTCCCCGGACGGCCGCTGGATCGGCTTCTTCTCGGACGGCAAGCTGAAGAAAGTTCCGGTGGAGGGCGGCTCTCCCGTTGTGCTCGCCGACGCGGTCAGTTCGCGCGGCGGCGTATGGCTGCCCGACGACTCGATCGTGTTCAGCCAGACCTACACGTCCGGATTATCGAGAGTCTCGTCGCGCGGCGGCAAGACCGAGATCCTCACGGAGCCCGATGGCAAGCGCGGCGAGAGGACGCACCGCTGGCCCTCCGAGCTCCCGGACGGAAGGCGCATCCTCTTCACGGTGGGGTCGGTCCGAAATCCGTCGCACTACGACGAAGCCGAGATCGATGTGCTCGACCTGACTACCCGGGAACGTCACAAGATCTACGAGGGCGGAAGCATGGCTCGGTGGGTGCCCGGCGGGCGGCTCGTCGTCGTCCGCAACGCGACGCTTCTCGCTCTGCCGTTCGACGAGCGCCGCCTCGCCGTGACGGGCGATGCGGTTCCGGCGGTCGGGAAGATCAGCGGAGATCCCTCCGGAGGGGCGGCCTACTTTTCCGTCGCGGCCGACGGCACTCTGGCCTATGCCCGTGGAGGCGTCGCGGCTCCGGACCGGACGCTGGTGCTCGTCGACCGGAAAGGGGTGGCGACCGACCTCCCTCTGTCCCCCCGTCCTTTCGGGTCGCCTCGGTTCTCGCCGGACGGGAAGCGCCTCGCCTTCTCGATCGGATCCGGCGGCGGGGCCGACGACGACGTCTTCGTGTACGACATCGCGTCGAACACGGTCTCGCGGCTGACCTTCGGCGTCTCGGGTCTCGCCCCGGTCTGGTCGCCCGACGGCAAACGGATCGCGTTCTCGTCGATTCGCGGAGGCGTCGAAGGAGTCTGGGTGAAGGCCGCCGATGGCACCGGCGAGGAGAAGGTCCTCGATCGGTTGCCAGGCGGGGTCGAGTACCCAAACTCCTGGTCGGACGACGGACGCTTCCTCGCCATTCGCCGCGCGTCGCCGACCGTGGGAATGTGGCTCCTGGACTTGCCCGCGGGCCCGGCCTCCGCGGCTCGCGAGGCGCAGTCCGACGCGTCCGGAGGAGCCCTCTCGCCGGACGGTCGGTTCCTCGCGTACTCGACCGGGATGTTCGCGCAGGGAGACATCTTCGTGCAGCCTACCGACGGCTCGGCCGGAAAGTGGCAGATCACGACGGATCACGGAGGCTGGCCGGTCTGGCGGGGAAGGGAGATCTTCTTTCTCCGCGAGGGCGGAGAAGTCTGGGCGGTCGAAGCCGAGACGACTCCCGCGTTCCGAGCGGGATCACCGCGCCTGATCCATCGCAGCGAAGGGGGCTATCTGATTCGCACCGCACCGCTCTATCCCTTCGACGCGTCTTACGACGGCCGGCGCTTCGTGATGCTCAAGAGCCGTCAGCCTGCCGCGGTCGACCGCATCGACCTCGTACTGGGCTGGGCTTCGGAGCTCGGCCACGCCGCGGCGGCGCGTCCCTGAGCTAGTCTTCATCACGTCTTGGCACTTCCCACGGGCTCCCGGCTTGGCCCCTATGAGCTGTTCGCGCCCCTTGGCGCGGGCGGGATGGGGGAGGTCTACCGGGCGCGCGACACCAAGCTCAACCGCGACGTCGCGATCAAAGTGCTGCCGGAGTCCGTCGCGAGGGATTCGGAGCGGCTCGCCCGGTTCCGCCGCGAGGCGCAGGTGCTGGCGTCCCTCAACCATCCTCACATCGCCGCGATCTACGGGCTCGAGTCCTCCGACGGTGTCGACGCGCTAGTGCTCGAGCTCGTAGAGGGCGAGACGCTGGCGGAGCGCATCGCGCAGGGACCGCTGCCGGCCGACGAGGCTCTGGAGATCGCGCGGCAGATCGCCAAGGCCCTGGAGGCCGCGCACGAGAAGGGGATCGTCCACCGCGACCTGAAGCCGGCCAACGTCAAGCTCGATCCCTCCGGCCGCGTCAAGGTCCTGGACTTCGGCCTGGCGAAGGCGCTTTCGATCGACGGCTCGTCCCCGGACATCACGTCATCGCCGACCCTCACCGCCGCGTCGACGCAGGCCGGCGTCATCATCGGAACGGCGGCGTACATGTCGCCGGAGCAGGCGCGGGGCAAGGGTGTGGATAAGCGGGCCGACATCTGGGCGTTCGGCGCGGTGCTCTACGAGATGCTTTCAGGCCGCAAAGCCTTCGAGGGCGAGACGGTCTCCGACACGCTCGCGGCAGTGCTCATGAAGGAGCCCGATTGGAGCAGGCTGCCGGCGGAAACTCCGGCGTCCGTCCGGCGTGTACTGCGCCGCTGCCTGGACCGCGACCCGAAGACGCGCATCCACGACATCGCCGACGCCCGCCTGGAGCTCGACGAGCCGCTGCCTCCGTCCGGTCCGCTGCCGATCCCGTACCCGAACGTGCGCGTCCCGGTCTGGGCCTGGATCGCCGGACTCATTCTCGCGCTCGCGGCGGGGGTCGGATGGTGGCTCGCGCTGCGGCCGCGGAGCGCGCCGGCGCAAGCGCGAGTTGACTACGCCGTCGAGCTCCCGGAGGACGAGCAGGTGCCCTTCGACGACTCGCCGGTCATGGACGTATCGCGCGACGGGACCCATGTCGTGTTCATCGGCGAGCGCAACGGCCGGCGCCGTCTCTTCATCCGGTCGCGCGACAGGATCGAGGCGACGCCGGTCTCCGGCTCGGAGGGGGCGTACAGCCCGTTCTTCTCTCCCGACGCGCAGTGGCTCGGGTTCTTCGCGGACGGGAAGCTGAAAAAGATTCCCGCCGCGGGCGGCGTCGCGATGGTGCTCGCCGAGGCCCTGAACAACCGCGGGGGAGTGTGGCTCGACGACGGCACGATCGTGTTCGCGCCGCACTTCACCTCGGGGCTCAACCGTGTGCCGGCGGTCGGCGGCCGGATCGAGGCTCTGACCACCCCCGACGCGAAGGCGGGCGAGCGGACGCACCGGTGGCCGACGTATCTCCCCGGACGCCCCGAGATCCTGTTCACGATCGGCCTGCTGAAGGGCCCCGGAAACTACGACGACGCCAAGATCGCGATCTGGGATCCGAAGACCCGAAAGACGCGGGTCCTCTTCCAGGGCGGCAGCATGGCGCGGTTTGCGTCGCCCGACCATCTCCTCTTCTGGCGCAGCGACACCACGATGGCGGTTCGATTCGACGCGAGCCGCGGCGTCGTGGAAGGGGAGCCGGCTCCCGTCACCGAACGCGTCGGCGGTGATCCGTCGAGCGGCGTCGCGTACGCGGGCCTCGGCGCGGACGGGACGCTCGCGTTCGTCCCCGCCGCCGAGACGAACGCCGAGCGCACGCTCGTGCTCACCGACCGGACCGGCAAGGCGCGGACCGTGCCCGCGCCGCCGCGCTCCTACATGTATCCGCGCTTCTCGCCCGACGGCAAACGCATCGCCGTCTCGATCGGGCCGGGCCACGGCAACGCCGACGACGTCTGGATCTGCGACGTCGCGAGCGGCGCCCTGACGCGGCTGACGTTCGGCGACGGGAACGGCAACTACTACCCCGTCTGGTCGCCGGACGGAAAGCGCGTGGCCTTCACCTCGGACCGCGCGCACCAGGGCATCTGGTTCAAGAACGCGGACGGGTCGGGAGAGGAAGAGCCGCTCCAGACCGACGCGCGCCCTCAGCTTCCCCAGGACTGGTCGCGCGACGGCTCCCGGCTCGCCATCAACCAGGGCTTCCCGGTCTCGGACACGCTGACCGTCTCGCTCCAGGATCGTCGCGACACGAGGTTCGAGACCGGCGCCTTCGCTCCGACTTTCTCTCCGGACGGCGAGTGGATCACCTATGGCGCGCAGCTCGCCGCGGCGTCGCCTCCCCAGATCTTCGTGCGTCCTCTCTCCGGCAAGGGCGGAAAGTTCCAGCTCAGTTCCGAGTTCGGGACCTTCTCGGTGTGGACGGATCGGGAAATCATCTACTTGTCCGAGAACACGAAGGTGATGGCCGTCGAGGCGGCGACGAAGCCCACCTTCCGCGCCGGACCGGCCCGGGAGCTCTTCCAGAGCTCATACGACCGCGGCAGCGGCCCGCTGCGCAACTACGACGTGACCCGCGACGGGCAGACGTTCATTTTCGTCAGCGGCACGTCGCCACGCGCCTGGAAGCACATCCACGTGATGACGAACTGGTCGGCGAAATTGGGGAAGCCGTCGAGCTGATCGCCGTCGAGCCCCGAGGCGGCTAAACGGTGACCGGCTTCGATGCCTCGCGCTTCGGGTACTTCGTCGCAACGTAGTCGTCGACGAGCGCGCGGAACGCCGCCGCGAGCTCCTCGTAGGTTCCCTTCAAAGTCGTGAAGTGCTGGCCGTCGATGTAGACGGGGCAGTGCGGCTCTTCTCCGGTGCCGGGAAGAGAGATGCCGATGGACGCGGCCTTCGACTCGCCGGGGCCGTTGACGACGCAGCCCATCACGGCGAGCGTCATGTTCTCGACGCCTTCGTGCTCCTGCTTCCAGACGGGCATCTGGTCGCGGATGTAGCCCTGGATTCGTTCGGCAAGCTCCTGGAACGTCGTCGAGGTCGTGCGGCCGCAGCCGGGGCACGCGGTGACTGACGGTGCGAACGAACGGATGCCGAGCGACTGGAGCAGCTCGCACGCGGCGTAGACCTCCTCGCGCCGGTCGCCGCCGGGTCGCGGAGTCAGCGAGATGCGGATCGTGTCGCCGATCCCTTCGTTCAACAGCACGCCCATCGCCGATGACGACCAGACGAGCCCTTTCATCCCCATGCCGGCCTCGGTCAAGCCGAGGTGGAGAGGCTGGTCGGTCCTCGTCGCGAGCTCGCGGTAGACCGCGATCAGGTCCAGCGGCCGCGAGACCTTGCACGAGATGATGATCTGGTCCTTGCGCATCCCCGACTGGAGCGCGAGCTCCGTCGACTGGAGCGCCGATAGGACCATGCACTCGTTGATAATCTCTTCGGACGTGCGGCCGAGATCCTGGTCCGTGTTCTCCTGCATCTTCGCCATGACGAGCTCCTGGTTGAGGGAGCCGCCGTTGACGCCGATGCGCACGGGTTTGCCGTTGTCGCGGGCGATGTGGCAGATCGTCGCGAACTGCTCGTCGCGTCGGGCGCCCTTGCCGACGTTGCCGGGGTTGATCCGGTACTTGTCCAACGCCTTCGCGCAGTCCGGGAACTTCGTCAGGAGAACGTGCCCGTTGTAGTGGAAGTCGCCGATCAGCGGAGCGTCCACGCCGGCGTCGAGCATCCGTTTCTTGATCTCCGGCACCGCCGCCGCGGCTTCGGGGATGTTGACAGTGATCCGGACGAGCTCCGATCCCGCGCGCGCGAGCTCGATGCACTGGGTGGCGGTGGACTTGACGTCGGCCGTGTCCGTGTTCGCCATGGACTGGACGACGACGGGCGCCCCACCGCCGACCATGACCTTGCCGACTCGGACGCCGACGGTGGCGTGGCGTTTGCGTTGACTCATGGACGTTTCAATCTACCAGATGCGGGACGCGTTTCCGCGGGCGCGCGCGGCTATCTTGTATGCTCTCCGCAACTTGGCGCTCACGGCCGGGACACGCTTGGGTCCCTACGAGATCCTCGCGCCGCTCGGCGCGGGTGGGATGGGCGAGGTGTACCGGGCGCGCGACGCGCGGCTGCATCGCGACGTCGCGATCAAGGTCCTGCCCGACACGGTCGCCCGGGATCCGGAGCGTCTCGCCCGCTTCGAGCGCGAGGCGCACGTCCTCGCCGCGCTCAACCACCCGCACATCGCGGCGATCCACGGCGTCGAGGAGGGGGAGGGGATCCGCGCGCTCGTGCTGGAGCTCGTGCCCGGCGAGACCCTCGCGGAGCGGATCGCGGCGGGGCCGATTCCCGTCGACGAGGCGCTCGCGATCGCGCGGCAGATCGCCGACGCCTTGGAGGCGGCGCACGCTCGCGGCATCGTCCACCGAGACCTGAAGCCGGCGAACGTCAAGATCACGCCGGACGGCGGCGTCAAGGTCCTCGACTTCGGTCTCGCGAAGGCGCTCTCCGCCGACGGCGTCGCGCCCGACGCGA
>JBKOVK010000309.1:0-2596 GCA_046724475.1 Acidobacteriota bacterium | reverse complement strand
GTCTCCTTCGAGATCACCGGCGAGACCTCAGCCATGCGGGCGCCGAGTGCGGGGTCACGAGGTGTGAGCTTCGGGCCCCAGAACGTATAAACCAGGTGGAGTACTCCCAACGAGAAAACGATTCCGGCGCTGACGATCATGAGTGCTCGCGAGGTCATGCGTCACGCGGGAGGAGGGATCTCCCTCCGGCGCCCGTCGAGAGCGTCGCGGAGCGCGGTCTCGATGAACTCGGTCTTGGCATTGGTATAACCGTCGCGGTCGAAACGATACTTCTCTGCCAGTCCGAGCTTGAGCTTTCCGTACTCTGCGGCGGCGGTCGGATTGCCCCGCAGCCAGTCCCGAAAGAAAAGGTGCCGGCAAAGCTCCCGGGAATCCGAGGCACACACGTAGAGATGATGCGCCGGCCAGATGCGGCCGCTCCCGTCCCGCGGGACATCCGTGGCTTCGTCCCGTGTGAACGCTTCCCGTCCAGAAACTTCCAGGTCTCCCTGATGCCGATAACCGAGGCCGGACAATCTGTGCACGGCCGCGGAAAGCGCTCCTCGCGACGGGATCACGACATCGATGTCGATGATCGGCTTCGCGGCGAGAACCGGAACCGCCGTGCTCCCCACGTGCTCGACGCCAACGGCAATCTCGGCCAGGGCCTTCCGCAAGACGTGTTGCACAGCATCGAAGGCGCGAGGCCAGTCCGGGTCGTATGGCACCACCACGAGCGGTGTCTCAGATGTCGGTCCGCCGCGCATGCCGGGCCGTTCCATCGCCTTACAACCTTGGAGCCACAGCCGCCTGCGCGTCGGACGACGTGATCACGGGAACGATCTCGAACTCCACCAGGTCGTCCCAGCGGGAGACCCATGCGTCCAGGAGCCTCCGGTCTTCGCATTCCATGACTTGAAAGCATTGCTTCAGGTCCGTCGTCACCCAACTCGAGATGTAACGCAGGCCGTCCGGTGCCAGGCGGCCCTTCTCGCGAAACCGGCGATAGACGGGGACCGCGTCGCCGTCGCGAAAGTGCTCGATGACCATGAAAATCATGCGCTCACCTACTGGCGCGTGCTGCGCGAGACGACATAGGGCGTCATCACACCGTTCCCGGAATCGTGCAATTCGGTGAGGGTGTGCGATTTCGGAGTGATTTCCGTCCAGCGGTCCTGCATCTTGATTCGCTTGCCGTCGACCACTTCTTCGTAAACGTTCACGAACACGTCCTTCTCCCAATGGCCCGTGCCGCGCAGCTCGCAGCCGGACTCCGTTGGAACCTTGAAGCAGGTCAGGAAGCGATACACCTTCGCGTCCGGATCCCACCAGATCGTGATGAACCACTGCAGCTCCCCGCCCACGGCGCCGATGGAGTGACCCTCCGACACCAATGCGGTCCCGCCTCCCGCCAACCTCACGTGCGATGCACCGCGCCGGCCCGCGCCAGCCGGTACGGGTTTGCCGTTCTGCACCAGCTCCTGTGTGCTCCAGTCTCCCGCGAGGGCCGCGGCCAGCCGGGCCATCTCGGGGTTGGCCTGTCTATCGCCGGACTGAGCGCGGTCCGGCAACGGGAGAGCAAGGGCGCCACAAAGCAGCCACCGGATGACGATCTTTCTCATGCGATCCTCCCGATCGTCAGGCGAAGCGCATCAACAGCACGAGTGAAGCCAGCGCCAGCACGATCCCGGCCACCTCGAACGAGTTCAGCGATTCCCGGAAGACCACGACACCGACGGCGGTCAGCAGAAGAACCATGGAGACAGAGTAGAGGACGCTGATGGTGCCGAGCTTCAGATACCTCATCACGTAGACCCAGCCGAACGCGGTCGAGGCATAAAGGGCGAAGCCGATGTAGAACCACCCCGTCCGTAGCGGCTGCTCGCGCGCGCTGGCGAGCTTGAGGAAATAGTCCCCCAGCACGCCGACGAGGCTGAAGGCGATCGTGACGAGAACTGCGACCGTTCGAGTTCCCATCCCGTTCACTGCTTCGGCTTCGCCTCCTCGAGCTCTTTCTTTCGCTTCTCGATCATCTGTTCCAACTCGGGAGCGTGCTCTGCGCCCCGAAGACGAGTAAGACGAGTCCGGCCATGCCGATCAAACAAATCTTCTTGATGACGGTCAAAGCCTCTCCTTTCGCGTGCCTCTATTCCGCGCACTGGCATGGCGCCAGCGGCTCCGTTGCGATGTAGGTCAGATTGTTGGTGTACGAGACAAAGCCCTTCTGGCGCCCGTAGAGGCGGAGAACGCAGGAGGCGCCCTTCCGTTCCACGAAGAAGGAATAGTCGACCCCGGAAGGCGCGGCGACGAGAAAGGGGCGTGGCCCCAGGTTGACGATTTCCAAGGTCTTTGTCGACGACTCCGCCAGCTGCGCTGCGGCCTCGGGTGTCTCCCCTTCCGCCTGCAGGACCGAGGCCAGAGCGGCTTCGAAGCGCTCCCGGCAGGGCGGATCCGACAGCGTCGTGACCTGCGCGATGGACGCGCAGCGCAGCGCAAACAGCAGAAGACTCACGGCGAGCAAAACCGCGAAAAGCGCGTGGCGGCGTGACTTCGTCGGCATGTCCGGCGTGGTCCGCCTACTCCGGCACATTGTCGGGCGTCAACACCGTCGCCAGCG
>JBKOVK010000293.1:0-4544 GCA_046724475.1 Acidobacteriota bacterium | reverse complement strand
GCCGGGCGCAGCAGATCGTTCATGCCGGCGTCGGCCACGACGAACGTCTTACCGCGCTCCTGCTTGACGTAGAGGACGCGCGTAAGCAGAACGCCGGCGGGTCCCGCGATCGCGCGCCCGGGTTCGATCAGGATGCGCTGGGGCAGCCCGGCGAGGGCCGGCAGGGCCGCCGCGGCGTACTCCTCGGGCGTCAGCGCGCCCTCTCCGATCCCGAGCCCGCCGCCGACGTCGATCGTCTCGAGCGAGGCACCAGCGGAGGCGAGACGGCGGGCCAGCGCGGCCAGCGCCCGCGCGCTCTCGGACAGCGGTCCGGCCTCCAGGATCTGGCTCCCGATGTGCGCCTGAATCCCGGTCATGCGGACGTGGGGCAGGCGAGCGGCCTTCTCGAAGATCGCGGGCGCCCGAGCGATGTCCACGCCGAACTTGTTGTGCTTCAGGCCTGTGGAAATGTAGGGGTGAGAGCGCGCGTCGATGTCCGGGTTGACCCGCAGCGCCACCCGCGCGGTCTTTCCAAGCCGGCCGGCGACGGCCTCGATCTTCTCGATCTCGCGCTCCGACTCGGCGTTGAACGCCAGGATCCCCGCCGAGACGCCGAACGCGAGCTCGTCATCCGTCTTGCCGACACCCGAGAAGACGATCCTTTCGGCCGGGATCCCGCTTTCCATCACAAGGCGGAGCTCTCCGCCCGAGACTACGTCGGCGCCCGCGCCGAGCGACGCGAGGCGCTTCAGGATCGCCAGGCTCGAGTTGGCCTTGGCCGCGTAGCAGATCAGGTGCGGCACCCCGGCGAACGCGCCGTCGAAGCTCCGAAAGCGCTCTTCGATCCGATTCCAGCTGTAGACGTAAAGCGGCGTTCCGAAGCGTTCCGCGAGATCCGAAAGCGGCAAGCCGTCGCAGGTTAAACGACCGTCGGCGCCGCGTTCGAATCCCGTCACGGGCGGGGAAGATAGCAGAGCTGAAGCCGCCCGTCGGCGACCGCAGACACAAAGGTCGTTGTTTCAGCCGCCCGCGACCGCTTCGAAGATTTCCGGAAGGGTCATCGGGTCCGCGGCGGCGTCATCGACACCGTCGATCCTGGCGAAGCGTTCGAACGCGGCGTCGTCGAAGTTCGATACCACGGCCTCGATGCCCCAACCGCGGACGCGCACGCGGACGGCCTCGAACTCGTCGAGCTCCGTGCCGAGGTCGGTGCGGGTCTCGGTGAGACGGTTGGAGTATCGAACCCGGCGGAAGCGATCCCGCAGCGATCGAACGCTGCCTTCGGCCACGAGCCGACCGCGGCCCAGAAGCCCGACCGTGCCTCCGAAGCTGTCCGGGATCTCGGGTCGGTCGGTGACGGCGAAAAACGTCTGGTTCGAGGGGAGCCGCCCGATTTCGTCGGCAGTTGGGTTCTCGAGGAGGAGAAGATCCGATCCCAGGCGCGCCTTGAGCCTGCGGCGCGCTTTTCTCGGGTCCATTCCGAGCAGGACGATCGAACCGGCGTCCGGACTCCTGTCTCCCCGGAGGCAGCGCAGCAATTCGCGTGTGGCCTCTCCCCTTCCGAGGAAAACGTAACCCGTTGCGTCGGGAACGGACAGGCTGACGGCGCGAAGGAGGGTCGCCCCCTTCTCCACGATCGTCACTCCCCGGAGCTCGATGGCCGGAGCGCTCAACCCGGGGCGCCCTCGGTTGCCGTCGTCGTGTGGAAGTCGTACCTCCGAACGACCGGCGCGGCGGCGGCGACGGCTGAGGCGATCAAGATGGTGGCCAGGCCTCCCGAGACCACCGAGACCGTGACGCCCAGAACGGTCGAGGCGAAGAGCGAGGCGACGAGGCCGGCCTCGAGCTCGCCCAGCTGCGGTCCTCCCATGAAGAAGATCATGTTGATCGAGGTCATGCGGCCTCGCAGGCGGTCGGGAGTGATGAACTGGCGGATGGTCTGGCGGATGACGGTCGAGATCGCGTCGGCGAGGCCGACGCCCGCCAGCGCCACGAGGGTGAGCCAGAAGTTGCGCGAAAGGCCGAAGACGACGGTCGAGGCGCCGTAGGCGGCGACGGCCCAGAGGAAGATCCGCCCCTGTCGCGGAGGTAGGGGACGGATCGACAGGTAGAGCGCGCCGAGAAGGGCGCCGACGGCGGGGGCGGCGGCGAGGACGCCGTAGCCGCGGGCGCCGACATGGAGAACCTGGTCGGCGAAGATCGGCAGCAGCGACGTCGCTCCCGAGAAAAACGTCGCGAGGAAGTCCAGGCCCATCGTCCAGACCATCAGCGGCGTCTGGAAGACGAAACGCAGCCCTTCGTTCAGCGCCGCGCGCATCTCGACTTTGCCGGCGGTGGGCTCGGGGGCTCCCGAAGTCCTCATCGTCACGAGCGCGAAGATGACGGCGAGGAAGGAAACGGCGTTCAAGAGATAGATCAGGGAGAGTCCGGCGGTGGAGGAGTCGCCGGGGTGGTTGGCGATGATGAGTCCTCCCAGAGCGGGGCCGCCGATCAGCGTCGCCTGGAAGACGGAGAGGTTGAGCGACAGCGCTCCCGGGAGGTCCTCTCTCGGCACGAGGCGCGGGATGAGGGCCTGGCGCGAGGGGCCGTCGAAGGCCACGGCGGAGGCGCCGAGGGCGTTCAAGACGTAGATCATCCAGAGCCTCTCGTGATTCGTGAACGTAATCGCCGCGAGGCCGAGGGCGACCCCCGTCATCGCGATCTGAGCCATCAGCATGACCTTGCGGCGGTCGTAGCGGTCGGCGACGACGCCCCCGAGCAGTGAGAAAACGACGATCGGCACGACGCGGGTCAGGCCGACGAACCCGAGCGCGAGCGGCGACTTGGTGAGCAGGTAGATGTGCCAGTTGATGGCGACGACCTGCATCTGCGAGCCGGTCAGCGACAGCAGCTGCGAAAAGATCAGCCTCCGGTAGTCGCGATGGCGAAGCGCCAGATACGGCGCCCTGCGAACGGAGGACACGGGGGGATTCTAAGGGTCTCCTAGCCTGTCATCCCGAGGAGCGTCGCGACGAGGGATCCCGTGCTTGTCGAGTCCGGGATCCCTCGCTTCACTCGGGATGACAGCTTGGTTACGCCGTCTTCGCCGCGTTCTTCCGCATCGCCCGCTCGCGCCAGTAGCGCCTTGCATCGTTCTCGTCCCAGGGCGTCACGTCGTCGCAGGCGTGGAGGGCGTCGGCCAGGGCCCTCGCGCTCTCCGGGCGCTGGTCCGGATCCTTCGCGAGACAGGACAGGACCACGGCTTCGAGCTTGGGCGGGATCGGCTTGCCCAGGCGCTTGGAGAGAGACTCGGGCTCCGTCTGCAGGTGATGGTGGATGAGCTCCAGCGCTCCCCGCCCGGAGAACACAGGCGTTCCGGTCAGCAGAAAATACGCGACGGCACCGAGCGAGTACAAGTCGCTGCGAGCGTCGATCGAGTCGGCGTTGCGGATCGTCTCGGGGGCCAGGTACTGCGGCGTCCCGTGGATCACGTTCTCCGCGGTCAGGCGCGGATCCGAGGAGTCCGAGATCTGGCGCACGAGGCCGAAGTCCAGGACCTTGGCGATGTCGGGATAGCCTCCGCGCTCGCATAGAAAGATGTTGGCGGGCTTGATGTCGCGGTGAATCAGTCCGATCCCGTGCGCTTCGTAGAGGGCCGCGCACACCTGGCGCAGGATCCGCACCACGCGGCCCGGCGCGATGGGACCGCTTTCTTTCACGAGATCCTCGAGGTCGATGCCGTCGAGGTACTCCATGACGTAGTAGAAGAGGCCGTCCGGCGTCCGGCCGAAGTCATAGATTGAAACCGTGTGCGGGTTGGTTAACCGCGCGGTCTGCTGCACCTCGCGCTCGAAGCGCTTCAGGCTGTCCTCGCCGGCTTTGCCGGGAGGTAGCAGCTTGATGGCGGTCGGCCGGCGGAGCATCTCGTGCTCGGCGCGATAGACGACTCCCATTCCACCCTCGCCGAGCTTCTCGCCCAGCGTGTACTGGCCGAGGCGGCGCGCGCGGGCCACGCTCTTGCGCAGCCGGAAGGTCACTAACGAGAGCAGGAAGGACAGGAAGACCGCGAGAGTCCCCCAGAGAAATGCGTACGCCGCAGCCTGGCCGCGAGAAACTGATGCGGGGCTGATTGGGGCATAGATCGAAACAGCCAGGATCGGCGCGGGCGCCGCCGACACCGCCGAGATCCACGCCGTGCGCCACGGGGAGCTCGGGACGACCGACGCTCGGAACAGCAGGATCGTGATCACGATCAGCAGGTACAGCATCTCGGGCCGCCACTCGTGCGGCATGCTGCCGGCCATGCACGCGTAGAGCGCGAATGCTCCGATGGTGCCCGCCGCGTCGATCCAGTGCAGCGCCGCTGAGGAGAGGTCCGCCTGGCGGGCCGCGAGCCACATCAGGAGGAGCACGGTGCAGGCGGCGAGGTGAAACAGGATGTCCGGCCGCGTCAACGAAGCGGGCATCCCGGCGCGGGGAGGCCAGAGGCCTTCGATCGCGAAGCCCGCGAAGAAGAACGCGACCGAGGCGATCATGGTCGAAAGCGCGTAGAGCCCGACGCGCTCCTGCAGAAAATCGCGTTCCCC
>JBKOVK010000158.1:0-9234 GCA_046724475.1 Acidobacteriota bacterium | reverse complement strand
GCCTGCATCAACTGCCACGCGGTCGGGGACACCGTCGCGACGGGACAGTACGGTCCGGACCTCACCCACCTGATGAGCCGAAGCACGATCGCGTCCGGCGCCGCGGAGAACACGGGAGAGAACCTGCGGCGCTGGATCGATAAGCCCGACAGCATCAAGCCCGGATCGCTGATGCCCGCGATGAAGCTCGCCGACGGCGACCTGAAGGCACTGGTCGCCTACATGCAGACGCTGCGCTGACAAGGAGCCGTAGACGACGATGGCAACCGAGGTGCTGGTCCTCCCCGAGCCGGGGACGGAGGGCAGAAGCTGGGTCGAAGGCCTGCACGAATGGGTGACGACCGTCGATCACAAGCGGATCGGCATCCTCTACATCGTCTACGGGCTCCTCTTCATCGTCGTCGCCGGCGGTGAGGCCCTCGTCATGCGGACCCAGCTCATGTTTCCGCACAACCACTTCGTTTCGCCGCAGGTCTTCAACCGCATGTTCACGATGCACGGCACGACGATGATCTTCTTCGTCGTTGTCCCCATACTCCTCGGGTTCGTGAACTTCCTCGTGCCGCTGATGATCGGGGCTCGCGACATGGCGTTCCCGCGCCTGAACTCCTTCAGCTTCTGGCTGACGGCGTTCGGCGGACTCCTCCTCTACTTCAGCTTCCTGGGAGGGAGCGGACTCTACGGCGCAGGCAACGCGCCGGACTTCGGCTGGTGGGCCTACGCGCCGCTCGCGCTCAAGGCGTTCTCACCCGGCCACAGCTCGGACTACTGGACGATCGCACTGATCATCTCCGGGTTCGGCTCGATCGGCGGCGCCGTCAACGTCATCGCCACCGTGCTGTGCATGCGATGCCCCGGGATGCGCCTCGGCCGCATGCCGCTGTTCGCCTGGCTGAGCCTGGTGATGGCCTCGTTGCTCATACTCGCGATCACGCCGCTGACCGCGGCTCAGCTCATGCTCCTCGTCGATCGGTACCTCGGGGGCCACTTCTTCGACACCCAGGCGGGCGGCTCCGCGGTCCTGTGGATGCACTTCTTCTGGATCTTCGGTCACCCCGAGGTCTACGTCCTGGTCATTCCCGCTTTCGCCTTCATCTCGGAGATCATCCCCGTCTTCTCGCGCAAGCCGATATTCGGATACCCGGCGATGGTCGTCGCCTCGGTCGCCATCGCCTTCGTGAGCATGAGCGTGTGGGCGCACCACATGTTCACAGTCGGCATGAACTCCTACGCCAACAGCTTCTTCGCCATCACCACGATGGCCGTCGGCATTCCCACCGGCATCAAGATCTTCAACTGGCTCGGCACGATGTGGGGCGGGCGCATCCAGTTCAAGACGCCCATGCTGTTTGCGATCGCGTTCCTCTTCCAGTTCCTGATCGCGGGCCTGACCGGCATCATCCAGGCCGCCGCCCCCGTGGACTGGCAGCTCAGCCTGTCCTACTTCGTGGTCGCGCACTTCCACTACGTCATCGTCGGCGGAATCATGTGCGCGCTCTTCGGTGCCTTCTACTACTGGTACCCGAAGGTGACGGGCCGGATGTTGAGCGAGACGCTGGGGAAGTGGCACTTCTGGCTGTTCGTGATCGGCTTCCACCTGTGCTTCGATCTGATGCACATCCCGGGTCTCCTCGGCATGCCGCGACGCATCTACACGTATGAGCCCGGCCGCGGCTGGGACACGCTGAACTTCCTGATCGGCATCGGCGCGTTCACCCAGGCGCTCGCGATCCTCATCTTTGTGACGAACCTGATCGTTTCGTACTTCCGCGGGGCGCTCGCGGGCAACGATCCCTGGGAC
This sequence comes from Acidobacteriota bacterium, assembly GCA_046724475.1. Classification (GTDB taxonomy): domain Bacteria; phylum Acidobacteriota; class Thermoanaerobaculia; order UBA5066; family Gp7-AA6; genus DAHUXD01. The sequence goes on along the minus strand of JBKOVK010000158.1, from coordinate 7,433 downwards.
GCATGGACCCTCGAGTGGTCGGTGAGCTCGCCTCCGCCCAAGTACAACTTCGCCACCATTCCCACCGTGGCCAGCCGACGGCCTCTGTGGGACCTCAAGCATCCCGAAGATCCGGACAGCCGCTATGAATGAGGCAAGGGCATGAGCGCCGTCGCCATCCCCCGTACCGAGGTCGCCGGAACCTGGCGCCTCCCGTATCGCGGCACCGTAGGAATGGCCTGTCTCATCCTCGGCGAGGCCGCCATCTTCACGATCTTCGTGGTGGCTTACCTGTTCTACGTCGGTAAGAGCCTGAGCGGCCCGACGCCCCGGCAGGTGCTGGAGAAGCCGATTTTCTTCACGATCTGCCTGCTGTCGAGCAGCCTCACGATCCACGTCGCGACCAAGGCCCTCGAGCGGGGAGCGCACCGAAGGTTCGTGTCGCTATGGCTGCTCACGTTCCTGCTCGGCGGCCTGTTCCTCTTCGGCACGGGCCGGGAATGGCATCGCCTCATCTATGACCACGGGCTCACCATCTCGACGAACCTGTTCGGGACGACGTACTACTCGCTGGTCGGCCTCCACGCGTCCCACGTCGTCGCCGGGCTCAGCATGATCGGAATCGTCGCGCTCTTTGCTCTGAGCGGGCGAGTCGCCCGCGAGCACTCGCGGCACGTCGGCGTGCTCGCGATGTACTGGCACTTCGTCGACGCCGTATGGGTCGTCGTCTTCACCGTGGTCTACGTCATAGGCCGCTGAGGAGAACACGATGCCGCTTCCGACGCCCACAGGACAGGAACCCATCGAGATCGAGCTGCCCGCACCGACCGCCTGGCCGTTGGTCCTGGCGGCAGGGGTGGCCTTGATGTGGGCGGGCCTGCTCACGAGCGCCTCCGTCAGCATTCTCGGAGTCGTCCTCGCCGCGGCCGGATGCGTCGGCTGGTTCCGAGAGGTGCTCCCCGTCCCGCACGAGGTGACCGTCGTCGCTCACCGCGAGGACGTCGTGCTCACGACGGACCGCGCCGAAGTTGATCGGCTGCCCGTCGCGGCGGAGCAGGTTCGCGCGTGGCTTCCGGTGCACACCTACTCCGTCGCCGCGGGAGTGAGGGGCGGCTGGGTCGGCGGCGCGGCGATGGCGGTCCTCGCGTGCGCGTACGGCGTGCTGAAGGCCGGCAGCATCTGGGTTCCCATCAACCTCCTGGCCTCCGTCGTCTACGCACAATCGCTGAAGCTCGGTCCGGATCAGCTGCCTCACTTTCATGCGGACAGTTTCGCGATCGCCGTCCTCCTGCACGCCCTGGGATCGACGCTCGTCGGGCTGGTCTACGGCGCGATGCTCCCGATGCTTCCGCGCCGTCCACTTCTGCTCGGCGGCCTTGTCGCGCCTGTGCTCTGGTCCGGGACGCTCTACTCGATCCTGGGGCTGCTGAACCCGGTGCTTCAGAGCCGCATCGACTGGCTGTGGTTCATCGCGTCGCAGGTGGCCTTCGGCGTGACGGCCGGCCTCGTCGTGATGAAGCATGAGCGCATACCGACTCGCGAGAACATCGCGTTCGCGCTGCGCGCGGGCGTCGAGGCGCCGGGAATCATCGCTCCCCGGGGAGACGAGGGAGGCGGCCGGTGACGAGCGTCCGCATGGTGACGGCCCGGACGATCGCGGCGCTCTTGTCGCTGATCGCGCTCGCCTCGTGCGACGTGTCCGCTGGGCATCCACCTCTCGACCCCGCAGTCCCCGCACCGAGCGAGGTGGTGGCCTTCGAGCCGCTCTACTCCGCCAACTGCGCGGGCTGTCACGGCCGGAACGGGCGCGGCAGCGCGGCCCTCGGGCTTGCCGATCCGGTCTACCTCGCCATCGCCAGCGACTCCGTGATCCGGAGCGCCGTCGCAAACGGCGTACGGGGGACGTCCATGCCGGCGTTCGCCCAGTCCGCCGGTGGCATGCTCACCGACGCACAGATTGACGCGATCACGAAGGGGATCCGATCCTGGAGCCGCCCGAATGCCCTGAACGGTGCGGATCCTCCCCCCTACTCGGCCCGGGCTAGCGGCGACCCGCATCGAGGCGAGGCGGCCTATGGAGTCTTCTGCGCCTCCTGCCACGGACCTCGAGGCGAGGGCACGGCAAAGGGGAGCGCCATCACGAACGGCTCGTTCCTCGCGCTCGTCAGCGACCAAGGGCTGCGGACCCTCACCATCACCGGCCGTCCGGAGCTCGGTGCGCCGGACTGGCGCGGAGACGTGACCGGCCGACCGATGTCGGACGAGGAGGTCACGGACGTCGTGGCCTGGCTGGCCTCGCGACGAGCCCAGTATCCGGGTCAACCCTACCCGAGCGACGCATTGCGATGAGGAGTGGAACTATGCCCGGAACTATGCCCGACACGCCCGACACGCCCGCGAGAGCTGACTCGCCCGACTCGCCGGATGAAACGACGCTCACGCGCCGCGGGATGCTGATGAAGGTCGGCATCCTCGTCAATGGAGTGGTCGCGGCCGCGATCGGGGTGCCGATCGTGGCCTATCTCCTGTCCTCCCTCTCCCGCGGGCGAGGAGGCAAGTACCTCTCGTGGGTGCCGCTCGGCCCGGTCGGGCAGTTCCCCGAGGGCGAGACTCGTCTCGCCACGTTCCGAAATCCCCTCGTGATGCCGACGGACGGCAAGACGGTGGACACGGCCTGCTGGGTCCGACGGGTCGAGGGCGATACGTTCCAGGTCTTCGCCGTCAACTGCATGCACCTGGGCTGCCCGGTGCGCTGGTTCCCCCAGTCCGGCCTCTTCATGTGCCCGTGCCACGGCGGCGCGTACTACCGCGACGGAGAGCGAGCGTCGGGACCGCCGGAGCGGGGACTCTTCGTGTACCCCTCGAAGGTGAAGGACGGAATTCTCACCATCCAGGCGGGCCAGCTGCCGACTCCGGGCGGCGCCGCCGCCGTCGCCAGGGGGTGACGCGATGCGCCTGATGCTCGCTCGGATCGGTCGGTGGTTCGACGACCGGCTGCAGCTCGCCCGGCCGATCCGCGAAGCGGTCGAGCATCCGGTCCCACGCAAGACCGCGAGCTGGTTTTACGTGTTCGGCAGCGCCGCCCTCGTGGTCTTCGCCTTGCAGTTCGTGACCGGGATCCTCCTCGCCCTCGTCTATGTGCCGTCGGGAGCCGAAGCATGGAGCAGCCTGCAGGCCCTGAACAACGAGGTGGCGCTGGGCTGGTTTATCCGCGCGCTGCACGGATGGGGATCGAACTTCATGGTTGCGATCGTGCTCATCCACATGGTGCAGGTCTTCCTCTTCGGCGCCTTCAAGTTTCCGAGAGAGCTCACCTGGATCGTCGGGGTCTTCTTGCTGCTCATGACGCTCGGGATGGCCTTCAGCGGACAGGTACTGCGCTTCGACCAGGACGCGTACTGGGGCCTCGGCATTGGTGCGTCGATCGCGAGCCGCGTTCCGGTGATCGGCCCCGCCGCCGTCGAGCTGATGCTGGGCGGGCCGATCATCGCCGGCGCGACGCTGTCCCGGTTCTTCGCGCTGCACGTGTTCGTGATCCCCGGACTGCTGATCGCCCTCGTGGGACTCCATCTCCTGATGGTGCTGAAGCTGGGCATCAACGAATGGCCGATGCCCGGCCGCGTGGTGCGGCGGGCGACGTACCTCCGCGAGTACCACGCGCTCACGAAGACCGATGGCGCGCCGTTTGTCCCCTACGCCGTGTGGAAGGACGTCTTCTTCGCGGCAGCGATCCTGCTGGCGGTCGCCGCTTGCGCGCTGGTCTTCGGCCCGTTCGGGCCTACGGGAAGGCCGGACCCCACGATCATCCAGACGACGCCCAAGCCCGACTACTTCTTCCTGTGGCTCTACGCGCTGCTGTCTCTGCTTCCGCCGTCGCTCGAGACGCCGGCGCTCCTCATCGGTCCCGTCGTCGTGATCGGGCTGCTGATCCTGCTTCCGTTCCTGTCCGGTGAAGGGGAGAAGAGCTGGCGCCGGCGCCCGATCGCCGTCGTCACGGTCCTCCTGGTCGCCGTGGTGCTCGGCACGTTCACGCGCATGGCCGAGGTGGCTCCCTGGAGCCCGCACATGAACGCCTGGAGCGGAGATCCGATTCCCGATCGGATGCTGAAGGGCTCGACGGCGCTCGGGCGTCAGGGCGCGCTCGTCTTTCAGGTCAAACAGTGCCGCAATTGCCACGCGCTCGGCGGCACCGGCGGCCAGCGCGGCCCCGCCCTGGACGACGTGGCAGTGCGCCTCACCCAGGACCAGCTCATCCGCCAGGTGATCCAGGGAGGCGGCAACATGCCGGCTTACGGCAAGAACCTGAGTCCGGCCGAGACGACGGCGCTCGTTGCGTTCCTGATGACGCTGCATCCCCACGGTCAGGCCCCGGCGCGCGACGCCGCACAGGCCGAATTCGTGAATAAAGGGCCGAGCGCCGCCCCAGCCTCAGCCTCCCGATAGGAGCTCAGGATGCCTGACCCGCACCATCCGTCCGCAATCGGGATCGGACTCGCGGTCGCCGCGGTCGCGGCGGTGTACGTGCTCGGACTACGCCGCCTCGGCGCGAGATCCCACGGGCTTCCGGCCTGGCGCTGCGCGGCGTTCCTCCTCGGGGTCGCCACGATCTGGGCCGCCCTCGGCTCGACTCTCGCCTCCTGCGACGCGGGCTCGCTGACCGGACACATGGTCCAGCACCTGCTGCTGATGACGATCGCGCCGCCGCTCGTGCTCCTCGGCGAGCCTGCGAGAGTGATGGTGAGCGGCATGCCTCGGCTCCTTCAGGCGATCGAGCGCCGCTTCCCCTCGCGCACCTCGCTCCGAGCGGCCGTGGCCTGCTGGCTGGCCGGATCGGGAACTCTCGTGCTGTGGCACGTCCCCTCCGTGTTCGCGCTGGCCCTGCGCTCGCCTGCGTGGCATGCGATCGAGCAGCTGTCTTTCCTCGTGACCGGACTCTTCTTCTGGTGGCCGGTAATCGAGCCCTGGCCAGGGTGGCCGCTCCCCTCCTGGTCCATCGTTCTCTACCTCTTTCTGGCAACGCTGCCGTGCGACATCCTCTCGGCGTTCCTGGTCTTCTCCGACCGCATCGTCTATTCCGTCTATCTCTCGGGGGAGTCTTCCGCAGCCGTCCTCGCCGATCAGCAGTGCGCGGGCGCGCTGATGTGGACGCTCGTCACGCTCGTCTACCTCGTGGCGGGGGCGCTCGTCAGCGCGAGGCTCCTCACGTTCGGGAACTCTCCGGATCAGCACACGATGGCGTCGTGCGCCACCGGAGCAGCGCCGCGTCCTTCCGTTCGGACCGCGCGGGTGGCCTGACGATGGCCGCCGAATCCGTGGCGGTGGCGCCGGCGACCGCGATCCCTCGCCAAAGGGTTCAGAGTTCGGTTTGGCTCGACTACTGGGCGCTCACGAAGCCGGAAGTCAACCTTCTGATCGTGATCACGACCGGTGCGGCCTTCTGCATGGCGGAGCCGCGCGTGTCCGCCTCGCTGCAGCTTTCACTCCTGCTGCACACGCTCATCGGGACGCTGCTCGTGGCCAGCGGAGCCGCGACTCTCAACCAATGGATGGAACGCCGCTTCGACGCGCGGATGCGCCGGACCGCCCGACGACCGGTCGCCGGCGGCCGCGTTCCGGCGGCGCACGCGCTGATGTTCGGCGTGCTTCTCTCCCTCGCCGGTATCTGCCAGCTCCTGCTCACAGTCGGGACCGTGCCATCGCTGATCGCGCTGGCGACTCTCGTGAGCTACCTCTTTCTCTACACTCCCCTCAAGCGAATCTCTCCCCTCTGCATACTGATCGGCGCCGTCCCGGGCGCGATCCCCCCGCTCATCGGATGGACGGCGACGGGTGCCCGCCTGGACCACGGCGCGTGGCTCCTCTGGGCCATCGTGTTCCTCTGGCAGTTCCCCCACTTCATGGCCATCGCCTGGATGTACCGCGACGATTACGAGCGCGCCGGCTACCTCGTCCTTCCGCGCGGAGAGGCGCGGACTCGTCTCGTGACGTGGCAGACCCTGTTGCCCCTCCTGGGCCTCATTCTCGTGACGATCCCCTTCGGAGCCGCCGCCCTCCTTCTCGACCTCGCATTCCTCTACCTCGGCCTGCGGTTCGTCCTTCAGAGATCCGCTGGCACGGCGCGCCGGCTCCTGCTCGCGTCGATCGTTTATCTCCCGGCGTTGCTCACACTGGGGGTCGTCTTCCGGTTCCTCCGGTGAACCCGACCGAGGGCGGGAAGGGATGTCCGGGATGGCAGCCTTCCAACCACCACGCGCGATCGTCAAATCGCTGAGCGTCAGCTCGAACACCAAGACGAAGTCGTCGAGGACCTGATCGCGAATCCAGGCACTCCATGGCAGACTCATGGCCACGACACACGTGCAGCTGCAAAGGTTCAGCGTCACGTCTCAAGTGTCCTTCGACGACGTTCTGAAAGGCCTCACGGCGACGATCGGGAGGCCTGCCATGAGCGCATTTCTTCTAGCCGCCAGGCACAGCGATCGTCGTTGCCTCTACTGCAGCTGAAGAGTCCGCGGGAACAGTAGGCTCTGTCGGAACTGCCGGATCCTGCTCCCGCGTTCATTCGGCTCCGCGTCCCACTCGACGCCGATCCGAGAGACATAGATTCGTCGCGAAAGGAGACCTCACCATGGCACCATCCATCGTTCTTGTTCACGGAGGCTTCGTCGACGGTTCGGATGGGAAGGCGTCTACAACATCCTCCAGGCCATATCCAGGAACTCGGCGGGTTGCCGGTACGGACGTGGGACTGGCACCATGGCCGTCGCGAGCGATTCCCACTGTAATAATGGTGCGGGGAGGCGCCCGCAACGTTCGATCCCGCATCGGCCAAGCAGGTCGCACGGCGGCGCGTCGCGTGGCGTGGCCAAGAGGAAAGAGGACGGCATCTCCGGTTGAGGAGGAACGCCGATGGTAACAGGCACGCAGGGATCGACGGCCGGCCCGCAGTCACAGTCCGTGCCCTCGCTGGCGGGGCTGTCGGCGCAGCTACGCGTCGACGTCGCCGGGCATCCGGCGTGGGTCCTCGTGATCCACGACGGAACGCTCTCTGGAAGGCCGGCGGCGGGTGCCGAGGACGCGGACGCCATCCTAAAGTGTGACAGTGAGGAGACCCTGGCGGCGTTCCACCGCGGGCAGCTCAACCCGGTCGTGGCGATGCTGCAGGGACTTATTTATGTCGAGGGCGATATGACCCTGGCCATCCGGGTCATCCTTGGACTCCAGGCGGTGTTCGCTCCCCCACCCGCATCGGCGCGTGCCCTGGTGGCCGACGGTGGTGCCCGAAAGAAACTCTGAGCCATGCCCTTGGACACCGTCAGCATCCTGGACGGAAACGAGTTCGTGGTCAGCGACGCAAGAGGGGATATCGAGGATTCGTCCACCGATCCCCTCGGACTCTTCCGTGACGACACGCGTTTTCTGTCACGCTGGGTCCTGACCATCAACGGCCAGCG
>JBKOVK010000202.1:0-3787 GCA_046724475.1 Acidobacteriota bacterium | reverse complement strand
TCCGGCCAGATCGGTTCCGACCACGACCTCGGCTCCGGGGTAGGCCACGACCCGGCCCTCGGCCGCCACGCGGGCGCCGCGACTTCCTGTCACGGTTCCCTCGGCCGCAGTTGGCGCGGAGGGGGTCTTGCGGGCGGGTCCCGCGGCCTGAGCCTGGAGAACCACGACCGCGAGGAGTCCCAGGCCCAGAAGGGGCCAGAGCGCGAGGTTCAAGAGATTTTTCTTCATGACAGCTCCTTCAGGCCGCGATCCCGTCTTCGGCAATCGAGCCGTCGCGGATCTGCAGCACCCGGTCGGACACGGTTCGAACCTTCGGGTCGTGCGTGACGATCAGCAGCGCGCGATCCTCCTTCTTGGCCAGCGCGCGGAACATCTCGAGGATCTGGCCGCCGATGTGCGAGTCGAGGTTCGCCGTCGGCTCGTCGGCGAGAAGGATCGGCGAGCGGCCGGCGAGCGCCCGCGCGATGGCGATCCGCTGCTTCTGGCCGCCCGAGAGGTCCCGGGGAAGGAAATGCTTGCGGTCGTCGAGGCCCACCGCGTCGAGGACGCGTTCGGCTTCCTTGCGCGCCGTGGCGTTGCGGAGGCCTTTGACGTTCAACGCGTACTCGACGTTTTCCAGAGCGGTCAGCGACGGGAACAGGTTGAACTGCTGAAAGACGAAGCCGATCGACTTCTTGCGGATCTCGGGCAGGCGCGCGGGCCGTTTCGGGTCGGCCTCTTCGCCCTCGACCACGATGCGTCCGGACGAGGCCGTCAGGATGCAGCCCAGGATCGAGAGCAGCGTGGTCTTTCCAGAGCCCGAAGGACCTTCGAGCGAGACGATCTCTCCGCGGGAGAGCGAGAGCGAGACGCCCTTGAGAACCGGAACGGTCTCGCCGCGGCCTTCGCGGTATTCCTTGAAGACATCGATGGCTTCGAGCACCGGCGTCATGGATCCGTTCTCCTCTCCGTCAGGCCCGGAACACGAGGGCCGGGTCGATGGATGCGACCTTCTTGAAGGAGATCATCGCGGCGGCCAGGCACATCACCACCGAGCCCGCGAATACGATGGCGACGAACGCGGGCGGGATGATCAGCTTCAGGTCGATCTTGGTGATCGCGGGCCGCATCGCATAGGCCATGAGCGCGCCGAGGATGAAGCCGGCCACGGCCGCGATCGAGGCCTGCTTGGCCAGGATGCGGTAGATGTCGAAGTTGCCGCCGCCGATGGCCTTGACCGTTCCGAACTCCTTGAGATGCTCCATCGTGGAGGTGTAGAGCGTCTGCGCCACGACCACGATGCCGACCAGGCAGCCCAGGAAGACCGTGATGTACATGTTCAACCCGATGCCGGTGGACTGCACCCAGTAGCGCCGCGACCGCGCCGCCCAGTCCTTCCTCGTGTAGACGTCGTTATAGGGCAGCCGGCGCGCGATCTCGGCCTTGACGGCCTGCGGATCGGCTCCGGGGGCGAGCTTGACGAGGATGTACGTCGTCTTGCCCTGGAGCGACTGCGGGTTCAGGGTCTGGGCACGGTCGAAGTCGATGAACGTGATCGGCGTCGTCGTGAACGAGCGCGCGTGCTTCGTGCGCCCGATGATCTTCATCCGCTGGCCCATGATTTCGCGGTACTCGCCGACGGCGAACGGGCCGTATCGCTTGACGGCGGAGTCGTCGAGGAAGAAGTACTGGCCGCGCTTTAAGTCGGCGAGGTCTCCTTCCATGACGTTCCAGGGAATGTTCCATAGCGAGAAGTCGTCGAGCGCGTAGATCAGCGAGCCCTCCTGCGCTCCCGACGGCAGGTTCATCGTCACGAACCACACGATCAGGTTGTCGGCGCGAGCGACTCCCGGGACCGAGCGCACGCGCTTGACCTGGGTGTCGGGGAAGGTGTGCGCAAAGTCCACGTTGGGGGTGTTGCGCGAAGTCACCCAGAGATCCGCGTCGATGTGCTCGATCGTGATCGACGCGTTGTCGAGCAGGCCCAGGAAGAGCCCGACCTGTACGAAGACGAGCGTCACCGCGAAGGCCACGCCCGACACCGTGATCAGGAACCGCAGCTTGTCGTGAAGCAGGCTCTTGGTGGCGAGGTCGACCACGTCACTGCTCCTCGCGGGTCAGGCCGCGGATGAGTCCCTCGATGATCAGCTCCGCCGTCTTCTTCGTCGGGCGCATCTCGACCCAGTCGTCGTTGCTTTTGGCGATCGAGAGCGAGATCGCGCCGTGCGTTCCTGCCCAGACCGCCTGCGAAACCAGGTCGGGGTCGGTCAGCTCGGGACGGAAGCGGCCGGCGGCGATGCCCTCCTGGATCGTGAGCTTCAGGAAGGCGTAGGCGTCTTCCTCGGGATTGCCGCGCGTCGCCGCCTCGTACTCCTGCGTGTGCGTGATGGGCGGCCGCGGTGTCATGAACATCAGCCGGTAGTGATTCGGGTGGTCGATCCCGAACGCGACGTAGGCGTGGCCGATCTTGCGCAGCCTTTCGATCGGGTCCTTCTCGCGGGCGATCTTCTGGAACTGCTGCGCGAGGGCGCCGAAATCGAGCTCGCAGAGCTCGCGCATCAGCGCTTCCTTGTCCTTGAAGTGAAAGTAAATCGCGGTGGGCGAGTACTCGACGCGCTCGGCGACCTTGCGCATCGTGACGGCCTCGTAGCCGAGCTCGGCGAAGAGCTCGCGCGCGGCGTCCAGGATCTTCGTCCGCGTCTCGTGTCTTTCCCGCTCGCGCCGCTCGGCAGTCCCCATAACGCTCCTCTTTTACTTAACTACGTTAAGTAGCTTATCAAGGTTTCGCCATTTGGCAAGCGAGAAGCGGGTTGTCGATCTAATTAACTGATCGAAAGAGGCTTAGCGCTTTGGCGTGGGCGCCGTACCGAAGCCCGGCAGCGGTGTCCGTGCGAACTGGACGCCCTCGAACGGGATCCGGACGGTCGTGAACGTCCGCACGGGCTGGCCCTTCTTGGTGGCGGGCTCGAAGCGCCAGTGGCGAACCGCCTCGATTGCGGCGTCGTTGATGTCGGAGCGCACGCCCCGCTCGATGCGGATGTCGAGCGGGATCCCCGTGTGCGAAACCAGGACGCGGAGGATCACGACTCCTCGGACGCGCGCCTTGAGTGCCGCTTCGGGATACCGCGGCATGACCATCTCCACGGGCTTCGGCGGCGCGTCTACCTTGTCCGACGGCACGAAGGCCGGCGGCGTGCTCGTGCGCTCCGGGGTCGATGTCTGCGTGGGTGTCGGCGTCCGCGTGAGTGAGGGCGTGAGCGTGGCCGTCGCGGTCAATGTCGGCGACGCGGTGTACGTGCGTGTGTGAGTGGGAGTGAGGGTCGCCGTGGACGTCGCGGTCGAAGACGCCGTGAACGTACGTGTATTGCTCGGGGTGAAGCTCGGAGTCCACGTCACACTCGATGTCGGTGTGGACGTGCGGGTCTGGCTTGGCGTGAAGGTACGCGTTGCCGTCGAGGTGGAGCTCGCGGTGTAGGTGGGCGACGCCGTGCGCGTCGGCGTCAGGGACGCCGTCCACGTCGTCGTCGAAGTCGGCACGCGCGAGCTCGTCATCGTCGCGGTGGCGGTCGCCGAGGCCGAGAACGTCGGCGTCCGCGTCGACGTGGGCGGAGAGGTTCGGGTGGCCGTGTTCGAGGCCGTCAACGAAGGCGTGAGAGTCGGGTAAACCGGGGTCGCAGTGCGCGTGAAAGTGGCCGTCGGCGGGATCGCCGTAGGAGTGCGGGTGAACGTGAACGTCGGCGGCGCGACGGTCGCCGTCGCCGTGCCGGTGAACGTGAACGTCGGCGGCACGATGGTCGCCGTCGCCGTG
>JBKOVK010000133.1:0-5613 GCA_046724475.1 Acidobacteriota bacterium | reverse complement strand
ACTACCAGCGCGACTCCGACACCGGGCCCACCTTCGTCACGCCGGTGGACACCTGGACGACCGGCGCGGAGTTTCGACTGAACTGGAACAACTCCGGCTACAACCTGTCCGGGCGCGGGGGCTACTACTCACGACAGAACTGGCAACCGTGGGGAGACCCCGCGACCTCGGGCTACAGCCCGAAGCAGAAGGACTACTGGCTGTGGTCCTTCGAGGCGCTCAAGGGTTTCTACTTCGAGAACTTTCGCAAGCTTCTGGTCAAAGTGTCCTATCTCGGCGGCACGGACCTCGACCGCTTCACCCAGTGGGACTTCGGTCCCTTCAGCCGGAACTCGATCCATGGCTTCTCCAGCGGCGCCCTGCGCGCCGAGCGCGCCGGGTACGCCACCGTCTCGTACGGGATCAACATCGAGAATGTCGTCCGCTTCGAGGCGATCTACGACCAGGCGATCATCACGAATCCTCTCCAGGGGACCAAGGACACGTACTTTTCGGGCGCCGGCATCTCGACCGCGTTCAACGGCCCCTGGGAGAACACGCGGATCCGCGCCGAGGTCGGCGTACCGGTGGTCCGCCACGGAGTCTCCGGCTTCACGATCAACGCGCAGATCCTCAAACTCTTCTGATTCGCGATTGGGCTTGAAAATCGGGCGCTGCTGCGCGACCATCGATTCAGTGCACAAATTCTGAAAGGAAGCGACCATGCGCGGAGTGCGGAAGCTCCTGGCGGCCGGTGCTCTGAGTGTGTTGATCAGCGGCGTGGCCCTGGCTGGAGGCGTCATCCGGTACGTCGACGCGTCGGCGACGGGCGCGAACAACGGAACGAGCTGGGCGGACGCGTTCACCGATCTCCAGTCGGCCCTGGCGATTGCCGGGGCGGGGGACGAGATCTGGGTCGCTGCGGCGACCTACAAGCCCACGGCGACGGCGGACCGGACGATCTCCTTCGCGATGAAGAACGCCGTCGGCGTTTACGGCGGATTCAACGGCACCGAGACGCAGCGCGGACAGCGCGACCCGGTTGCCAACGTCACGATCCTCTCGGGCGACATCGGCACCGGCGGCGACGCCTCCGACAACAGCTATCACGTGGTGCTCGCCGACGGAACCGTGACGCTGTCCGGCGTCCTCGACGGATTCACGATCACCGGCGGGCAAGCCAACGGCGGCGGCGCGAACCAGGACCGCGGCGGCGGGATGTGGGACAACGGCGGCTCGCCGACGCTCAACAACCTGAAGTTCACCGCGAGCTTCGCCCTGGAAGGCGGCGGCCTGCGCGTGACGAACGGCAGCCCGCTCTTGACCGGGTGTTCCTTCATCTCCAATTCGATCAGCAGCCCCGGGACGGGCGGGGGGCTGAAGTCCGGTGGCGGCAGCACGGTGACTTGCAAGAACTGCGTCTTTCGCCAGAACACGGTCACGGGGGCGGTCGTCGGGTCCGCCGGAATCGACAGCTCCGGAGGAATGACGCTTGTCAACTGCATCATCGCCCAGAACAATCCGAGCGGCATTCACTTCGCGGCATCCGGGAACAACAACACCCTCGAGAACTGCACGATCGCCAACAACACGGCCTATGGCCTGGGCATGTTCCTGAGCAGCGGGAACACGATGACCAACTCGATCATCTGGGGTAACGGTGTTGCGGGCATCTTCAACGACGGAAGCTCGATGATCACGCTCAGCTACGACGACAACCAGGATGGAATCAACGGCACGGGCTCGATCTCCGCGAATCCTCTCTTCCTGGCGCCTCCGGGCGACCTGCGCCCGGGTCCCGGCTCGCCGGTGGTGGATGCCGGCAACAATGCGGCCGTGCCCGTGGGCACGACCACCGACGTGGCCGGTCTGCCTCGATTCTTCGACGATCCCGGCGCACCCGACACAGGAGCGGGGACCCCGCCGATCGTGGACATGGGCGCTCACGAGCGCGTTCCGCTTTCGGTCTCCGCGCCCTCCAGCCTCGCCCTCTGCGCCGGCTCCGACGCGCAGTTCTCGGTCGTCGCTCAGGGCCAGCCCACGCTGACGTACCAGTGGCGCAAGGACACGACGCCGCTCTCCAACGGCGGCCGCGTCTCGGGCGCCGACACGGACACGCTGGCGATCTCGGCCACGGTTCCTGGAGACAACGGGTCCTACGACGTCGTCGTGACCGATGGTGTCGGCCAGCAGATCACGTCCACGGCTGCGACGCTCACCGTCACGGCCGCCCCAACGCTGCCCACGATCACGGTTCCGACGTCCGTTCCCGTGGGCTCGACCGGCAACATCGCCAGTGTCGACAACCATGCCGGCTCGCTCTACAACTGGACGCTCTCGGGCGGCTCGATCACCGGAGGCCAGGGCACCAGCCAGATCACGTTCGACGCCGGAGCGCCGGGAACGCTCATGATCGCGAGCGTCACCGAGAGCTCCAACGGCTGCGCCTCACCCGCGGCCAACGCGAACGTCCTGGTCGACTTCCTCGACGTGCCGCCGGCGGATCCCTTCCACGACTACGTCATCACCGTCGCGCGCAACGGGATCACGGCCGGCTGCGGCGGCGGAAACTACTGCCGCAACGATCCGGTCACGCGGGCGCAGATGGCGGTCTTCCTCCTGAAGTCCGAGCACGGCTCGAGCTACAACCCGCCTCTCTGCGCGGGCATCTTCGGCGACGTCCCGTGCCCGAGCACCTTCGCCAACTGGATCGAGCAGCTCGCCGACGAAGGGATCACCGGCGGCTGCCAGGCGAGCCCGCTGCTCTACTGCCCGAACAACGCCGTGACGCGGCAGCAGATGGCGGCGTTTCTCCTGAAGACCGAGCACGGCTCTTCGTACACGCCTCCGGTCTGCACCGGCGTCTTCGGCGACGTCACGTGTCCGAGTCTTTTCGCCGACTGGATCGAACGGCTCTATGCCGAGGACGTGACGGGTGGATGCCAGGCCTCGCCGCTTCTCTACTGTCCGACCAACCCGAACACGCGAGGACAGATGGCGGTGTTTCTGGTCAAGACGTTCGGTCTCCAATAACCTCCGTCGCGGCGCCTGGTCGACCCGCCGGGCGCCGCGAATACCCCTGCCCTGCTATCATTCGCGCCCATGCCTGAACCTATCCCGATGCCCTCGGCGGTGACGCCGGTGCGGCGGGCGCTCGTCTCCGTCCACGACAAGACGGGCGTCGCCGACCTCGGCCGCGCGCTCTCCGAGAGGGGCGTCCAGCTCGTTTCCACCGGAGGCACGGCGACCCACCTGAAGGAGGCCGGCGTCCCAGTGACCCTCGTCGAGGAGACGACGGGCTTCCCGGAGATCCTGGGAGGCCGCGTCAAAACCCTCCACCCGAAGATCTTCGCCGGCGTCCTGGCGGACGACACCCGCGACGACCACGCACGCGACCTCGCGTCGGCAGCGATCGAGGCCTTCGACCTCGTGGTCGTGAACCTCTACCCGTTCGAGAAGACCGTGGCGGCCGGGGAACCTCGCTCCGAGGTCGTCGAGATGATCGACGTCGGGGGCCCCGCGATGATTCGCGCCGCCGCCAAGAACCACGCCCGCGTCGCCGTCGTGGTGGATCCGCGGGACTACGACACGGTCCTCGAGGAGATTCGGATGACGGGCGGCACTCGCCTTTCGACCCGCGAGCGCCTGGCGGCGCGTGCCTTCTCGCGCACCGCCGCCTACGACGCGGCGATCGCCCGCTACTTTGCGGGGACGTGGAAGGACACGGATTTCTTCCCGGAAAATCTCGTCTTCGCGTTCGACCGGGTGGGGGCGCTCCGCTACGGCGAGAACCCGCACCAGCGGGCCGCGCTTTACGCCTTCCCGTCGGCGCCGCCCGACGCCCTCGTCCGTTTCCGGATGCTCCAGGGCAAGGAGCTCTCGTTCAACAACCTCCTGGATCTGGACTCCGCCGTGACCCTGGCCCGCGATTTCGAAGGTCCCGCGGCCGTCATCGTCAAGCACAACAATCCGTGCGGGGCCGCCGTCGGCGAGACGATCGCGGAAGCCTTCGGACGTGCCTTCGCGTGCGACCCGCTGGCCGCCTTCGGCGGCATCATCGCGATCCGCGGCACGGTGGACGGCGCGCTCGCGTCGCTGGTCCTCCAGCACTTCGTCGAAGCCGTCGCCGCCGACGATTTCACCGAAGAGGCCCTGTCCTACTTCGCCAAGAAACCCAACATCCGGCTGCTCAAGGTCGCCGTCTCCTGCCGACCGGTCACCGGCCTGGACTGGAAGCGCATCGAAGGAGGCGTCCTTCTCCAGGACTCGGACTCGCAGCCCGACCAGAGCTCGACCTGGAAGATCGTGTCCCAGCGCAAGCCGACGGCGGTCGAGCGGGCCGCGTGCGAGCTCGCCTGGAGAGTGGCGCGCCGCGTCAAGTCGAACGCAATCGTGCTCGCCAACGCGCGCCAGACGATCGGCATCGGCGCCGGACAGATGAGCCGCGTGGATGCGTGCCGCCTCGCCGCCACCAAGCCCGTTCTGCCGATCGTCAACTGCGGCGCGGCGTCGGACGCCTTCTTCCCCTTCCGCGACGGCCTGGACATCCTCGCCGACGCCGGCGTCACCGCGGTGGTGGCGCCGGGAGGCTCCATTCGCGACCAGGAGATCATCGCGGCCGCCGACGAGCGCAACATCGCGTTCTTCATGGCGCCCCGCCGGCACTTCCGGCACTGACGGTCATGCACGCAGCGTTTCTGGTGCTGGCCCTAGCCTCGGCGGCGCGTGTGCCCGCGTCCGACGCGGAGGCTTTGCTCGCGAAGGCCGCGGCCGTGTACGCGGACGGCTCCGCGCACGCCTCCCCCTTCACGCAGATCTACACGCCCGCCGGTTTTGCGAGCGCCAAGCGCGAGTCCGGCACGGTCTGGGTCCAGTCCCCGCAGCGCCTCCGGTTCGACTACACGGCGCCGGAGCCGAAGGTCTTCACGTACGACGCGGGCGAGGGCCGGTTCTTCTCGCCCGAGGACAAACAGCTCACCGTTCGAAAGCTCACGGAGGACGAGCAGGCCCGGCTCCCGCTCGTTTTCCTGTCGAAACCCGAGGATCTGTCCGCCCGCTACGAGATCACCCTCGACGCTTCGGGCGCGATTCTTTTGAAGCCCCGCCAGCCGGGATCGGACCTCGCGTGGGTGAAGATCGCCGTGACGCCATCCGCGACGGTCGACACGCTGTCGTACGAGGACGCCTCCGGCAACCGCACGGAGTTTCGCTTCGACAGTTGGAAGTCCGAGAAGGCCCGCCCCCCAGCGGATTACCGGATCACGGGACCAAAAGGGACGCGCATCGTCGAGAATTGACGCGGCCGACGATGCCGTCGGCCGCCATCCCGAGCGGAGCGAGGGATCCCGACCTCGATCAGCACGGGATCCCTCGTCGCTCCGCTCCTCGGGATGACGGCGGATTTCCAATAGAATCCCCTCATGGCTCAGGAGTTCTCCTTCGACGTCGTCTCCAAGGTGGATCTTCAGGAGGTCTCCAACGCAGTGCAGCAGGCCTCCAAGGAGATCTGAACCCGGTTCGACTTCCGCGGCTCCAAGTCGTAGATCGAGTGGAACGAGAAGGAACTTCAGCTGGTTCTCAACTCGGACGACGAGGGGAAGCTCAAGTCGGTCAAGGACATCCTCGAAACCCGCC
>JBKOVK010000302.1:0-9428 GCA_046724475.1 Acidobacteriota bacterium | reverse complement strand
TTTCTGGTATCGACCTTGCACTTTCAGGAGGTGCGCTCACTCGGGAGCGTCCTAACCCTGGAGGTGCTGGTCATGCTTCTGGCTCACGTGGTCTTGTCGGCGGCGGTCGCCGCGCAGGCGCCCTCGCGATCCGACGTCGTGCGGCCATGCGCCGACGTCTCAGCCTTGTGTCGGATCAGTCCGTTCTTCTGTCCGGAGGCGTATCCCGCGGGCCTCGAGCCGTGCTGGCCGGATGCCTCGCGGCAGACGCACCAGGTTCCTGGCAGCGGCCGGTCCGGGTCGGTGCGCACGAATCCTTCGGGCGCGAGCCAGACCAAGGCCGCGAATCCGCAGAACGCTCCCGTCTCCCGTCCGGCCAAGCTCTCCTTCCAACTCGAGCGCTGATAGCGCGACCGGGCGGGCTCTCCGCGGAGGGCCCACCCGGTCTCACTTCCTGACGGCCAATGCTTCCAGTCACTGCATCAGGGTCACCGTGTCCGTGGCCACCGACTGGCCAGGATTGATTCCGTCCGCCGTCAGCTGCGCCTGGATGGCGATCGGAAGATTCGCGGCCCCAGGAGTCAGAGTTCCCATGGCCTGGATCGTCAGATTCGACGAAGAGTTGGAGTCGAGCGTGTTGAGCTGCCAGGTGGCGGTCGCGCCGCTCCCCGAGTTGGAAAACGTGGCCGAGGTGCCGGAGTCGGCGTTGACGCTGACGACGGTCAGGGGAGACGGGAGCGTCACGGTGACGACGCCGTTGCGCACGTTGGTGACGCCGATGTTTTGGGTCGTGAGATTCACGTTGAACGGCTGACCCGAAGTTGCCGAGTCGGGAGCGTCGACGTTCAGGCGCACGAGCGCGCCGCCGGTCCCGGTGACGTCGTTGTTGTCGTTGCAAGCGGCAATGAGGCCGAGCGAGGCGAGGAAGAGCGAAGCGAGGACACCGCGAGAGACACGAAGGGCGATCGAGGACATGCGACCTCCTTGGGGTCTGGCCCGAGTGCCAGACGAGTACAGAAGAGCAATCCGGGTGCCAGAGACGCCGTGGGACGCAAGTCGCCGCGCCGAACTCCGTCATCCCGAGCGAAGCGAGGGATCCCAGGCTCGGCAGCGAATGCGGGCGATCAAGTCCGGGATCCCTCGGGCTACGCCCTCGGGATGACACGCGAAAAGCCGCGGCTCAGTCGAGCTTGAGGCTCTTGAGGTACTCGCGAAACGGCGCGCCGAGATCGGGCCGTTTCAACGCGAACTCCACGGTCGCCTTCAGAAACCCGAGCTTGTCCCCGGCGTCGTAGCGTTTCCCTTCGAACAGGTAGCCGTCGACGGGCCGGCGCGACAGAAGCGTCTTCAATGCGCTCGTCAGCTGGATCTCGCCGCCGACCTCGGGTTTGGTATCGCCGAGAATGCCGAAGATCTCGGGCGGCAGGAGGTACCGGCCGATGATCGCGAGGTTCGACGGCGCATTCTCGGGCGAGGGCTTCTCGACCATGTCCGTCACGCGGACCACGCGGTCTTCGATCTTCTCCCCGGCGACGATTCCGTACTGGCGCGTCTCGGAGCGAGGGACTTCCTGGAGCGCGATCACCGGGTTGCCCCGCCGCTCGTAGAGGCGGATCATCTGGCCGATGCAGGGCTCGTCGGCGTCCACGATGTCGTCGCCCAGCATGACCGCGAACGGCTGGTCGCCGACCAGATCACGCGCCTGCAGGACGGCGTGGCCGAGCCCTAAAGCCTGCTTTTGCCGGACATAGGAAACCGGGATGAGCTCGGCGACCTCGCGGACCTCGGCGAGGAGCAGGTTCTTGCCCTTCTCCTGGAGCGTCCGCTCGAGTTCGTATGCGGTGTCGAAGTGGTCCTCGATCGCGTTCTTGCCGCGCCCGGTCACGATGACGATGCGGGAGATGCCGGCGTCCCGGGCCTCCTCGACCACGTACTGGATGAGGGGACGGTCGACGAGCGGAAGCATCTCCTTGGGCTGCGCCTTCGTCGCCGGCAGGAACCGGGTGCCGAGGCCCGCGGCGGGGAAAACGGCCACGCGGATCTTCGGCACGGAGGGAGTTTAGCAAGAGCCCGTACAATAGCCGCGTGCGGAAACAATGGAGGCTCCGGCTGGGGGCGCTTGCCCTCGCGGTTGCGGCGTGCGTGCTCGACGCCGGCTCGGCTCGCGCCGCCGCGTGGTGGCGTCTTCCAGTCTGGGGTGCCGAGATCCGGGCGTTCGCGCTCGACCCCTTCGCGCCGGATACGGTCTACTGCGGAACCTCGCGTGGAAACTTCTACGGTTCCAAAGACGGCGGCGCGACCTGGCAGCCGCTGGCTTCGGGGCCCGCGTTTCCCGGCTACTACGTCACGGGTCTTCAGGCGGACCCGTCGGTTCCCGGAAGACTCTGGGCGTCTCTCGCGGGGGAGTTGACCGGAGGACTCGTCGTCCGCAGCGACGATCGCGGCGCGACCTGGACGACGCTGCTGAAGTCCTCGCGCAGCGTCGCGACGCGGGCACTCGCGCTGGCGCCGGGCTCGCCGCGGATGCTGGCGGTCGGCGGCGATGACGGCGTCCGGATCTCGCGAGACGGCGGCCAGACGTGGGCTGAGACCGGCCAGGGCGTCGCGGGCCTGCAGCAGGTCGAGTCTCTGGTTTTCGACCCGACGGACCGGCGCACGCTCTATGCCGGCACCTGGCGGCAGGCGTTCCGGACCCGGGACGGCGGTGCGAGCTGGATGCGGATCGCCGAGGGCATGGTCCTCGACGCCACGGTGTACGCGTGGGATTTCGCCTCCGCCGATCCTCGCGACATCTGGGTGTCGACGTGCGGCTGGGTCTATCGCACGCGCGACGGCGGAGATCGCTGGACGCGCTTCACGACCGGATTCACGAATCGGCGCTCCCACGCCGTGCGCCGCGATCCGATTCGCGAAGGCGTCGTGTACGCGGCGACCGTGGGCGGGCTCCATCGCTCCGAGGACGGGGGTCAGACATGGGCCCGCGTCACCCGCGAGTCTCTGGTCGTCACGGCGCTCGAGGTGGATCGCCGCACGGGGCGTCTCTTCATCGGGACCGAAGGGGAAGGCGTCTTCACGTCGGACGACGGCGGGCGCACGCTGACGCCGGGATCGCGCGGCCTGCCGGAGAGCCGCGTCTCCGAGCTCGTCGCCGATCCGTCCAATCCCGACCGCGTGCTGTTCTTCCGGGCGTTTGCAGGCGAGGAGAGCGGAGTGTGGGAAGCCGCGGGCCGCGAGGTCCGCAAGGTCTCGCTCGATCCGCTCCCGGCCTCGGCGTCGCTGGCGGCCTTCCGGGCGACCGACGGCCGCACCGTCTGGCTCGTCGCGAGCGCGCAGGGCGTGCGCGTGTCGCGCGACGGCGGAGCCCGCTGGTCCTCGCCGCGCGAAGCGCCCCCCGGCACGCCGATCGCACTCTACGGCGCTCCCTTCGAACGGCCCGTGCTCGTGACGACCGACGGTGTCTTCTCGACGACCGACGGAACGCGTTTCGCGCCCGTTCCCGGGGGACTCCGGTCGGCGAGCGGGGCCGAGCTTCTCGCCGACCGCAACGGCGAAGCGCTGCTCGAGGTCCGCTCGGGCGATTCCGTCGCCTACTGGGACGGAGCCGCGTGGTCCACGAAGAAAAAGGCGCTTCTGGGAGGCGGGATCTTCATGCAGAACGCCGCCTCGTCCAAGCCCGTCGGCGGATGGTCCAACCTCCAGGAGGTCGACGGGACCCTGTTCTGGCAGGAGGGGAGCAGCCGCCGGGCGTTTACGAGCCCCCGTCCTTCGCTGCCGCTGGCCGCGGCCGCGGAGGTACGCGGGGGGAGGGTGTACGTGGGGACGACGGGGGACGGATTGTTTCTGTTCGAACCGTAGCCGCCGGCGGAGTGTCGATCAGCTTCAACACCGATCCCTCGCGAATCCCTTCCTTCTCGGCCATCCCCCCGGCGATCTCCAGCACCTGGCTGACGGACGAATCCGGACCGTAGGTCGGGCACGGATCCGCCTTGCACGGCGGCGTGTGCGCCGAGACGAAGGCCACGCGGCCGCCCTCGTCCATCCAGATCATGTCGAGCGGGATCATCGTGTTCTTCATCCAGAAGTGGTGCGGCGCCGCTTCCGGGAACACGAACAGCATTCCGGTCCGGTCGGGAAGGTTCTCGCGAAACATCAACCCCTGCGCCTGGTCCTCGGGGGTCAGCGCCAGCTCCAGCCGGTACACGGCGCCGGAGGGCATCACCGCGCGCGGGCCTGAGGCCGACGCCGCGGGACTCGGGGACGGATTCGGAGCGGGTGCGGGAGCCGGCGACGCGCCGCAGGAGAGGGCGGCCATGGCGCACGCGGCGGCGCTCGTGGCGAGGCCCCGCTTCATGCCCGGGTTTCCGTGGCCTCCGCGGCGCCTCCCTCGTCCTCGCCGTACATCTCCTCGCGGTGGACGAGGCTGTACTTCTTGGCGTAGTAGCGGAAGGACCGGAACGACATGTGGAGGAGCTCTGCGGCCTTGGTCTGCACGCCGCCGCAGCGGTCGAGGGCTTCCCGCATCAGGCGCTTACCGACCGTCTCGAGGTAGGCCTCGAGATTGATGCCTTCCTCGGGCAGGCTCTCGAAGTCCGGGACGCGCGTGCGCACGCCGAGAGCGACCGTCTCGGGAAGGCTCGACGCGTTGATGACGGGTCCGGCCTCGAGGGCGACCGTGCGCTCGAGGGTGTTCTCGAGCTCACGCACGTTGCCGGGCCATGGATAGGCCTCGAGCAGGCGCATGGCCTCGACCGAGATCTTCTTCTCGGGGATGCGCTGCTCCTTGCAGATCTTGGTGATGAAGTGCGTGGTCAGGGGCGCGACGTCCTCGGTGCGCGACCGCAGCGGCGGCAGCGCGATCGGAATGACGTTGATGCGGTAGAAGAGGTCTTCGCGGAAGCGGCCCTCGGATACGAGGTCGTTCAGGTCCTTGTTGGTGGCGGCGATGATCCGGGCGTCCACCGACACTTCGTCGTTGCCGCCGACTTTCCGGATCAGCTTCTCCTGGATCGCCCGGAGCAGCTTGACCTGCATCGTGGGCGTGGTCTCGGAGATCTCGTCGAGGAAGAGGGTTCCTCCGTCGGCTTCCTGGAAAAGGCCCCGCTTCTCGCGGATCGCCCCCGTGAAGGCGCCGCGCTCGTGGCCGAAGAGCTCGGACTCCAGGAGCGTCTCCGGAAGCGCGCCGCAGTTGATCGATACGAACTTCCGGTCCTTGCGCACGGATGTGAAGTGGATGGCGCGAGCGATCAGCTCCTTGCCCGTGCCGCTCTCGCCGGTCACCAGCACGGTCGAGGAGACCTTGCCGATGCGCTCGATCGTCCGGAAGATCTCCTGCATCCGGCTGCCGCGTCCGACGATGTTGGCGAACTGGTACTTCCCGGCCAGCTCCTGCTTGAGGTACGTGTTCTCGTCCTGGAGCTGCTTCTCGCCCAGCGCCCGCCGGACGATCAGGAGGAGCTCGTCGTTGTCGAACGGCTTGGGGATGTAGTCGATCGCGCCCCGCTTCATGGCCTGGATTGCGTCCTCGGTCGAGCCGTGCGCCGTGATCATGATGACCGGCGTGTCGAGCTTTTCCTCGCGGACGCGCCCCAGCAGGTCCAGCCCGTTGCCGTCGGGCATCTTGATGTCGCACAGGATCACGTCGGGGCTCGAGCGCAGCGCCGCGGCCAGGCCCTCGGTGTAGTTTGCGGCGATCGAGACCTCGAATCCCTGCTTGTGGAAGAAGTACTGCAGGACCTCCCGCAGGGACTTTTCGTCGTCGACGATCAGCAGGCGCGGTTTGCTCATTGGACGGTGTGGGCTCCTCGGGGCACGGAGACGGCGGCGGCTCCGGCCGCGTTGCGGGGCAGCAGGATCGTCACGCTCGTGCCCTCGCCGGGAGCCGACTCGACGTCGATCGCGCCGCCGTGCTCCTCGACGATCCGCCGGACGATCGCCATGCCCAGTCCGGTTCCGCCGTCGAAGGCCGTCGAGAAGGGGGTGAAGACGCGGGCGATCTCTTCCTCGTTCATTCCGCGGCCGGTGTCGCGGAACTTGATGCTATACCACGCGCCGTTCTCGCGGCCTTCCACCGTCAACGCCCCTCCGTCGGGCATCGCGCGCACCGCGTTCTTGGCGACGTTGTAGACGATCTGGCGGATCTGATCGCGGTCGCCCGCGAGCAGCGAGACCGGCGGCACGACGTCGTGCGCGACGTGGTGCGCGTCGGAAACCTCGTCGGAGAGACGGAAGAGGTCCAGCACTTCCTGGATGTTCGTGGCGACGTCGAAGACGGCGACGCGGCGCTCCTGAGGTCGCACGAAGCGCAGGAACTCCTCCAGGATCTTGGACAGGCGCTTGGACTCCGAGACGATGATCTCCATCAGGCGGCGCTCGGCGGATCCGACCGAGAGCTCGTGGGAGAGGACCTGGACCGATCCCGAGATCGATGCCAGGGGGTTGCGAATCTCGTGCGCGATGCCGGCGGCGAGCTCGCCGACCGCCGCGAGCTGCTCGTTGAAGCGGGCCTGGCGCTCGAGCTTCTTGACCTCGGTCAGGTCCTGGAACACGATCAGCGCCCCGTCCTCCCCGCTGCCGTCTTTCAACGCGCGCAGTGAATAGCCAAGCACGCGGCGGGCGTCGCCGCGCTGGATCTCGACCTCGGCCCGGTAGCCGTCGCGCCCGCGCGTCCGGTGGCGGATCTGCTCCCATTCCGCGGGCAGGTCGAGGCCGATGTCCGCGAGCGGACGTCCGGTGGCGCGCGCGGGCACCACGCCGAGGATGTCGCCGCCGGCCTGGTTGAGGAACGTCACGCGCTCCTTGGAGTCGGCAGTCACCAGCCCCGAGGACATGGACGCGATGACATTGGCGTAGAGGGTCTGGATCCGGGAAAGGGCGCGCTGGCGGCTCTCCAGCTCCTGTCGCGTTCCGCGCAGCTTCTCGGAGAGGTACGAGACCATGAACGCCACGCCGTAAAAGCCGATGATGGTGATGGCGAGGTTGTAGCCGGTGCGTTCGAGGCCCCAGTGCGCCGCGGGCGCCATCCGGGGGCGCGGCAGGACCTCGTAGGCGGTCAACTCGACTAAGAGCCCGTGGAGGAGAGCCGCGATCGAGGCGATGACCACGGCTCCTGTGCGGTACAGCAGGAACGCCGCGGCGCCGATGACGACGAGGTAGAGAAACGTGAACACGGAGTTGGGGCCGCCGGACGAGTAGACGAGGAGGCACACCAGAGCCAGGTCGCCCGCGATCTGGACGTACGCCTCGATCTGGGGCGGCATGAGCCGCCCCACCGTCCAGTGGAAGAGCGACAGGACGAACGCCAGGGCGCAGAGGAGGTACAGGTACGAGATCTCGACCTCGGCCTCGGATCCGACCTGGACCAGGATCGCGGACAAGAGGATGAGGAAGAAGACGACGATTCGGATCGTCGTCAGCCAGAAGAGAGAGCGGCGGAGCGAGTCGTCCATTGCGCCCGGGACCGGCAATCGAGCCTCGGTAGTCGGTAACGGAATCCGGTTTCCCCTATTCCTCCGCGTCCGACTACCGATTCCCGATCTCCGTCCGTCTCATCCGATCTTGTTGATCAGCGTGAACATCGGCAGGTACATCGCGATGACGATACCTCCGATGATGACGCCGAGGATGAAGATCATCACGGGCTCGAGCAGCTTGACCAGGCCCTGGACGGCGATGTCGACCTCGTCTTCGTAGAACTCGGCGATCTTGTTGAGCATGGCGTCCAGGGCGCCGGTCTGCTCGCCGACGCCGATCATCTGCACGACCATGTTCGGGAACACCTCGGAGTCCCGCAGGGGCTCCACCAGCGTCTTGCCGTTCTCGACGCTCTTTCGTGTCTCGACGATGGCGTCTTCGACGATGGCGTTGCCGGCCGTGCGGGCCGTGATGTCGAGGCTCTCCAGGATCGGGACGCCCGAGGACGTCAGCGTGGCGAGCGTGCGGCAGAAGCGCGCCACCGCGATCTTGCGGAGGATGATGCCGATGATCGGGGCCTTCAGCAGCGCCCCGTCGATGACGCGCCGTCCGCGGTAGGTCTTGTAGTAGCGGCGGAAGAAGAACACGGCCGCGCCGATGCCGATGACGAAGAAGATGAAGTAACGAGCCAGGAAGTTGGACGCCGCGATGACCACGCGCGTCGGGAAGGGCAGCTCCGCCCCGAGGCTCGTGAACAGAGCCGCGAAGGTCGGGATGACCTTCAGCAGAATGACCGCCACGACGATCGCCGCGATGCAGATGACCGCAATCGGGTAGATCAGGGCGGCCCGGACCTGCGAACGCAGCTTCACGGCCTTCTCGATGTAGGTCGAGAGGCGCTGCAGGATCGTGTCGAGAATACCGCCCGCCTCGCCGGCCGCGACCATGTTGACGTAGAGATCGTCGAACGCCTTGGGATGCCGGCGCATCGCGTCCGCCAGGGTCGAGCCCGCCTCGACGTCCTGGCGTACCTGCAGCAGGATCTTCGCGAAGTTTTTGTGCTCCTGCTGGTTGGCCAGGATCTCGAGGCACTGGACCAGCGGAAGTCCCGCGTCGATCATGACCGAGAACTGGCGAGTGAAGACGGCGAGGACCTTGGCCGGGACCTTGCGGCCCATCTTGGTCAGCGAGATTTCCTTGCCGCGCTCCCGGATGCCGGTGACGACGATGTTCTGGCGGCGGAGGGTCTGAAGAGCTCCCTCTTTGGTGTCCGCGACGAGCACGCCCTCCTGGACGAGGCCCGTGCGGTTTCTTCCCTTCCAGACGAAGTTGGGCATCGCGCGTTACCTCTTGCCGGCCGAGGCGGCCACCGTCGGCACGTTGACCCCGGACCCGCGGTTGATGAGCTCCTGGAGCTCGTCGGGCATCGAGGAACGGGAGAGCGCCGCCTCGAGGGTGATCTGTTTCTTCAGGTACAGAGTGGCGAGCGACTGGTTGAACGTCTGCATCCCGAACTTGGACTGGCCCGCCTGCATCATCGAATAGACCTGGTGGATCTTGTCCTCGCGGATGAGGTTCCGGATGGCCGCGTTGGGCACCAGGATCTCGAGGGCCATCACTCGGCCCTTGCCGCTGGAGCGCTCGAGCAGCGTCTGACACATGATGCCTTCGAGAACGAAGGACAGCTGCGTCCGGATCTGGCTCTGCTGGTGCGCGGGGAAGACGTCGATGATGCGGTTGATCGAAGTCGTGGCCGAGTTGGTGTGCAGGGTCGCCAGTGTGAGGTGGCCCGTCTCGGCGATCCGCAGCGCCGCCTCGATGGTCTCGAGGTCGCGCATTTCGCCGATGAGCACGACGTCGGGGTCTTCGCGGAGGACCGCGCGCAGGGCGTTGGAGAAGGAGTGCGTGTCGGCGTGCAGCTCGCGCTGGTTGACGAGGCACTTCTTGTGCCCGTGGAGAAACTCGATCGGGTCCTCGATCGTCACGATGTGGAGCTGCTTCTCGCGGTTGATCTTGTCGATCATCGCGGCCTGCGTCGT
>JBKOVK010000100.1:0-8351 GCA_046724475.1 Acidobacteriota bacterium | reverse complement strand
GCGCCGTCCCGTCCGGGTTCAGGGCGAAGAGCTGAATGAGATTCTGGACGTAGTAGTGGATGCCGTCGGAGCCGACCGAGCTCTTCGAGAAGACGTTGAAGGGATAGGGCGTCAGGAACGTCCAGAGCGGAGCTCCGGCGGGCGAGAACTCGCTGATCGACGTATGCACGTTCCCGTCGGGCCCGACGGCCGGTGAATTGGCGACCTGCAGCTGCGCCAGGGCCCCCACAATCTCGAAGACCGGCGTGCCAGAGAGAGTGATGCCTCGCAGCCGGCGGTTCGCGTAAAAGTAGAGCTGTCCGGTGCCCGCGTTGTCGCCGAACACGATCTCGTTGTAGTCGATCGGAACGCGGTCGTAGGGATTCGGCGTCTGCCAGCGGAGCTCGCCGGCCGGCGTCAGCGAGAACACACCCATGCCCTCGGATGCCGCGGCATAGATGTTCCCCTCGGGTCCGACGGAGATGCCGACGAGGATCATCGCCATCGGAGTCTGCACGAACGTCCACTTCTCCGAGCCGTCCGCATGAAACGCCCGGATGGCGTACTCCGACCCGGTGTAGACGTCGCCGTCGGCTCCGACCGCGACGCCCTTGCCGCCCGCGCCGCGTGCCAGCCACTTCAGGCCGCCGTCGGGCGCGAGAGCGTAGAGGTGATCGAAAGCGTCGACGGCGTAGACGGTTCCGTCCGGTCCGAGCACAGGGCGGACTTGGGCGTACGGCCCGTCCATGCGGAACCGCCACTGGACGCGTCCGTCGGGTTGACGGGTCGTGACGTCGAGGGAAACGGCGTTGGACGGCTGCCCGGTTCCGTTGGTGACCTGGAGGGAGACCGTGCCGAGCGTCGAGGCTTCGGGCACGTAGGTCACGATACGTTCGTCGGCCCAGCTCGCGACCGGCGCCGGGACTCCGTCGATCGTCACTGCGCCGTTGCCGCCGAAGTTCGTGCCGAAGATCTCGAGGTAGCCGCTGCGGGGGAGAACCGCTGCCGAGAGGCTGTCGATGTGCCCGGCGCCGGTGACCGTGCCGTAGAGAGCGAAGGCGATGTCGGTGTCGAGATTGCCCAGGCCGTCGTCGTTCTGCCAGACGGGCACGCCGCTTCCGGGGTCCCGATAGTAGAAGGGCTGGCCGTGCACCGAGTGGCTGTTGGCGCTCCAGCGATACCACGCGGTCGCCGTGACGGGCTGAACCGAAACGAAATGCTTGCCGGTCGCGGAAAACGGTGTTGCGAGCGTGATGTCGAGCCATCCGTTCGGATCCATCCCGTTGATGAGGTTCGGATCGTTCGCGGCGAGGAAGATCTCCGACTGGAGAGCGCCGGGGCCGCCCGAGTCGCCCGAGGCGTAGAAGCGGACGTAGACGCCTCCGAAGTCCGGAACCCCGTTGGGGAAGTTGAAGCCGGAGGCGAAGACCCGGTCGATCGACGCGGTCAGGTTGAAGTCGTCGGCAATCTCCGCGTTCACGGGTCCTCCCGGAGCGTGATTGCTCGGTCCGTGGATGGACTGACCGTCTTCCACCTGAGAGAAGATGAGCTCACTCGCCGGAAGGAAGACACACCCCGCGAACAACGCCGCGCCTGCTGCCAGGGCTCGGATCAACCCGGGTCTTGCGCTCATGCTCTTCTCCTTCGCCCTCAGACTTGGCCGTTCGGGACCTGATCACATGATGCGAACGCATCGATTCACGCGGCGGAAGTTATTCGATTTCCAGTCATCGGGAAGCTAGCGCGCGGTGGCCGGCGTCCGCCTGATTTCAGCGCCCCTTAATACGGCTCGATTGGCGCACGGACATCGGCTGTCCCACCCGCCGTGCCATGCTCGGCTAATTAAAGGAAGCAATCCGATGAGCGTCTCGAAACCCGCTGCAGATCCCGAATCCGCTCCCGTCCCCAACCAGCCTCCTCCGCGCCACTGCGACGTCATCATGAAGGGCGGCATTACCAGCGGCGTCGTCTATCCGGCCGCAGGCGTGGAGCTGGCCAGGCTCTACACGCTCAAGAGCATTGGAGGCGCCAGCGCCGGAGCGATCGCGGCGTCGCTCTTCGCCGCCGCCGAGCATCGTCGATCCGTTCTCGGATCCGCGGACGGCTTCGCGGAGCTCAGTACTCTTCCCGAGAGGCTCGGGGCGACGACCCCGTCGGGAACGTCCTATCTTCTCGCGCTGATCCGGCCGTCCGCCGACGCGCGAAGGCTCTTCCGGCTTCTCCTCGCGTTCCTGGGCGGAGGCGGTCTGCGCAAGACGATCCGCGTGGCGGGAACGGCGATCCTGCAGTACCTCGGAGCCTTCGTGGTGGGTCTGATACCCGCCGTGGCGCTCGCGATCTTCGCGTGGCGCGCCGCGGACACCGCCACGATCCGCGCCGGCGTCCTCGTCCTGGCCCTGCTGCCGCTGCTCCTCGGCGTCTCGGTGCCCGTGATCGTCGCCGTGTTCCTGGACCTCGTCCGCGCGACGTCGCGCAAACAGTTCGGCCTGTGTCCGGGGTGCGGCCCGTCCACGCCGCCGGGGGACCCGCCGCCTCTGACGATCTGGCTCGAGGCGAGCCTCGATGCGATCTCGTTCGGGGGCGCGGCCGCGCCGCAGCGGCCCGAGGGCTACGAGGCCGGCGATCCGCTGACGTTCGCCGACCTGTGGGGCGCACGGACTGCTGACGACGCGCGGCGCCTGGCTGCGGACGGGAGCGGCCGACGCATCAACCTCGAGGTCATCACGACGAACCTCACTCAGGGGCGTCCGTACCGGCTTCCCTTCGAATCGGAGAGGCTCTACTTCGATCCACGCGAGCTCTCCGCGCTCTTCTCCAATCGCGTGATCGCGTTCATGGAGCGGCGCAGCCGCGCCAAGCCCGGCCGGGAAGGCCGGCTCGACGCGATCGCCGCGAAAAGCGGCCTCGTGCCGCTCCCGAGCCCGGGCGATCTGCCGGTCGTCGTCGCGGTCCGCCTGAGCCTGAGCTTTCCGATTCTCATCAGCGCAGTTCCGCTGTGGGGCTTTGACTTCAGCTACGCGGCCAAGGATGTGAAGGGAGAGAGGGGAGAGCCGCGGTTGTCGCGGTGCTGGTTCTCCGACGGCGGCCTCACGAGCAACTTCCCGATCCACTTTTTCGACGGGCCGATTCCGCGCTGGCCGACGTTCGCGTTCAACCTGACGCCGTTTCATCCCCGCTTCGCGTACGACCCCCACGACGAGACGAAGAACGTTTGGCTGCCGCGCACGAACGGCGAGGGCCTGACGGAGAACTGGTCCAATCCGCCGGAGGGCGGCCGCGCCTCGGAGCTGTTGTGGTTTCTGCGGCGGATCGTCGACACCATGCAGAACTGGCGCGACAACATTCAGCTCAAGGTGCCGGGCTACCGGGACCGCGTCGCCCAGGTGCATCTGCGCGACGAAGAGGGCGGCATCAACCTCACCATGCCGCCGGAGGTCATCGCGGCCCTCGGCGCGCGGGGGGCGTACGCGGCTCGCGTGCTCGCGGAGCGCTTCTCGGACGACCCGCCTCCCGGCACCATCCTGACCTGGGAGAACCATTGCTGGGTGCGCCTGCGGTCGATGATGAGCCTGCTCGAGCAGCACGTGGCTCGGATCGAGCGGGCGTATGTGCAGAAGGAGGGCCGGAGTTCCTACGCGCATATCGAGGAGCATCCGCCGTCCTATCGGTTCCCGGACCCGGCCGCGGCGCGGGCGATGCTGGAGGAGCTCGACGAGCTCGCGGCGGGGTGGGCGCGGACTCCGGGAGCCCTGTCGGCGGGCGCGCCGAGACCAGCGCCCGAACTGCGCATCATGCCTCGGGTCTAGGCGACGTCACCGCGGCCTTTGCACCTCCGCGGCCGTCAGCCAGGGCTTGAAGAATGTTCGGCCGGAAGGAGCCGGGGTCGGGGCGACGGTCGCAGGCGTGGCGGGCGGCGCGACGGTGCCCGGCGGCGTCGGGGTCGCCGCCGCGACGGCAGCGGGGCCCGCCTTGGTTTCGGTCGACGCCGCCGCCCCGATGCCGTTGGCTCCGACGGCCGTCGCGAAGACGATCAGGGAGTTGAGCACGTAGAACGTGATTCGCGGACCGACCGTGAGCTTCTTGTCGCCGAAGACGAGGAGGCCGCAGACGAAACTCAGCACGAGCGCGACCCATTTCCCGGGCAGCGAGAACGTGCCCGCGAGCGCGTTCGTCACGAGCATGACAACGGCTCCGGCGATGCCGGGCGTGAGCATCGACTTCGCGTCGAGGAAGCTGTTCATCGAAGGGCCTCCCTTCGGTTCGGGCATTCCCGCAGATTATCGTTCCGAAAAAAGAAAGGGCCGCGGCGAACCGCGGCCCCCGGTAAGACGATCGCGGAGGCAACACCCCCCGCGTTGGGGATGCCTATGGGACCAGCTTGAACATGCCTCGCCCGTGAGTGGACGCGATGATGTCTCCGTTCGCGAGGTTCTTGTCGAGGCCGA
Organism: Acidobacteriota bacterium; assembly: GCA_046724475.1. Taxonomy (GTDB): domain Bacteria; phylum Acidobacteriota; class Thermoanaerobaculia; order UBA5066; family Gp7-AA6; genus DAHUXD01. The sequence goes on along the minus strand of JBKOVK010000100.1, from coordinate 3,927 downwards.
ACACCGCGACGTGTGGCAGACCGTTGTCCAGGAAGACCCAGTGCGCGCCGTTGTCGTCGCTTTGGAAAACGCCGATGTCCGTGCCGACGTAGATCGTGGCGCCCTTGATCGCGACGCAGGTCGCCGGGATATCGGGCAGGTCGCCGGTGATGTCGGTCCACGTCGAGCCGTCGGTGGTCTTGAAGACATGCCCCGGGAAGCCCGGCGAGTTGCCGTTGAATCCCGAGAAGGTGGCGATCGCCGTCTTGCCCGTGGCATCCGAAGAATCGACCTCGATCTCGCTGACGAATCGCGGCGGCAGGCCGGCCGAGATGTCGGTCCAGGTGCCGGCGCCCGAAGTGGGCACGTCGAAGGAGACGTGGAGCTCGCCGAAAGCGCTGCCCGCGTAGACGACCTCCTTGCCGCCGACGGTGCCGTTGAAGACGCCGATCGCCGAAACGAAGCCGCCGTCCGTGAGCGACGGGCTGACCGCTGTCCACGAGGGAACTCCGAAGACGGTGGGCTGCGGGCTCGGCGAGCGGTAGACCCGATCTGTTCCGAAATAGATGACGTCAGGTGAAAACGATGGGTTCGAGGTCATTGGCGCATAGAAGGAGACCGGGTCCGTGCACTCACCCAGGCCGTTGTAGTACTGGGGTCCATAACCGAAGTAGCACCCCGCAAACGGCCACGAGCCGGGCAGGCCCGCGACGGGGAACGTCCGCGCCGGTCCGTAGAACGCGAAACTGGCGTTGAAGTAGGTGTGGAACATCCGATCGGCGTTGCTCTGGTCGATGATCGCCTGGCCACCGTCGCCGAAGTCGGTGTGGAACCAGGCCGGCGGCGCCACGCCTCCGTAGTTCAGGATGTTCGTGCCGTTGTCCTGCGTGCCGCCGAGCACACGGGACGTGTTCGCCGCGGTCAAGCCGACGCCCTGGAACTGCGTGATCGCGATGTTGGTGTTGAGGTTCTTCCAGGAGACGCCCTGGTCGTCCGAGCTCCAGATGCCGCCGTCGTTGCCGTCGTAGACGCGCGACGGACTCACGCTCGTATCGAACGCGATCGCGTGGTCGTCCGTGTGCACGCCGTTGAGGAAGCTGTTGCCCTGGGAGATCGCGCGCCAGGTCGATCCGCCGTCGAGTGTCCGCCAGTTGTAGTGCCCGCCGGGCACGCCCGAGGTGTCGAGGTTGTAGGTGTGCGGATTGCCGCCGACGTAAACGGTGTTGGCCGTCAGGTCGGCCGGATCGACGCCGACGGTCATGTCGTAGAAACACTGGCCGCTGCAGTACAGCGGATACGTGCCCACGGACCACAGCATCTCCGTGGACTTCGTCGTGATCGGAGCGCCGCTGATCGTCAGCGTGTTGCCGTTGGCGACCGCAATGACCGAGCGCGAGAACTGGTCGTCGAGGATGATCCGGTGGCCCACCATGAAGGCCGCGAAGGCTGGCCCGTTCTGCCGCGTGACCGTGGTTCCCAGGACTTTCGCCCGGCCGTTGTTTCCGGAATCCACTTGCGACCAGTTGGCTCCGCTGTTCGTGGATTTGTAGAAGCCCCACAGGTTTTCGCCGAGAGCGCCAAGCGCGGCGTAAAGGGTGCGGTTGTGCCCGACGCCGAGAGTGATGCGCCGCACCGGCGGGTCGGCGATGTCGACCTGAGCGAACTTCGTGTCGACCTTGTTGAAGTGCGCCTTCGGCGCCTTCGCGTTGTTGGAGCGCCATATGCCGCCGGCCGTCGCGGGGAACCCGCGCACCGCGACGAACAGGACGTTCGAGTTCTCCGGATCGAGCCCCATGTCGTGGACGCGCGCCGAGCCGGCGCCGCCGGTCGGAACGTCCTGAGCCTCCCACGTCGCGCCGCTGTCGGTGGAGCGGAAGAGCGCGCCGTTGTAGGCGCCCGGCGGGAGGTTGCAATCCTCGGTACCGGAAGAGAAGAAACCGAGCACCGTGGAGGCCCAGAGGGTCGTCGACGTCGCGGAGCCGGCCGAGTCGGGATCGATCACGATGCGCGAGATGGCCTCGTTCGTGAAAAAGCCGCCGCCGGTGAGAAGCGTCCAGGTTGCGCCGCCGTCGGTGGAGCGCAGGATGCCCTGACCGTAATAGGAGTCGCAGGATCCGTTGGCCTCACCCGTGCCGACATAGATGATGTTGTGGTCGACCGGATCGATTGCGATGTCACCGATCGCCAGCGACGCCTCGAAGTCGCTGATGGGAGTCCAGGTCGGAGTCGCGGAGAGGGCGTTCGTCGTCTTCCAGACGCCGCCCTGCGCGCCGCCGCAGTAGACGACGTTCGGATCGGTCGGGTCGACCGCGACGGCCGACACACGGCCGCTCACGGTGCCTGCCGCAAACGGGTTCGAACCGGGGGGGCCGCCATGTGTGGTGTCGGTCTGGCCTCCTGGAATCTGCGACGGGCCCAGCGCCGTCCAGCTCGGTGTGGCCGCGAGCGCGCGCGTCGCCAGCGTGCCGGTGGATCCCGTTCCCGTTGATCCCGTCGATCCCGTCACATGCGGACCGTTGTTGCGTTTGGCTGCGCGCAGCGCCTTGCCGATGGCGTCCGGCGGAAGAGTCGTCGCCGGGTACTTACGCTGGCTGAAGAACCACTGATTCCAGGCGTCCCCTTCGTGATCACTCTCGTTGGCGAACCCTTCGCCGCGTGTGGTGCCTTCCCTCTTTTCCAGCATGCGCTCGAGGATCCGGGACTGGCCTCCAGGACCGACCATTTCGGCTCCGTCGATCGGAGGACAGTAGGTCTCGACAGCCGCAGGTTTCTCGACAGGTTTCTTCTTGGCCTTCGATTTCTTGGCGGTTGCGGCCGCGGACGCGTCGCACAACATCAGAGCCAGAGTGAAGACAGCTGCGCCAACGAGTATGCCTTTGGCCTTCATGGAACCTCCGTTGCACATGCCTTTCGGCTATACGAAACCTAAACGGACAAATCGCGATTCGTTCGAAGCTATACGCCTGGGTCTCGACAGCGTCAAGAGAGAGAGCACGAGATGGCGTGAGATATTCGGAAGATGTCGGTTTTCCGGCGGTTGGCGTTCGCGTCGATTCTTGGAATCTTCTTAAGAAGCGGTTCCGCGGTCGGCGACAGCCACCCGCGCGTCCTCCTCGTCGGCCTCGACGGGGCCGACATGCGCATCGTCGACCGGCTTGCCGGCGAGGGGAAGCTCCCGACGTTCGCGCGCTTGAAGCGAGAGGGGGCGTGGGGACCCCTGCGGTCCGTCGAGCCTCTTCTCTCTCCTCTCGTCTGGACCTCAATTGCCACGGGCCGGCGGCCGCAGGATCACGGCATCTTCGACTTCGTCGAGATCACGCCCGAAGGGGAGCCGACACCCATCACCTCCACGCGGCGGCGCGTTCCGGCCCTCTGGAACCTCGCGGGTACCTACGGCCGAAGCTCCGGTTTCATCGGCTGGTACGCGTCGTATCCCGCCGAAGACGTCAAGGGGTTCGTCGTTTCGGATCGCGTGGCGTTCCACCAGGTCAAGAGCGACCGGGCGACGAGAGGCGCGACGTATCCGGAGACTCTCGCGGCGGATCTCCGAAAGGACTACGGCGAACCCGTCCCCGATCTCGCCGCCACGAAGGCGCGTTTTCTCGCGAGCCCGAACTTGCCCCTCACTCCCGACGGCGCGAAGCGGGTGGAGGAGCTGGCGAAGATCTACGCCACCAGCGAGCTCTATCGGAAGCTGGTGCCGGCCCTCGCGAAGCGATTTTCACCCGATCTATTGGGCGTTTACTTCGAAGCGATCGATGCGTGCGGCCACCTCTTCATGGAGGATGCGCCGCCGCGCCGGCCGGACGTGTCGCAACAGGACTTCGACGCGTTCTCCTCGACCGTGGACCGCTGCTACGCCTACCAGGACGAGGTTCTGGGCGAGATCCTGAAGGTGGCTGGACCGTCGACGGTATCGATCGTGGTTTCGGACCACGGCTTCAAGGT
>JBKOVK010000171.1:0-3387 GCA_046724475.1 Acidobacteriota bacterium | reverse complement strand
GAAAGAGCGTGTATCTAGTCCACGGCCGGTTCCCCGGCCGGGCACGCGTCGTCGCTGGCTGAGTTGGCGTCCCGGCGGCTGGGGAAAAGCCGGCATCGCGTTCGCCGGATTGATCGTCTTTCTCGCCCTGGCCGGGCTCGTGCCGAACGAGCCTCTGCGCCGGTCGATCGAAGGAAAGATGAACCGGAGCCTGAAGGGCTACGAGGCCCACATCGAGCAGGCGCGCCTCCATCCTCTGGGCCTGTCGTTGACGCTCAAGAACCTCGTCATCCGCCAGACCGCCCATCCGGAGCCCGCGATCCTGGTCGTTCCGACGCTCCACGCGAGTGTGCAGTGGCGGGAGATCCTTTTCCTGCGCGTCGTCGCCGATTTTCGGATCGATCGCCCCAGGGCGTACGTGAACCTGGAACAGCTGCGCGCCGAGGCGGAAGACAAGACGCCCGTCAAGCAGAAGGGCTGGCAGCAGGCGGTCGAGGCGATCTATCCGCTGAAGATCAACCTCCTGCGCATCGGCGACGGCGAGCTGACTTACATCGACGACGATCCGCAGCGTCCGCTGAAGATCACGCGATTGAACGCGCGGGCCTCGAACATCCGCAACATTCATTCGAAGGACCGCACGTACCCGTCGCCGGTGGAAGCGACCGCCGTCGTCTTCGAATCGGGCAAGGCCGACCTGAAGGGCGACGCGGACTTCCTGGCCGAGCCGTACGCCGGCGTCAAGGGCCAGTTTCACCTGACCGGCATTCCGCTCGACTACTTCCAACCGGTCGTGGCGCACTGGAACGTGACGGTGTCCGGCGGAACTCTGTCGACCGCCGGAGAGGTCGAGTTCGCGCCTCGGATTCGCCGGCTGGTCCTACCCGAGATCTCCATCGAGAAAGTCAAACTCGGCTACGTGCGAAAACCTCCAGCGGTCGCCGAGAAGGGACTCCTGCCCGCGGCGAACAGGAAGACGGCTGAGAAGACGGCCGACGACACGGCGCCGCCGTGGGACATGCGCCTGGACCGGTTCCGGATGACGGAGTCCGAAGTGGAGCTCATCGACAAGACGAAGGACCCCGGTTACCGCGTCTTCGTGACGCACCTGAACTCCGAGGTCACGGGGATGACGAACACGCCGCCGGGCCAGAGCGCCACGGCGAAGCTGAAGGGCAAGTTCATGGACGCCGGCGACGCCGCGGTCATGGCGTCGTTCCAGTCGAAGGTGCGCGGCGGAGATTTCGACATCAAGCTCGAGATCGGGTCCACGCCTCTGCCCAAGCTCAACGACGTCTTCCGCGCGTACGGCAAGTTCGACGTCTTCGCCGGCGACTTCCTGCTCAACGCCGAGGTCCGAGTGCACAACGGCTACATGCAGGGCTGGGTCAAGCCGATCTTCCGCGACGTCGAGATCTACGACAGTCGACAGGACGCCGGGAAGCCGTTTTTCAAGAAGGTCTACGAAGGCGTCGTCGACGCGGCCTCCAAGCTCCTCAAGAATCGCAAGCACGACCAGGTCGCCACGGCCACGACGATCGAAGGACCCGTCGGGAACGCGAAGTCGAGCATGTGGGAGGTCCTCGGGGGTCTCCTCGAGAACGCCTTCATCAAGGCGATCCTGCCGGGCTTCGACCGGGACGTCGGGACTCTTCCGAAGAAATGACCCTCAGCGTCGGCGCGGAGAGTTGACGGAGCGCCGCAGGCGCCGCGTCTCCGGCACGCTCTCTCGAACCGCCGCCTGGATCAGGCGCGAGGCGCCGCGCGACCCGACCACGGACTGGAGAAGCTCGCGGTACAGGATCTCCCAGTCGTGGAATTCCAGCGGCGTCCGGGCCAGCTCCGCGGCGACGTCGGTTGCTTCACGGTCGAACCGCTCGCGATCGGTCCGGATCTCCCAGAGAGCCTTGACGCGCTTCTCGAGCTCCTGCCCCTCCGCCGACATGCACTGGAGGGCTTCCGTCGTCGTTGCAGTCTCCGCGATCAGGGCGTGCGCGCGGGCCGTGGGCCCTTCCAGCCCGAGGATGCGGACGCCGTTGGGGTAGATCGTCAGCGAGAGATCCGGCGAAGTCAGGTACTCGAGGTTCGCCGGAAGGTAGGTCCCGAAGACGGCGCTGCCGAAGACGTGGAGGATGCGCCCGAGGACGCGCGTGCCCCAGGGCGCGGGCGCCGGCGACACCTCGATGCCTCCCCGCTGGAGCGCTTCGCGCAACAGGCCCGACGTGGCGTGGTATTCCTTGGCGGGCACGGCCAGAGGCACGTGTTCCTCCTTGCGGCCCCGGAGCACCGCCGCGAGCTTGCGCACGGGCACCACGAAACACGCGAAGAGAAACGCCAGACCCAGGCCCAGCGTGGCCGGGAAACCGAGCAGAAGGCGTCGAACCTTTCCGTGGGTCGAGCGGCCCTTTCGGCTCAACGTCCAGCCGACCGCCAGCGGAATCAGAGCCGTCGCGGTGATCCAGACGACTCGCACCAGCGAGTCGGGCGTGTGCTTGGGAATGGGGAAGAGCGCGATGACCAGCGCCGCCTGCTTCGGAAGGAAGATTCCGGCCACCATGAATGGCCAGGCCGCCGCCGCGCCGACGATCGCGGAGAGAAGCGTGCGCTCCGAAGCGCGCACCTCTCCGAAGAGCGCAAGCGTCGCCCAGCCGAAGATCGCACGGACGATGGTCCCCAGCGAACGGCGGAGAAGCGCGAAAAGGGCTTCGAGCAGCAGCATGCCGCTCGAAGCTGCAAGATCCCCGCCCGCTGAGTTAACTCGTTTTTTCCGAGGCGGGTCCCGCGAGGCGCTGGACGCAGGCGACGAGGCGGCCGGCGTCCACCGGCTTGGACAGAAAATCCGCCACGCCCGGAGCGTCGCGGATGAAGGACAGTCCCGAAAGCAGGACCACGGGGCAGCGCGCGTCGGTCTCGATGGCGTTCCACTCCTGCAGGAACTGCCAGCCGTCCATCACCGGCATCTTCAGGTCGAGAAGGATCAGGCGCGGTGTTTCCGCGCGCGCCTTCGTCAGCGCCTCGCGCCCGTTGGTCGCTCCGACCGCGCGGTACCCTTCGTCCTCGAGCAGGCGCACCAGTCCCTCGCGCACCGCAGCGTCGTCGTCCACGACCAGGATCGGCGGGCTCTTCTTTTCCGCCGGCCGCATCGAAGACAGAGCATCCCGCATTTCGGCGGCGGAGGCGAAACGGTCCGCGGGGTTCTTCTGCATTGCCCGCGCGACGATCGCGGCGAGCTCCGTCGGGACGTCCGGAGCGACCTCGAGCAACGGGTCGGGATCCTCCTTCACGATCATCTCGAGCAGCCGGAAAAGGTTTTCGCTCTTGAACGGCGGCTGGAAGCTCAACAGCTCGTAGGCCAGGACCCCCAGGCAGAAGATGTCGGCGCGCTCGTCGACCGAGTCTCCGGAAACC
>JBKOVK010000012.1:0-8717 GCA_046724475.1 Acidobacteriota bacterium | reverse complement strand
GCCCAGACCTTCTGTCTCCTGGCGACGTCGCGCGGCCTCGGCCCCTTCACGACCGCGGCGATCCAGGACACGTTCGTGGAAAACCTGATCGGCCTCGACGGGATCAAAGAGTTCCCGGTCTACCTCTGCGGGGCGGGGGTGCCGGCGAGGCCTCTTTAGCGGTTGCGGCTCGTCGAGTTCGGGATCCCTCGCTTCGCTCGGGATGACAGCGTGGAGGGCGCTCGGTCGGGGCTATTTAGCGTCATCCCGAGGAGCGGAGCGAGGAGGGATCCCGGGCTTGCTCGCCGGCGCAGTTCGTCGAGTCCGGGATCCCTCGTTGCGCTCGGGATGACGGCGTGGGGGGCGCTCGGTCGGGGCGTTTAGCCGTCATCCCGAGGAGCTCCGCGAGGAGGGATCCCGGGCTTGCTCGCCGGCGCGGTTCGTCGAGTCCGGGATCCCTCGCTGCGCTCGGGATGACGGCGTAAGGTGTACGGGAGACCCCTAGCCGTCATTCAGAGGAGCCCTTCGGCTTCGCTCAGGGCAGGCGCAGCGACGAGGGATTCCGGGCTTGATCGGCTGGGCACGATTGGTGCACAAGCAAGCACACGACCGGAATCGATCTCGATTGTGATCCGGGCGGAGGGCCCCTGAAAATCGCGAAAGCAATTGCCACCGCAATCGTTGCGGCGCTCCTCATCGCGTCGGCGGTGGAGGCCGAGGCGAGGAAGATCAAGAAGGCCGACCTTCCCGAGGTCGTCCGCGAGACCGCCGATCGCGAAGCCGCCGGCGCCCATGTCGTTGCCTACTGGAGCAACGTCGTGGAGGGATCGCCGATCTACGAGGTCGACCTGAAGGTGGAGGACCGCAGCAAGGGAATCCTCATCGCCGAGGACGGAGAGATCCTCGCGGTCCAGGCGGAGCTCGTGTGGGACGACCTTCCGCCCGGCGTCCAGGAGAGTTTCCGGCGGGCGGCGAGAGACCGGGACATCGAAGAGGTGCATTCCGTCACGCGGCACGGCGAGATCGTCGGCTACGGCGCCAGGATCAACGGCGACCACGGGGACGTCCACATCGAGGTAGGGCCGGGAGGAGAGCCGCGCGGCGAGGCGGCGACCCGCCACCGAGAGGCATGGCGAGAGCGCGAGCCGAAGCCGTAGCAGCGCCCGTGACGCGACAGCGAGCTTCTCAAGCGCCCCGTGCGCAGTCCGGCCGCCGGACGGTGGCGCACTTGATTCCAATCGCGATCGTCTCGGTGATCCTGGGGTACGCGCTCGCGATCACGGCGGCGAAGTCGAGCGCCCCCCGGGACACGGTCTACGACTTGCCTCACGACTTCCGCGTGACGGATGCGACGTTTCTGCCGTCGGCGCTGCCGGGACCGGCAATGGCCTCCGGCAACCGGATCGACATTCTCGAGAACGGCGACGAGATCTTCCCGGCCATGATCCAGGCGATCGCGGCCGCGACGAAGACGGTCAACTTCGAGGCCTACATCTTCTGGTCGAGCGAGGTGGGGACGCGCTTCCGCGATGCGCTTGCCGAGCGGGCGGCGCACGGTGTCGAGGTGCGGGTCCTGCTCGACGCGGTCGGTTCGATGAGCCACAAGCTGAAGCCGAGCGACGTGGACGTTCTGACGAAGGCCGGTGCGCGCGTCGAGTTCTTTCACCCCAAGAAGCCGTGGAAGGTCTGGGTGTTGAACCACCGCAACCACCGGCGCGTCCTCGTGGTCGACGGCCTCGTCGGATTCACGGGAGGCGTGGGCTTCGCCGACGAGTGGGCCGGTAACGCGGACTCGCCCGAGCACTGGCGCGACACGCAGGTGCGCGTCGAGGGGCCCGCGGTCCGCGGGCTGCAGCGCGCGTTCCAGGAGAACTGGTCGGAGGTGACGGGGGAGCCGCTCGTCGGCGACGAGTTCTTCCCTGCGCTGCCGCAGGCCGGATCGCTCTCCGCCGCCGTGGTCCCGTCCTCGCCGCTCGCCGCGATGTCGGGAGCGGGCCGCGTCTACGCGATATCGCTGGCCGCCGCGGCAAAGGAGATATGGATCGCAAACTCGTACTTCGTGCCAGACGAGGAGACCTCGGACCTCCTGGTCGCCGCAGTCAAGCGCGGCGTGGACGTGCGAATCATCGTGCCCTCCGACGAGCACAACGACGTGCCCGCGACGAAGGCGGCGGGCCGCGCCGGCTACGGGCCGCTGCTCGCGGGAGGCGTGAAGATGTTCGAGTACGAGCCGACGATGTTCCATCTGAAGACGATGGTCGTGGACGGGATCTTCTCGACGGTGGGCTCGGCGAATTTCGACGACCGCTCGTTTCACCTGAACGAGGAGGTCAACCTCTTCGTCTACGACTCAAGCTTCGGGGACCAGATGCGCGAACGCTACAAGCGAGATCTGGCGAAGTGTCGCCCGTACACCCACGCGATGTGGAAGGCGCGGCCGTTGACCAAGCGCTTCACGGAATGGATCGTCGGTCCGATTCGCTCGGAGCTGTAGCGACGCTTAACTCTTGAGGTCTTCCTTCCGATAGGCTCGACCTGGAGTCTTTCGGGGGCGTCGCACGCTCACGTTCGCGCGCGGCGTCCGGGTTTTCAACCGTCAAGGAGGAGCCATGAACGGTCGATGGAAGAGAGTCGCGAGGGTGGTCCAAGTCTGCGTCCCGAGCCTGCTGCTCGCGGGAATAGTCTTGGGCACACCGAAGAAAAACCAGGCGCCGACGCTGACGCCGCAGGACAGTGGAACCACGAGCCGGCTTCAGGCGGTCAGTCCCGTCAACGATCAGGTGGTCTGGGCGAGCGGCGTCGATGGAACGTACGTGCTCACGACGGATGGCGGAGCGCACTGGGAGGCGCATCAGGTTCCGGGAGCGGAGGCGTTGGAGTTCCGCGACGTCCAAGGGGTCAGCGACAAGGTCGCCTATCTGCTCGCGTCCGGAGTCGGAACGGACTCGCGCATCTACAAGACAGAGGACGGCGGAGCGAACTGGACGCTTCAGACTCAGAACGCGGACCCGAACGGATTCTGGGACTGCTTCGCGTTCTGGAATCCGACGCAGGGACTCACGATGGCCGATGCGAGCGGCGGACGGTTCCCCGTGATCCGGACGCTGGACGGCGAGACGTGGCAGGACATCGGAGACAACCTGCCGACGCCGCTGCCGCCCGCCGAGTTCGCGTTCGCGGCGAGCGGCACTTGCGTCGCGACGGTCGGCAAGAAGTGGGCGTGGATCGCTACGGGAAGCCTGACGACGGAGTCACGGATCCTGGCGACGACGGATCAGGGTGAGACGTGGAACGCGTATGTGGCCCCGATCGCGTCCAACCCCGATACGGGAGCCGCGGGCGTTTTCAGCGTCGCCTTCCGCAACCCCGCGCAAGGCGTGATCGGAGGCGGAGACTTTCTGGGGACGACTGTGGTCGACAACTTCGCGCATTCCTCAGACGGCGGGAAGACCTGGGAGCTCGCGACCAACGCACCGATCCCGGGGGCAATCTTCGGGCTGAGTTACGTCGGAACGCCGGGGCACCCGAGGTACGTCGTGGCCACGGGACCGGGCGGCGCGGCGTGGACTCCCGACGAGGGCGACACGTGGAATCTGCTGCCGGATGTCCTGAACTTCTGGGCGGTGGCGTTCGCCAGTCCGGACGCCGGATGGCTGGTCGGGACGGAAGGGCGGATTGTGAAGGTCAGCTTCTGAGGCTCGTCGAGTTCGGGATCCCTCGCTTCGCTCGGGATGACAGCATTAGGCCGTCATCCCGAGGAGCCCTTCGACTTCGCTCAGGGCAGGCTCCGCGACGAGGGATCGCGGTGTCGATTGCTTAGAGCGGGAACGCGATCGCGACGCGGTTGACGTCGCCGCGGCGCTCGTAGCGCAGCTTCGGGGCAATCGAGCGGACGAGGAGCAGGCCGCGACCTCCCGGGACGGCCTCGTCGAGCGTGTGAGGCATGGGCGCGAGCGGCGCCGCTGTGGGATCGAACGCTAGGCCGTCGTCTTCGACCGTGATCTCGACTTCGCCGCCGGCGCGCTCGACGGACACTGTCAACGTGTGCGCGCCGCCGTCGCTCCAGGCGTAACGGACGATGTTCGTGACGAGCTCGTCGAGGCAGAGCTCGGCGTCGGCGAGGCGGCTTTCCGAAAGTCCCGTGGGAAGGCTCCGCAGCCAGCTCGTGGCGGCGCGAGGAGCCGTCTTGTCGCCCGGGAAAATCTGGGAGCTCACGGATCTCTTCTCGGCGCTGCGGGCGCCGGTCTCGAGAGTATCCGTCATCGCCGTCTCCATCGAACTGCTATCCGCCGGCGAGGACCGTCGTCCGCGCGGTGTCGAGGTCGGTGCATACCGGGATGACCTGGTCAATCTGCGTGCGGACCAGGACGTCAGCCACGTTCGGCCTGGGTTGGAGGAGCACGAGCTTTCCTTCGCGCGCCGAGAGAGCACGCGCGACGCGTACGATCACGGACAAGCCGATCGACGACATGAACTCGACAGCCTCGAGGTCGACGATGACGTAGCCTTTGCGCACCGCGGCGAGGCTCGTCAGCTTCAGGTCCACAGCCTCCGCGCCTTCGAGATCGAGGCGGCCAATGAGTCGGATCATCCGGACGCCATCCTCCAGGTCGTCGTGCTCGATCTGCATCGTGCTCCTCCAGTTGCGCGGAGAGTAGTAACGACGTGTAAAGCTTGTTGGGGCGGGATGTGAACGCGGTGTGAAGAGGGCTTAACGGCGATGCGGCTTATCTAGTTCGGGATCCCTCGCTTCGCTCGGGATGACAGCCTTAGTCCGTCATTCCGAGGAGCGGAGCGACGAGGAATCCCGTGCGAGGCTAACGACAGGCTGTCGCCGCTTAGCGGCGGAGTGGTCCACTGGATGGTGGGCAACTACTCTCCGAACGTTCGACGCGCGAGCTCTTTCTTGATCCGTGCCTGTTCGGCGGCATTCGTGGAACGAGTCAGGCGGTCGGCTAGCTCGACGAACTCCTTCCTGTTCCGTTCTCTTGCCTGGCGGATTCGATGAGCTTGGCGATCGCCTCGTCGCAGTGCTGTCATTCACTTTCCATTTGCAGCGAGAACGACTCGGAGTCCCCTCTCGATCATGCGTGCCCGGCTGATATGCAGTTCGTTGGCCAGCTTGTCCGACCGTTGAAGGAGATCCTGTTCCACGCTTACCGAGATGATTCTCACACCCTTCCCACGCCGGGGCCGGCCAGGTTTTCGCTGCGCTCGCTGCCAGCGGTTTTGAGCCGCCTTGGACATGGGCTTGAACGCATCGATGACCATTTCTTGCCCGTAGGGTGCCGTTGCCTCGGCGAGCTCTGACGACAGGCGCGGGCCCAAGTACCTGCTGTAACTTCGACGGCGATGCCTCATGTCAGATTAATTATATAAGAAACTACTAGAGGGACTTCAAATGTCCTAGCGGCGCCCCAAAGATGCAGTCGTGCCTGAGATCAGCAGATTCTTTGGAATCGTCATCCGGATGTTCGTCGAAGCCGGCAGCCCTCACCACAGGCCCCACTTCCATGCTTACTATCAGGGTCGTGTCGCGATCTTCGCAGCCGATTCGGTCGAGCGAATAGGTGGAAGTTTCCCGGTCAGGCAGGAGCGTCTGGTCATCGCATGGGCCGAGATTCATCAGCAGGAGCTCCTTCACGATTGGGTGACTTTGCAGGCCGGAGGAGTGCCCGCTAAGATTGAACCGCTGAGGTAGCCGCTTGAGCCACGATGTGCATGCCGTCACGGGTTTCGAGAAGGTCGCTCCGTTCACGCTCCGAGTGCGTTTCGAGGACGGAACCGCTCAGGTCGTGGACTTCCGACCGGTGCTCGCGGGACAGCTCCTCGGCCCGCTTGCCGATCCCAGGGTGTTCGATCAAGTACGTCTTGACGAGGAGAGTGGAACCCTAGTTTGGCCAAACGGCGCGGACTTCGACCCGGCCACTCTCCACGATTGGCCGGAGGAGGGGCCGCGCCTCGCCGCGCTGGCGCGAAGCTGGGCTGGCGTCGGACAATAGCGTCCGGTCGATCCCCCGGATCCCTCGCTGCGCTCGGGATGACGGCTAGCGCTCGGGATGACGTCTGAAACCCGAGGCTAGGCCAGAGGTAGAGTCGCCGGGTGGCCCGAGTTCTCGCCGTCAGCGTCGGCCGTCCTCGCGAGTTCGACTACCACGGACGGCCGGCCACGAGTGCGATCTGGAAGTCGCCGGTCTCCGGGCGGGTCGCGGCGCGCGGGGTGAATCTCGCCGGCGACGATCAGGCGGACCGGGAGGCGCACGGCGGTCCGGACAAGGCCGTGTACGCGTATGCGGTCGAGGACTCGCGCTGGTGGGAATCCCAGATCGGACGACCGATCGCGTTTGCGGAGTTCGGTGAGAACCTCACGACCGAGGGCATCGAGGTCAACGATGCGGTCGTGGGCGAGCGATGGTCGGTGGGATCGACGGTGCTCGAGGTTTCGGAGCCCCGGATTCCGTGCTGGCGTCTGGGGGTCAAGATGAACGACCCGAAGTTCATCCGGAGTTTCACCGAGGAGATGCGACCAGGCTCCTATCTGCGGATCGTCACCGAAGGGGACGTCGGTGCCGGCGACGCGATTGGTGTCGTCTCGAAGCCCGAGCACGATCTGACCGTCCGCGACGTCTTCCGGATCTACACGCGGGACCGCGACGAGTGCGGCCGCATACTCGAAGTGCCTCAGATGTCAGAGCCCTGGAAGCGGTGGGCCCGAGAGATGCTCGAGAAGAAGGCAGCGAAGCACGCTCCCAGCTGCTGCTAAAGCTCTCTACCTCGCGAGACGAGTTGCCAGACGATGAGGCCGAGCGTTACCCAGAGGGCGGGGACGTAGAAGCACAGCACGAGCCAGGGGACGTCATGAACCGCCCCCATCATTTCGTGGCGAATTCCTGAGACGAGCGCGTTGCCGAGGTCGACGATGGTCGCGGCGACGAAGACCCAGGTCAGGACGATCGCGAATCGGAACCGGTACCGTAGCGCGACGATCGCGAGCAAGGCGAGAAGGGATCCCGCAAGGTCTCCGTACGCGATCTGGTCGCGCAAGTCATTCGGGATGGGAAGGCCCGCGCGCTGGGCGGAAAAGAGCTCGAGCGCGACGTAGCGAAAGGCGTGGAACCAGAGCAACGCGGTCAGCGCCGCGGCGAGGTTCCGGGTCTTGAGCCAGGGGACCAGGTACCAGACGGCGATGAACACGCACAGCAGGAAGCTCAACGAGTTGGCGAGGAGCGCGGCGGAGGTCGGCGTCATGTTCGTGGGCCTCGAATCGGTGCGATGCGGCTCAGCTCCCGCGCAGCCAATCGAGAGCTTGCTTGCGGTCGACGAACCACTTCGTCGGAAAGACCGCCGGCCCTTCGACCTTCTCAATCCCCGCGTCCGGAAAGCCCGCGGGCATCTGAAAGGCGAACCGGCGCACGCCCGCCGCTCCGTAGCGGGGGATGATGTGCGCATCCCGCCACGCCATGACGCCCTCGCCGAAGCGGTGGCCGAACTCGGTTGCGTCGATCAGAAGTCCCGACGGCCGTGCCTTCTCGGCCTCCCAGACGAAGAGGCAGAGCGTCGCCATGAATCCGCCGTCGGTCATGGTGGCCGTCGATGGAAGCCAGCGAAGCTCAGTGCGTTGAGGCCCTCCAGACGCAGAATGACTCCCCACTCGCTCCGGCCGAGCTCCTGGTTCATGCGGTCTCCCCGGCGCGTTTGAGGCAAGACGTTGAGCGTGCGCGCCTGACAGCAAGCTACGACTGCCGGTATACGAAGTCAACCAGACACATTTTTGTAACCAAGTATCGGATCAGCCTATGGGCGAGAACCCCGTCGAGCGCGTCGAGACGATCATGGGAATCATTGCCGGCAAGTGGAAGCCGGCGATCATTTATGCGCTGGTTATGGACGGCACGCTCCGCTTCACGGAGCTTCGCAAGCGGATCCCGAAGGTCACGCAGCGGATGCTCACCCAGCAGCTTCGGGATCTGGAGCGCCACGGCCTGGTGTCCCGCGTGCACCACAAGCAGATCCCTCCCCGCGTCGAGTACTCGGTGACGCCTCTGGGGCGCAGCCTGCATCCGATTTTCAAGAGCGTCTGCGATTGGGCAAGCGAGAACTTTCCGGAGGTCGAGAGGCGGCGAGCCCGATACGATCGGCGCGGTCCGCAATAAGGAGTCGCCATGAGCCGTCCGGCCGCAGCTTTGCTCGTCCTGCTCCTGCTCGCACCTGTGGCTCTCTCAGCCGCGCCCGACGCGCCGGTCCCGCTCCGACCCGTCCACACGTACTCGATCGTCGCGCGCGATGCCGCGACGGGGGAGCTGGGCGTGGCCGTTCAGTCGCATGCGTTCTCGGTCGGGTCGGGCGTGTCGTGGGCCGAGGCGGGCGTGGGGGCGGTCGCGACACAGTCGTTCATCGATCCGAGCTACGGGCCGCTCGGTCTCGAACTGATGCGCGCGGGGCGAAGCGCTCCCGACGCGCTCAAGGGGCTGCTCGCCGCGGACGACGGGCGCGACGTGCGGCAGGTAGCGATGATCGACTCCTCCGGCCGCGTCGCCGCGCACACCGGCGCAAAGTGCATCCCGGCCGCGGGCAATCACGTTGGCACCGGCTACTCCGTCCAGGCGAACCTGATGGACAACGCGAATGTCTGGCCGGCGATGGCGAAGGCGTTCGAGGCGTCGCGCGGCGATCTCGCCGAGCGGATGCTCGCGGCGCTCGAAGCGGCGCAGGCGGCGGGCGGCGACATCCGCGGCATG
>JBKOVK010000066.1:0-7726 GCA_046724475.1 Acidobacteriota bacterium | reverse complement strand
TCGCCCTCGACATGAAGTGGCTGCTCCTGGATTTCGGGGAGCGGAGCGCAACGAAGACCATCGCCGAGGAGGGGTTGACGGCCGCGAACGTCGGCTTCAATGCCGTCCATCAGCAGGTCGTCTTCGCCGTCGCGCGGCGTTACTACGAATTCAATTCCGCGCGCCAGAGAGTCGAGGCGGCCGAGATCTCGCAGCGCGCCGCGGACACCGTCGCCGAATCGGCGCGGTTGCGTCTCGAGCACGGACTCGCGACACGTCCGGAGGTCCTGCAGGCGGAAGAGCAGGCCGCGCGGGAGGCCTACGAGCTCGTGGCCGCGCGCGGCGTGATGAACGACGCCCTCGTGGAGCTCGTGGAGAGCCTGGGAATCCTGCCGACCACGAAGCTGCAGGCGGCGGCGCTCCCCGAGCGGTCCTTCGACCCGGACGCGACGGAGTCGCTGGAGGACCTCATCAGCAGGGCCCTCGTACAGCGTCCCGACCTCGTCGCCAAGCTTTCCAGGGTGCGCGCCTCGAGAGCGGAGGTGAAGGGAGCGCGGGCCGCCTACTATCCCAAGCTCGTCCTGGACTCGCATGTCGGGTGGCTGGACCTGCAGATGAGCGCGGCGGGCTCTTCCTATTTCGGCGGCAACAAACCGGTCTACGGAGCAGGAATCCTGGTGTCCGTGCCCGTCTTCGACGGCTTCGCCCGGCGCGAGAAGCTGCGCATCGCGGAGGCGGAGCTCGAGGCGAGCGAGGACGAGCTGACGCACTCGCGGGACTCTGTCATGCGCGAGGTCTGGCGAGTCCGGACACAGGTGGAGACGGCTCTTCACAAGCTGGACTCCGCCGAGAAGCTCATCGCCGCTTCGGAAAGCGCGTTCGCCGCGTCGCTCGAAGCCTACAAACACGGGCTGGCCACGTACGTGGAGGTGTCCAACGCCCAGCGTGGCGTCGCCTCGGCGCGCAGCGTCATGGTGGACACGCGATCCGCGGTCTACACAAGTCTCACGAACCTGGCGCTGACCGTGGGAGACCTCGCGAAACCACCCCCAAACCCCGGAGGGCAGCCATGACCGGACATTCGCCGCAGATCGACGTCTTCGGATCTTACTTCCCGGCCTGGATGGTCTGCATCATCGTCGGAATCGTCCTGACCGTGCTCGTCCGGCAGGTGCTCGTGGCCCTCAAGATCGACGCTCAACTGCGTCCCGCCGGGCTCGTGTACCTGTCGCTGTGGGTCGTCTTCGCCCTGAGCATTCGGCTCGTTTTCTATTGAGGCTGACATGCACGACCGAAACGAATCCGAAGCCGCCTCCGCGGGCGCCAAAGAAACCAAGCCGAGCGCCGGGCGCGTCCTGGCAGGCCGTCTCCTGAGCATCGGCGCGATCGCGGCCGCCGTCCTGTTGTCGTTCTTGGTCTGGAAGCTGAAAGAACGGCATCCCCGTACGGATGACGCGGTGGCGCGGGCCAACGTCGTCGGGATCGCTCCGCGCGTGCGCGGCCAGATCATCGCCCTCCACGTGGTGGACAACCAGGCGGTGAAGGAGGGAGACCCGCTCTTCGAGATCGACCCGGAAGACTACGAGCTCGGGCTGAAGACCGCGAAGGCGGCTCTCGCGACGCTGGACCGGCAGATCGTCGTCGCGCGTTCTCAGGACGCGCAGCTGCGCTTCCAGGTCGGGGCGGCGCGCGCCGGCGTCGACCGCGCCAAAGCCGAACTGCAGCAGGCGGGAGACACGCTGGACCGGCTCCAACCGCTCCTTCCGAGCGGCTACGCGAGGGCGGAGGACGTGGACCGCGCCGCGACGGCCAAGCGCGTCGCCGCCTCGTCGGTGGCGGCCGAGGAAAAGAGGTTCGATCAGGCGCGTGTGGCCCAGAGCGCGCTCGAGACGCTCATCGCGCAGCGCGAGGGCGCCGTCGCCGCGGTCGATCTCGCGGCCCTGAACCTTTCGTACTGCAAGGTGGTCGCGCCGTTTCCAGGCCGGGTCGTCAACCTCAACATCTCTGTCGGCGCGTACGCCTCGGCCGGGATCCCGGTGTTCTCCCTGCTCGACACGCGGAAGTGGTATGTCATGGCGAACTTTCGCGAAGGAGAGCTCCCCCACATCGCGCCGGGAACGCGCGTCGAGCTCTATCTGTCCTCACTGCCGAAGCGCCGCTTCACCGGAACGGTGCAGGGCGTGGGGTGGGCCGTCGCTCCGACGGATGAAATCGACATCCCGCATGGTCTGCCGCTCGTCAAGCGCGAGCTCAACTGGGTGCACATCGCGCAGCGCTTCCCGGTTCGCATCGAGGTGGAGAAGCCGGACCCGGACATCTTCCGGATGGGCGCTTCGGCGATCGTGACCGTGAGATGAGCGTGCTCTCGGAGAGCCTCGAGGCTCTGCACGCGCCGCCGACCTGGTGGGAGTGGCTCGCTCGGGAGATGGCGCCCTCGAAGGAGCGCTGGAACTTCACCATCCGTCTGGTCGTCTCTGTCGTGACGGTCGTCGTCCTGTCGATGGCTCTCCAGACGCCCTTGACCGCGTTCTCCGCGTACATGGCCTTCTTCATCTCCAAGGAGAACCGCGCGATCACGACGATCGTGGGCGTCCTGGGCTGCGTCGGCGCGACCATCGCGATCGCGGCGAGCCTCTTCATCTACCGGTACACGTTCGATTACCCGGAGTACCGGATTCCAGCCATGGCCGCGGCGGTGTTCGTCGGCATGTGGCTGTCCCGCGTGCTGACGCTCGGGCCGCTCGGGTTCGTCATCGGATTCCTCGTCGGGCTGATTCAGAGCATTTCGGATGGCATCCCCACCGCCGACCGCCTCGTCCGGGAAGTCCTCTGGTTATGGGTGGTCGTCAACCTCGGCTTCGCGGTCACCGTCGTCGTGAACATCGTGTTTCTGCCCGCCGACCCCTTCATGGCGCTCGAGAAAGGGCTGAAGCAGCGGATCGAGCTCACGATCGCCGCGCTCCGGCGAATGATCGGCTCGAACGTTGTCGGCGGGGCCGCGGATGGTGTCCTGGTCGACCTCGCTTCGCGCGGGAGCGCCTCTCTGGAGGGGAACCTCAAGCTCGCCTCACTCAAGCATTCGGTAAAGATCCGACATGCCGCTCTGGCCTCCGCGATCCGCGCTTCGGAACGCCTCGTGGTCGCGGCGGCGAATCTCGGCCTGCGAGATCCCATCCCGCTGGCGTCGCCGGACCGCGCCGCCGCTGAGGGCGTCGCGGCGACCCTGACCCCGCTGAGGCAGCGTCCCCTCGATCGGGACTCCTCAGCGGGGGGCGTCGTTGCAGAGGCCGCTCCGACGCTTCTCGAGCTGCGCGAGATGCAGCGGGCCTCGCTCGCTCTTCGTGACGCCCTGAGTTCCCGCGACGGTGCGTCCGAGGCCGGCCCGAAGGAGCGGCACCCGTTATTCCGTCCGGACGCTTTCTCGAACAAGGATCACGCTCGTTTCGCGCTGAAGGTGACCCTCGCGGCGATGACCTGCTACGTCATCTACATGGGTGTGGACTGGCCCGGGATTCGGACGGCGTTCATCACGTGTTGCTTCGTGGCGCTGGAGAGCACGGGCGCGACTATCCGAAAGGCCACGCTCCGCCTCGCCGGATGCGCGCTCGGCGGAGCGCTGGGGTTCCTGTCCATCGTCTACCTCATTCCACACATGGAGAGCATCGTCTCGCTCGCGCTCCTCACCGCGGCGGTATCGGCGGTTGCGGCGTGGATCGCCGCCGGAAGCGAACGGGTTTCCTACGCGGGACTGCAGGTTGCGCTGGCCTTCTTCCTGTGCATCTATCAAGGCTTCGCGCCCGACATCCAATTCCACACGATCCGTGACCGCCTCGTCGGCATCGTGCTCGGGATCGTCGTCTCGTCCGTTGTTTTCCGCTATGTCTGGCCCGAATCGGCTATCGCCAAGATGCGGGTCGTGCTCGCTCGAATGCTGCGCGGGCTCGCACAGCTCGTGCGGATCCCGGCGATATTCCCGCCTCCGGAAGCCGAGAGGGCCGCGGCGGAGAAGCGTCGCGGCGACCTGGCAGGCAACCTGAACGGAATACTGGGTCTCTCGGAGCTGGCGGCTCTGGAGGCCACCGGGTCCCCGGCGCGAGATGGCCTCTCGCCGGAAAGGGCTCGGAAGATCACCGAAGGAGCGCAGGAGATCTACTTGACCGCGGCGATCCTCGCCGGCGAGGCGGGGCTCGAGGCGTGGTCCCGGCTCGACGCCGTCGCGCAATCTGCCGACCTGGCATCGCGAAGCGCGGTCTCCGAGCGTCTCCGCCAGGAGGCCGATGCCATTGAGACGGGACGACGGCCCGAGGGCGTCGCCCGTGATGCACGGAGACACTTCCCGACACCCCATTCCGAGAAGGGAGAGCGCCTTCCTCTCGTTCGGCTGCTCGTGGAAGGAGGTCAGCGTGTCGTCGCTCTCGCCTCCGACGGAAGGCAACGGGAGCTGGTGAGGTGAGATGACTATGGATTCGAATCGGATCGATCGTTCCGATCAGGCGCGTCGGTGGTTGGAATCAGGCCTTGGCCGAGGTCAGGGCCGAGTTCGAAATCGGACCTCCCCGCTGAGGTGATGCGCAAGACCCCAAAGACCCCAGACGAAGTCCGTCCCGCGACCATCGGGCTCGCACTGCGCGGGCTGCGGGAGATCCTGCTGCCCAGGCCCGGGGAGAAGGAGTCGGCGGACGCCAGGGGTTCGGCGTCACTCGCGGTCTTCGGGCCGGTGCCGCAGACGGCCGCGGGAAAGAGGGGTCGTGACCTCGTGACCTTTCTGAAGGAGGTCCCTCTGTT
This sequence comes from Acidobacteriota bacterium, assembly GCA_046724475.1. Classification (GTDB taxonomy): domain Bacteria; phylum Acidobacteriota; class Thermoanaerobaculia; order UBA5066; family Gp7-AA6; genus DAHUXD01. Next base: position 2,962 of record JBKOVK010000066.1, on the reverse strand, counting down.
CGAGGAGCTCGGAGACGCGGATCTGAAGCGGCTCGCTCAGATCGCCCACGTGCGGAGCTACGGCGACGGGGAATACATCTACGAGGAGGGGAGGCCTGGAGTGGCGCTCTTTGTCGTGCGGAGCGGATTGGTGGAGATCATTCGGCGCAAGGCGAATGGTGAAGAACTCCCTCTCGCGGTGCTCGAGCCCCCGGCGTCTTTCGAGGAGCTAGCGGCCATGGGATGTGATGTGGTCCGATGGAGCCCGGCCCGCGCGCGCGGCCAGGTGTCGGTCGTGGCGCTGGGCAGGCCCGATCTCGACGTACTGTCCCGCACCCTGCCATCGCTTGCGAACAAGCTACTGAGGAAGCTCGCCGAGATCACCGGGAGGCGGCTCCAGCTGCTCGTAGAGACCCAGTCCTAGAACAACCCGACCAGGAGCCGAACGATGGCGCCGAGAAACAGCCCCCCCAGCGCGGTTGAGATCGTCCTCAAGCTGCTCGGAGCGATCGCGGGCGCGATTTTCGTGGCGTTCCTGGTGTGGGGCATTCGGAGCCTCATCGTGCCAGTGGCGGTCGGGGGCCTGCTCGCCTACATCTTTGACCCGGTCGTCGTGCGCGCCTCGAGCGCTACAAAGTGACGCGAGGCCTGGCGATCGGCCTGTTGCTTTTGGCGTTCGTTTCGGCGGTCTTCCTGATCGTCAGAGTCGTTCGAGCCGGTGTTCCGACGGAGATCGGGGCCCTCGACGTCAAGACGCGGGCGCTTTACAAGGTCAACGACCGCTACCGGAGCCTGATGGGCCTCGATGCCTCGCCGGGAGGGAACCGGCTCTACCGGCTTGTTCGGGACGACGTGGAACCTGCGATGGATCGGATCAACCGGCTTCTCGCGATGACGGCGCAGGAGCGCACGCGATTTCTCGAGTCGCACACGGGCAAGCCCAACGTGCAGGCGGATTCCGCCGCGCTTCTCGAGTATGACCGGGCCAATCTCCAGACGCTCGTGCAGCGCGGGTTGGCGCCGAACGGCGAGGGTCGCATGGAGGGTGAATCCCGCCCCGGAGCCTTGGGGCCGCCGACGCGGCCGGCGAAGACGCCGCTCGCCGCGCTGGCGGCGATCTTCTCGACGTGGGTCGTCGCGCCCACGGTCTTCCTCTTCCTCCTGCGAGACACCGGGGAGATCAAGCGGGGCCTCCTCACTCTCGTTCCCAACCGACTCTTCGAGCCGACGCTGGCCGTTCTGGCAGACCTCGACGGCGCCCTTGGAAGTTACCTTCGCGGCGTTTTTCTCGAGTGCTCCCTCCTGGGCCTCGCCGTGGCGCTCCTCTTCGTGGTCGTCGGCCTGCCCGTCCTGTGGGCAGTCGTGCTCGGGTTCCTGGCAGGCGCGACGAACGTGATCCCCTACGTCGGTTCAGCGGTCGCTGTGCTCACCGGGCTCTGCTACACGCTTTTGGCGGACCGGATCCACCCGCTGCTTCCGATGATCAACACGGGCAACGTGGCGATCTGGCTGGTCGCCGGCGTCTTGCTCATCGAGCTCCTAAAGAACATCGTCTTCGAGCCGCTCGTCCTGGGCGGCGCGTCTCAACTTCACCCGCTGGTCGTGGTGATCGGAGTGCTCGGCGGCGGGAGCCTCTTCGGCCTCGCGGGACTGCTGTTGGCGATCCCGACTATTACGATCGTCAAGGCCTTCGTCTCGAGCGCGTCCACCCAGCTCAAAGCGTACGGGTTGGTCTGACGAGCCGGATAGCCAAGAGTCGCGGCCTTGGTTGCGATGGAATACCTACCTCAGGAGACATTCGCCATGATCCGTCGTCCTACACTCGCTTCCGCACTCGCGGCCGGAGCCATAGCTATTCTGGTGCCGCACCTGCAACGTGCCGAGAACCGACCCGCGGCTCGCAACGTCGTTCTCGTCCATGGGCTGTTCGCGGACGGATCATCCTGGTCCGAGGTGATCACCCGATTGCAGGCAGCAGGGGTGAACGTGACCTCCGTGCAAAACCCGCTGACAACGCTGGAAGATGCGGTGGCGGAGACCCAACGTGTGCTTGCTCGGCAGGATGGACCGACCGTTCTGGTGGGACATTCCTTCGCGGGCATGATCGTGACGGAGGCCGGCGTCGATCCAAAGGTCTCGGCTGTCGTTTACGTCGCCGCACGGGCCCCGGATGCGGGAGAGGATTACACGGTGCTGGCCAAGAAGTTCCCCACGCCACCCGCCGCGGCGGGCATCGTCTTCGACGGCGACGAAGGAAGACTCACCGAGGCTGCGTTCCTGCGGGATTTCGCCGGCGACCTGCCAGAAGGCCGGGCGAGGGTGCTCTATGCAGTCCAGCAGCCCTTTCACAAGGCTCTTCTGACCGGCAAGGCCAAGCAGGCCGCATGGCGCTCGAAGCCGAGCTTCTATGCGGTCTCGACGGAAGATCGGACGATCAATCCCGATCTTCAGCGGTTCATGGCCAAACGCATGGGAGCAACGACGATCGAGGTGAAGGCGAGCCATTTGTCGCTCATCTCGCATCCACAGGAGATCACCGACCTGATCCTGCAAGCCGCCGGGCGCACATGAGTCCAGCGGTTCCAGCTACAACGGTTGTCCGACGGGCTTGAAATTTGGCGGAGACACCCCAAGACCGAGCTCGCAACGTCCGCTGTACTGTAGACTCTCTGATGGTCGGAAGACTCGGCCCGGTCACGAGGCCGGAGATTCTAGAGATGTCTGACGAGTCAACTCCTGCCTTGATCGAAGAGATTGCCGCCTTGAGGGCCCGGCTGGCTGAATTGGAAGCTGCCAGCGCAACCTCGGCGTCTCCCAAGACTGCGAGCACCGACCATGAACGCATCCAGCACGCCCTCATGGCTTCCGAACTCCGCTACCGGCGCCTCTTCGAGACCGCAAAGGACGGCATTCTCATTCTCGACGCGAATACCGGAAGGATCACCGACGCCAACCCTTTTTTGCTGAACCTGCTCGGCTATTC
>JBKOVK010000344.1:0-5072 GCA_046724475.1 Acidobacteriota bacterium | reverse complement strand
CGAAGCTCTTCGCGGTCGAATCCGGCCATTCGAGTCTCCTGTTCGGACTACTTTTTCTTCTTGGGCTGTGTCATTCGGGCGGGAGCGTTCTTGCGCGCCGTCTTCTTCTTCGCGCCGGCGGGTGCTTTGGCCTTGGCCTTCGCGGCCGGTGCGGCCGCGGCGGGCTTGGCCTTGCCGGCGGCGGCGGCCTTGGCGGCCGCGTTGGCGGCGCGCGCGGCCTTCTTGGCAGCCGCGGCGGCTTCCTTCTTCTGGCGCGCGCGGGCCTCGGCCTCACGCTCCATCTCGGCGAGCTTCCCGGAGAGCTCGCCCTCGGTCACGATCGTGGCCTGGGGCAACCGCTTCTGGACGGCCTCCACGCGATCCGCCGGCACCCGAAGTAGGAAGAGAGCGGCATCCCGCGTCTCCCGGGCCTTCGACATGTAGTCCGCGGTCTCGAGCGAATGGGACGGGGCCTGGGAGAAGTCGATCGCGATCGCGTACGGCTTCTCGCGCTTGGCGAGCTCGAAGAAGCCCGGCCAGCGAGGCTCGGCGACGACGACGTGCGCGCCGCTCTTCTGAAGGCGGGCCACACGTCCGGGGCGTTCGTCGGTCTCGAAATGCAGGTAGAGAACGCTCATGGCGGCCCGGAACTATAGCAGGCCGCCTCTATCCATCGACCCGGTAGTGGGTCCCCCTCGAGACGCGGTTGTCCATGGCCGCGTTCCGGATGGCCAGGGCGGTCTGGACGCCGTTGCGCAGGCCCAGCAGGGCGTCCGACATCGTTCCGCGCTTGTAGAAATTCTCAATCTCGTCGCGAAGCTCCCAGAGGATGCGCCCGGCTCGATCGAGACGGCGCTCGGACCGCAGGAGCCCGACGTAGTTCCACATCGTGTGCCGGATGACCATCCAGTCCTGCGCGATCAGGGCGGGATCCACGGGCTCGTCTTCCGGCTGCCAGGGCTTGACCTCGGGCAGCGGCCGCTCCCGTGTCCGCGCCGCCTCGCGGGCGGCGGCCTGCCCTGCGCGCCAACCCCACAGCAGGCCTTCCAGAAGCGAGGTCGAGGCCAGACGGTTGGCGCCGTGGACGCCGGTGCACGACACCTCGCCGGCCGCGCGCAGGTGGCCGAGGGAGGTCCGACCGTTCTCATCCACCGCCACACCGCCGCAGGCGTAGTGCGCCGCGGGAACGACCGGTACCGGTCCCGCCGTCAGATCGAAGCCCAGCTCCAGGCATCGCGCCACCAGCCCGGGGAAACGCTCCCGGATCCATGCCGCGGGCTTGAAGGAGATGTCGAGAAGGGCATACGGCTCGTCCTTCTCGAGCATCCGTTGATGGATGGCGCGCGCGACGATGTCGCGCGGCGCGAGCTCGCCCGCGGGATGCACGTCCCGCAGGAACTCCTTGCCCGAAGCGTCGGTGATCCTCGCGCCCTCGCCCCGCAGCGCCTCGGTCAGCAGGAGGCGCCCGCGCGGATGGAGGAGCGCCGTCGGGTGGAACTGGATGTACTCGAGGTTCAGGAGCCGCGCTCCCGCTCGACGGGCCATCGCGAAGCCGTCGCCGCGTGCGCCGGGCGGGTTGGTCGTGTGGAGGTAGACCTGGCCGAGCCCTCCCGTCGCGAGGATCGTCTCGCGGGCGAGCTGCGGCGTGACGGCTCCGGTCTTGCGGTCGAGCAGGTGCGCGCCGATGACGACGGGGGCGTGATACCGGTCGGTCGGGTCGACGGAGTCGTGGGAAAGCGTCAGAAGGTCGACCGCCGTCGTGCCGAGGAGCCAGCGGATGCGCGACTCCGCCTTGCACGCGGCGATCAGGGCGCGCTCGATCGGCGCGCCGGTTTCGTCCTTGACGTGGAGGACTCGCGGCACCGAGTGCCCTCCCTCCAGCGTCCAGTGGAAGTCCGAGCCTTCGCGGTCGAAGGGAACCTGGAGCTCGTTGACGAGGAGCCGGCGGACGAGATCCGGTCCTTCGCGGGAGATCAGCGCGACGGCCTCCGGGGAGCAGAGTCCGGCGCCGGCCCGCTCGATGTCGGCCGCGAGCTTCTCGGGCGTGTCTCCTTCGGGACGGGCGACGATCCCTCCTTGGGCGTAGTACGTGTTGGACTCGCGGGCTTCGTCGGCGCGCGTCACGATCGTTACGTCGGCGCCGGCGCGCGCCGCGGCGATGGCGGCCGTGGTCCCGGCGACGCCGGTGCCCAGGACGAGGACGTCGGTCCCGTTGCGGCTCATGCGGGCGCGAGGTCGAGCTCGAGCGAGATGTCGGCCGCGGTGACCGAGTGCGTCAGCGCTCCGACCGAGACCGCGTCGACGCCCGCCTCGGCGTAGGCGCGAACGGTTTCCAGCCGCATGTTGCCGGAAGCCTCGAGGAAGGGACGGCGCTGCGAGCTTCTCGCGATGGCGGACCAGCGCGCGACGACGTCGGGAGGCTGATTGTCGATCAGGATGCGATCCGCGCCGGCGGCGAGCGCATCCTTCAGCTCCTCGTCCGACTCGACCTCGACTTCGATGGACATTTCCGGGGGCGCCGCCGCCCGCGCCGCCGCCACGGCGCCGCGCACTCCGCCGGAAAGGCGCAGGTGGTTGTCCTTGATGAGGACCATCTCGGAGAGATCGTACCGGTGATTGTCGCCGCCGCCGTCGCGCACGGCCTGCCGGTCGAAGGGCCGCAGGCCGGGTGCGGTCTTGCGCGTGTCGAGGACGCGGCATCCGGTTCCCGCGAGCGCGTCGACGAAACGCCGCGTGGTCATGGCGATGCCGGACATGCGCTGAACCAGATTCAACGCCACACGCTCGGCCGTCAGGATCGGGCGGGCGCGCCCCTCGAGTCGGGCCAGCACCGCGCCGCGGCCGACCCTCGTTCCCGCGGCGACCTCGTCTTTCCAGGTCAGGTCGGGCTCGAGCAGCTCGAAGACGCGCCGCGCGACGGGAAGGCCGGACGCGACGCAGTCGGACTTGGCGACCAGCTCGCCGCGCGCGCGCGCCGACGCCGGTACGGTCGCCGCCGTCGTGACGTCGAGGCGTCCGGTGTCTTCGGCGAGGAACGCCCGGAGCGCGGCGTCGAGGGCCTCGTCCGACAGGGCGTGCATTCGGCGCGCAGGATACTTCACGCCGTCATCCCGAGCGATCGGCGGCATCCTCGGCGAGTCGAGTCCGGGATGAACGCGCGGGCTTCGCCCGGCGTTGCCTACTGCCGTGGGTCTGCCTTCGGTGGTCGGCTGTCTCGTCGCTCCGCTCCTCGGGATGCAGGCTTTATTCTCCGGACCGAGCCGTCATCCCGAGCGCCAGCGAGGGATCCCGCAGTCGGCAGGCTTACGAAACGGGGTGCGCGACTCCGAGGCCTAGGACAGTTCCAGCATCCGCAAGAGCGGCTTCTCGGCCGCCTTGCGCACGTCCTCGGGCAGGATGATCTCGGGACGCTCGTCGCGCAGGCACAGGTAGAGCTTCTCGAGGGTGTTGAGCTTCATGAACGGGCACTCGTTGCAACGGCAGCCGTTGTCCGGAGGAACCGGGATGTACTCGCGGTCCGGCGCGAGTTTCTTCATCTGATGGATGATCCCTTCCTCGGTTGCGATCAGGAACTTCTTCGCCGGCGCGGTGGTCACGTAGTTGAGGATCGAACGCGTCGAGCCGACGTGGTCGGCGTGCTTCAGGATGGCCTCCGGGCACTCCGGGTGCGCGGCGACCTTGGCTCCCGGATACATGGCCTTCAACTTCACGATCTCGCGCTCGGAGAACTGCTCGTGCACGATGCAGGTGCCCGGCCACAGGGTCATCGGGCGGTTGAGCTTCTTCGACAGGAACGCGCCGAGGTGCCGGTCGGGAGCGAAGAGGATTTCCTGGTCCGGCGGGATGGATCTCACGATCTTCTCGGCGTTCGAGGAGGTGACGATGATGTCCGAAAGCGCCTTCACCGCGGCCGAGCAGTTGATGTACGTCAGCGAGACCGCTCCGGGGTGCGCCTCCCGCCAGGCGCGGAAGGCGTCGGGAGGACACGAGTCCTCCAGCGAGCAGCCGGCTTCGTAGTCCGGCAGGATGACCTTGCGGGTCGGATTCAAAATCTTGGCGGTCTCGGCCATGAAGCGCACGCCGGCGAACGCGATGATCCGTGCGTCGCTCTGCTGCGCCTTACGGGAGAGGTCCAGCGAATCGCCGACGAAGTCCGCCAGGTCCTGGATCGCCTCTTCTTGGTAGTAGTGCGAAAGGAGGACTGCGTTTTTTTGTCGCTTCAACTCTCGGATCTCCCGCTCCAGATCCAGGCGCGGGTCGATCGAGGAGACGTCGGGCGGCGCCGGCCGCTCCCGAAGTGACGGATAGGAAGGAGTTGCACCTACCCCAGCCATGGGAAATGAAGCATAACAAGCCCGATCGTAAACGTTTTGGCCTCTCCGCTCGTAACTTTCGTTGGTGGCACGAGTTCTGCTACCGGAGACTGCGCTTTCATGGAAAACTCAAGTCCCCGCGGACGGCCCGACGTCAAGGCCGTGCTGTTTCTCGCCGTGACTCTGGGGCTCGCCGCCCTCGAGCTGTGGGGACTGATCCGGCTTTTTTAGCCCCGGTTCCTGCCTCGTCCTCCCCGATCCCGTCACCACGCCTCGAAAAACCCGTTTGGTATATTCGCGACGATGGCCACCGAGGTCCGAGCCGGCAAGCATCGCGGCCTCGACGCCGCCTCCCTCGTCGCCGCCTACCGCAACATCTACCTGTCCCGGCGCTTTGACGACAAGGAGATCCAGCTCAAGCGCCAGAACAAGATCTACTTCCAGATCAACAGCGTCGGGCACGAGGCGGTCGGCACGGCCGCGGGCATGGTGCTCAAGGGCGGCTACGACTGGTTCGACGCCTACTACCGCGACCGCGCCCTGATCCTCCAGCTCGGCGTGACCCCTTACGAGATGTTCCTGCAGTCCGTCGGCGCCAAGGACGATCCCGCCTCGGCGGGCCGCCAGATGCCCGCCCATTGGGGGCACAAGCGCTGGAACATCATCTCCAAGTCCTCCTGCACCGGCACGCAGTTCCTCCACGCCGTCGGCGCCGCCGAGGGCGGGTGGAGAAAGAGCCGGATCCGAGAGCTTGCCGGGGAGGGGACCTCCTCGTTTCAT
>JBKOVK010000009.1:0-41936 GCA_046724475.1 Acidobacteriota bacterium | reverse complement strand
CGCCTTCGCCGCGGCCGCGATCGCCACCCTCGCGCTCGGAATCGGCGCCAACGCCGCGATTTTCGCGCTGGTGGACCGCGTCCTGATTCGCGAGCTGCCGGTGCGCAACCCGGACGAGCTCGTCCTGCTTCGCTCTCCCGGACCCCGCCAGGGACACACCCACAGCGACGGCGATGACACGGCGTGCTTCTCGTATCCGATGTACCGGGACCTCCGGGATCGCTCCACGGTCTTCGTCGGATTGATCGGCGAGGAGCCGTTCGACGCGAGCGTGGCCGCGCGCGGCTCGACGGAGTTCGCCCATGGCGAGCTCGTCACCGGCAACTACTTCGGCGTTCTCGGAGTGCCTCCCACACTGGGCCGCGTCCTCGGCCCGGACGACGACCGCACACCCGGCGCGCATCCGGTGGCCGTCCTGTCCCACGGCTTCTGGGCCCGGCGCTTCGGCTCGGACCGCGCGATCCTCGACCAGACGGTCGTCCTCAACGGTCATCCCTTCACGATCGTCGGCGTGGCGCCGCCGTCGTTTGCCGGAATCCAGGCCGGGCGTCCTGCGGATCTCTTCGTGCCGATGATGATGAAGCCGCAGATGACGCCCTTCTGGAACGGTCTGGAGGACCCCAAGGACTACTGGCTCCAGATCGTCGGAAGGCTCAAGCCGGGTCTGTCCCGCGCGGAGGCCGAGCGCGCGCTCGAGCCGACGTACCGTCCGCTGCTGCAGGAGCTTCTGCCGAAGATGGAAGGCTGGAACGAGAACACGAAGAAGGAGTTCTTGGCGCGCCGCGTCCTGCTCCAGCCGGGATCGCACGGCCGCCGGGTGCTCCAGGACGGCATCGGCAAGCCGCTCGTGTCCCTCATGGGGATGGTAGGTCTGGTTCTCCTGATCGCGTGCTCGAATCTCGCCGGACTGCTCGCGGCCCGGGGCGCGGCGCGGCAGCGCGAGTACGGGATCCGACTGGCGATCGGCGCCACACGCCGGCATCTCCTGCGGCAGTCGGTCGTCGAATGTCTTCTCTTCACCATAACCGGCGGCCTCCTCGGCGTCGTGGTCGCCGCCTGGATCCTGCATGGCCTGCTCTCGGCGTTCCCGGACGAGGCGGACATGCGCCTGATCGCGGCACAGATCGATCCGCGCGTCCTGTTCTTCGCCGGGATGCTGTCGCTCATCGCGGGGCTGCTCTTCGGCGTGGGGCCGGCTTACCGGGCGGCGAGCCTCGACCCCGCGCGCACGCTTGCCGGGCAGGGCCGGGGGACGGTCTCGCCGGCCCGCGATGCCCTGCGGTTTCGGGCCTGGCTGGTCACGGCGCAGGTCGCATTGACGCTCGTCCTCCTCGTCGCGGCCGGCCTCTTCGCGCGGAGCCTCTCCAATCTCGCGCGGGTGGATCTGGGGGTGCGGCCCGAGAACGTCATCGGTTTTGTGATCGCACCGAATTTGAACGGCTATTCGGCCGAGCGCACCGCAGACTTCGCCCGCCGTCTGACCGAGGATCTGAAAGGACTTCCCGGCGTCCGCTCGGTCACCGCCGCGCAGCTCTCCAGCTTCACCAACAGCGACAGCGGAGGCAACGTGAGAGTCGAAGGCGCTCCGCCCGACTTCGAGTCTGGACGCGTGCGCCGCAACCACGTCGGTCCCGACTACTTCATGACGCTCGGCGTTCCGATCCTCGCCGGTCGCGATATCGCCTGGACGGACGACGCGACCGCACCCAAGGTCGCCGTAGTCAACGAGACAATGGCCCGCAAGCTCTTCCCCGGCCGCAACGCTCTCGGCGCGCGGTTCGGCCTCGGCGGTGGGCCGGACGTGAAGCCCGATATCGAGATCGTCGGCATCGTCCGCAACATCAAGAACGCGCAGGTCACTGAGCCGGATGTCCCGTTCGCGTACCTGCCGTATCTCCAGTACGAAAAGCTCGGCGAGCTGACGTTCTATCTCCGGACCGATCGCGATCCGGGACTCCTCGCGCCCCCGCTGCGCGCCGCCGTCAAGGGGCTGGACCCGGAGCTCCCCGTCGACAACGTGAAGACGATGACAGCGCAGCTCTCCGAGTCGCTCCTGACGGACCGGCTGATGCTCTTTCTCTCAGCGGCCTTCGGCGCACTGGCAGCTCTTCTCGCCGCGATCGGGATCTACGGCGTGCTCTCCTTCGCGGTCGAGCAGAGGCGGCGGGAGATCGGAGTCCGCATCGCTCTGGGCGCGGATCCGGGAAGCGTGCGGCGTCTGGTTCTGGGCGAGGTCGCGCGCTTCCTCCTCGTCGGCGGCCTGATCGGACTGCCTGCCGCGTACGTTCTGGCGCGCGTCGTCGAATCGATCCTGTTCGGCGTCAAGGCGGCCGACGCTGTCGTCTTCGCCGGCGGGGCCCTCCTCATGATCGCGGTGGCGCTCGCCGCGGCGTATCCGCCGGCCCGCCGCGCGGCGCGACTGGATCCCCTCGAGGCGCTGCGGAGCGAGTGATGGGCGCCCTCCGCCAGGATCTTCGCTACGCGCTTCGCACTCTCACCCGCAGCCCCGGATTCACGGCCGTCGCCGTCGCCACGCTGGCTCTCGGCATCGGCGCCAATGCCGCCGTCTTCTCCATCGTGCGGGGCGTCCTCCTCACGCCGCTGCCCTATCGGGACGCGGGCCGCCTGCTCGTCGGGAACGCTTCGCTGCCGGACTACGAAGACATCCGGCGGGAGACTCGGTCTCTCGATGAGACGGCCGTCTTCGCGACCAACCTCTACAACGTCGGTCTCGAGCGGGGCGAAGGAACCGAGCAGCGCCGCGGCGCGGAGGTCTCCGGCGAGTTTTTCCGGCTGTTCGGAGCGGCCGCGGCCGGACGTGTCATCGGGCCCGCCGACGCGCGGGAGCCGGTCGCCGTGCTCGCCAGCGCCTTCGCCCGACAGCGCTACGGCAGCGATCGCGCCGCGCTGGATCAGACCCTTTCCCTGGGCGGGCGCCCATTCACGATCGTCGGCGTGATGCCCCCGGGCTTCGAGTTCCCGAGCCGGCAGTTCGACTTCTGGGTTCCACTCGAGCACGAGATGGCGAGGACTCCCGCGATGGCCGAGAATCGTGGCCTGCGCATCTTTCGGGTCGTGGCGCACGTCCGGCCCGGCGTCTCACTCCAGGCGGCGCGCGCCGAAGTGGCGGAAGTCAGCCGCCGGCTGCAGAAGATTCATCCCGACACCAACGCGGGATTCACCGCGCAGTTCGTTCCGCTGGAGCAGCGGCTGCTCGGCGAGGTCCGTCCGGCCCTCTGGACGCTCTTCGCGGCGGTGGGCCTGGTTCTCCTCATCGCCTCGGCCAACGTCGCGAACCTGCTGCTCGCCCGGGGCGCCGCGCGATCGAGGGAGATCGCAATCCGTTCCGCCCTCGGTGCGCGGCGCGGCCGGCTGATCCGCCAGCTGCTGACGGAAAGCGTGCTCCTGTCCCTGGCGGGAGCAACGCTGGGCGTTCTGCTCGCCGCCTGGGCGATCTCCGCGCTTCCGGCGGTGGCGCCCTCCGACCTGCCGAGGCTCTCGGAGGTTCGCCTCGAGGTCCCGGTCCTGCTCTTTGCACTCGGTGCGGCCGTCGCGAGCGGACTGCTCTTCGGAACGGCTCCCGCTTTTCAGGCTTCCCGAACCGATCTCGCGCGAGCCGTCGCCGATTCCGCGCGGGGCTCGTCGGGCCGCCAAAGCCGGCTGCGTGGAGCGCTCGTCGTCGCCGAGGTGGCCCTGGCGGTCGTCGTGCTGGTGGGGGCCGGGCTGCTCGCCCGCAGCCTCCAGCGCCTGCTCCACGTCGAAAAGGGATTCCGTCCTCAGAACGTGACGAGCTTTTCCGTGAACGTCGTCGACCTCGACGGGCGGGAGGCCCGGGCGGCGGCCACTTTGGAGATCGTCCGCGGAATTCGCGAGCTTCCCGGCGTCGTCGCAGCCGGCGCCGGCACCGCGCTTCCTCCTCAGACCGCACAGAGGGCCACGCGTTTCGAGATCGAAGGCCGGGTCGCGTCGGCGTCCGAGGACTCCTCCGCGTACTTCATCGCTGCCACTCCGGGTTACTTCGATGCGCTCGGGACGCGCGTTTTCGAAGGCCGCGCGTTCGGCGACGGCGATCGCGCCGATACCGCGCCGGTGGCTCTCGTCAGCCGCGGCCTGGCCAGGCGCCTCTTTCCGGGCGCGAGCGCAGTCGGCCGGCGCTTGCGTCTGTTGAATCCCGAAGAGAGCAGCGACTTCCGCGAGATCGTGGGCGTGGTCGAGGACGTCCGGTACAGTGGCCTCGACGATCCGGGAGACTCGGCGATCTACACCCCGTTTTCCCAGACGCCTTTTCCCTGGGCGTACGCGATGATCCGCTCGACCACGCCGGCGGAGACCCTGGCGCCCGCGGTCGCCAGTCTCGTGCGGCGCGTGCACCCGGCGCTCGTCGCGGCCAACGTCCGGCCGCTCGAGACGTTCGTCTCCGAATCCGTGGCCGGACCGCGCTTTCAGGCGGCGCTGCTGTCGAGCTTCGCCGGGCTCGCGCTGCTGCTCGCAGCGCTCGGCCTCTATGGGCTCGTTTCCTACAGCGCCACCTTGCGCCGGCGCGAGATCGGCATTCGCATCGCCCTGGGCGCCCGACCGGGTCAGATCCTGGGTCTGGTGACGGCGGGGGGACTCCGGCTCGTCGTCGTCGGTCTCGCGATCGGATGCGCGGCGGCTCTCGGCGTGACGCGCCTGTTGTCGAGCCTGCTCTTCGAGGTGCGGCCGACCGACCCGACGACCTATGCGGCCATCGCCGCGCTCCTGCTCGCCGTCGGAATCCTCGCGGGAGCGATTCCCGCCCGGCGCGCGGCGCGCATCGACCCCCTGGACGCACTACGCAGCGAATGACGAGGAGGCCATCGTGACCACTTTCTCGCAGGACGTCCGCTATGCCGTTCGCATGCTGGTGCGGAGTCGCGGCTTCACCGCCATCGCCGTAGCCACGCTCGCGCTGGGCATCGGCGCCAACGCCGCGATCTTCTCCGTGGTCAACGCGGTGCTCTTGCGGCCTCTCCCCTTCGAGCGGCCGGGGGAGCTCGTGCGCGTGACCGAAGACCTGAAGGGACAGGGACTCACCGACGTGGGACTCTCCCCGCCCGAGCTGTTCGACTATCAGGACCGTGCCGGGATCTTCGGCCAGGTTTCCGGCCTCTATCCGATCAACGCCAACATCACGGGCGGCGACCGACCGGAGCGCGCCGAGGTTCTTCTGGTCGATACGAACTACTTCTCGCTGCTCGGGGTTCGGCCCCAGGTCGGCCGCTTCTTCGAGCCAGCGGATTACCGCACCGGAATCGCCGAGATCGCCGTGATCAGCGACGGGTGGTGGCGGCGGCACTACGCGGCGGACCCGAGCGTCATCGGCAAGACCATGCGGCTGGACGACGACATGTACACGATCGTCGGCGTGGCGCCTCCGGGGTTCCGGCATCCGGGAAGAAGCATCGAAACGGACGTCGAGATCTGGTCACCGGCCGGCTGGCGGACGTCGCCGTTTCGCGGCGAGCCCAACCGCCGCGCGTATTTCCTGCAGGGCGGACTGGCGCGTCTGAAACCGGGTCTCTCGCTGGCCGCCGCGCAACAGCGTCTCGACGTCTTCGCCGGGGAGCTCCGGCGTCAGTTCCCAACCGAGTACCCGAACGCCGAGGGATGGTCGCCCCGGATCCTTCCGCTTCAGGACGACCTCGTCGGCAACGTACGGCCCGCACTCCTCGTCCTGATGGCGGCGGTCGGCTTCGTTCTCCTGATCGCTTGCGCGAACGTCGCCAACCTGCTGCTGGCGCGCGCCTCGGTGCGCCGCCGTGAGCTCGCGATCCGCCAGGCGATGGGCGCCGGACGCCTCCGGCTCGTGCGCCAGCTCCTGACCGAGAGCCTCGTCCTGGCGCTCGCGGGAGGAGGGCTGGGCCTGGCGCTGTCCTCCTGGGGAGTGCAGCTCCTGGTCCGCATGTCTCCGACGAACATCCCGGGGCTCACCGACACGGGACCGGACCCGCGCGTGCTGCTCTTCACGCTGGTTGCGTCGCTCGCGACCGGAATCCTCTTCGGCACCCTTCCCGCTCTGCAGGCTTCCGGGCCGGGGCTCTCCGAGACGCTCCAGGACAGCGCGCGGGGCTCGTCGACCGGACGGCGCGGACGGAGGCTGCGGTCGCTCCTGGTCGTCGCGGAATTCGCGCTGGCGCTCGTGCTGCTCGTGGCGGCGGGTCTGCTCGTCCGAACGCTCTGGCAGCTCCAGCAGGTGGATCCAGGCTTCGATGCGAAGGGCGTGACGATGGCGAGCCTGTGGCTGCCCCAGCCCAACATTCCGGAGTCCGGCCGCTACTTCCAGAACAACGCCCAGGTCACGCTCTACAAGCGCATTCTCGAACGCGTGGGAACGATGCCGGGTGTTGAGAGCGTCGCGGCTTCCACCCGCGTGCCCTTCGGCAGCAACCGCGGCGGCGGAGCATTCGAGATCGAGGGACGCGACCCGGACCGGGAGGGTCGGGCGGGGGCGCAGTTCGCGAGCGTCAGCACGGGGTACTTCCACACTCTCCGGATCCCGCTGGTACGGGGAAGGGTCTTCACCGAACAGGACGAGGAAAAGGCGATGCCGGTCGCCGTCGTGAGCGATTCCCTCGCCCGCAAGTTCTTCCCGAAGGAGGACCCGGTCGGCCGGCGGATCCGGATACCCGGGCGTCTCCAGCCGGGGCCGTGGATGACGATCGTGGGTGTGGTGCGCGACGTCAAGACCGAGGCGCTCGACGCGCTCGACAGTCCGATCCTCTACCGGCCGATGCTCCAGGCCTCGAGCCTCAACATGACACTGCTCGTCCGCGGCGGCGGCAGTCCGGCGGCCCTGGGGGCCTCGATCGAAAAGGAGGTCCGCGCGGCGGATCCGGAGCTCCCGATCTACGGCGTGCGCACGATGGACGAGGCGATGTCCTCGACCGTCGACCAGCGGCGCTTCGCGATGAATCTGCTCCTGCTCTTCGCCGTGACCGCGCTGCTGCTTTCGGCGATCGGCGTCTACGGCGTCATCGCGTTCAGCGTCGCGCAACGCCGGCACGAGATCGGGATCCGGATGGCCCTGGGCGCCCGGCCCGGAGACGTGCAGCGCCTCCTGCTGAGGCAGGGAGCGCGTCTTGCGCTCGCCGGAGTCGGTCTCGGCCTGGCCGGAGCCTTCGTGCTGACCGGCGCGCTGTCGGCCCTTCTCTATGGTGTCTCCCCGCGAGATCCCCTGACGTTCGGGGGGATCGCGGCCCTCCTGACCGCGGTGGCCCTGGCGGCGAGCTACCTGCCGGCGCGCGGCGCCAGCCGGCTGGACCCGATCAAGGCCCTGCGGTCGGAGTGAGCGCTCGCCAAGGTCGAACGCTCCGGTGGTAGATTCGGCCCGTGGTCGAGGATCCCGCCGGCCGCATCGAGAAGTCCGAGAAGGAGTGGAAGGACTCCCTCACGCCCGAGCAGTATCGGATCCTTCGCGAGAAGGGAACCGAGCGGGCCTTCACCGGAAAGTACTGGAACCATCACGCCGACGGCACGTACTCGTGCGCCGCGTGCGGCAACCCGCTCTTCGACTCGCGCGCGAAGTTCGAGTCGGGCACCGGCTGGCCCAGCTTCTCGCTGCCGGCCTGCGGCGCGAGCGTGAAGACCCGCGAGGACAACAGCCACTTCATGTCGCGCACCGAGGTCCTCTGCCGCCGCTGCGGCGGTCATTTGGGGCACGTCTTCGACGACGGACCGGCTCCCGAGGGCCTGCGCTACTGCATGAACTCCGCGGCGCTCGACTTCAAGCCGCGGTGAGCCTCCGCCGCCGCGCGGGACTCCAGCCGTGAAGTCGCGCGTTCTCGTCGCCGACGACCAGCGCGACGTCCTGGAAGCGCTGCGCATTCTCCTGAAAGCCGAGGGGCTCGACTGCGAGACCGCCTCCTCGCCAGCGGGAGCGCTCGCCGCGCTCGAGGCGCGGCAGTACGACGCGGTGTTGATCGACCTCAACTACGCCCGCGACACGACGTCCGGCCAGGAAGGCCTCGACCTCCTCGCCAAGATCCGCGAGGTCGACGCGAGCCTGCCCGTGATCGTCATGACCGCGTGGGGAACCGTGGACCTCGCAGTCGAGGCGATGCGCCGCGGCGCGCGGGACTTCGTGCAGAAGCCCTGGGAGAACGCCCGCCTCCTGACGACGCTGCGCACCCAGATCGCGCTGGGCCGCGCGCTGCGGCAGGGAGAGCGGCTGGAGGCCGAGAACCGGCTGCTCCGGCACGAAGGGGCTCCGGCGATGATCGCGGGCTCCCCCGCGATGCGCCCGGTCTTAGACGTCATCGCGCGCGTCGGCCCGTCGGACGCCAACGTCCTCATCACCGGCGAGAACGGCACCGGGAAGGGCGTCGTGGCCCGGGCGCTCCACGCGGTGTCGGCACGCGCGGGCAAGCCATTTTTGACTTTGAACGCCGGCGGCATCTCCGAGGGGGTTTTCGAAAGCGAGCTCTTCGGGCACGTCAAGGGAGCGTTCACCGACGCGCGGGCCGACCGGGTCGGCCGCTTCGAGCTCGCCGACGGAGGCACGCTCTTTCTCGACGAGATCGGCAACGTCCCGCTCTCCCAGCAGGGCAAGCTCCTTCGGGTCCTGGAGACGGGAGAGTTCGAGCGCTTGGGCTCCTCGCGGACGCTGCGCTCGGACGTGCGCATCCTTTCGGCCACGAACGCCGACCTCGGCGCCGAGGCCGCGGCCGGCCGCTTCCGGCAGGATCTGCTCTTCCGCCTCAACACGATCGAGATTCGCATTCCGCCGCTGCGCGATCGCAAGGAGGACATCCCGGTCCTGGCACGGCAGTTCCTGGAGGCCCACGCCCGCCGCTACCGCAAGGAGATCTCGGGGTTCGAGCCTTCCGCGCTCGACGCGCTGCTCTCGCATCCCTGGCCCGGCAACGTGCGCGAGCTCGACCACGCCGTCGAGAGGGCCGTCCTCATGAGCTCCGGCGGCACGATCCGTCCGGGAGACCTGGCGCTGCGCCGCGGCACGGGCGAGGCTCCGCGGCTGGAGGACCTGTCGCTCGAGGAAGTCGAGAGCCTGCTCGTGAAAAAGGCCATGGACCGGTTCGGCGGAAACGTCAGCCAGGCGGCGCGCGCTCTGGGTCTTTCGCGCAGCGCCCTCTATCGCCGCCTGGAGAAGCACGGCACGTAACGGGTTGACCGGCAGCCGAGAGGTTCTAAGGATTGAGACGAGGCGCGTGATTACCTTTCGAAGAACCAGACTGATGAGAACCGACGGGAACAAATCTCCGCTCTCGTCGGCGCGTCGAGCGCCGCTCAAACGATGCGGTCGCTGACGCACGACCGGCGCGTGGTCCTGATCGCCCTGGCGGCGGCTCTGCCCGCCCTCGCCGCGGCGCTCGTTCTTCTCTGGACCGGCGACTACACGCCGCGTCTGCGCTGGACGGTCACGGCCGTGACGCTCGCGGCCCTCCTCGTCTTCGCCAATGCCCTCCACGAGCGGGTGGTGCGGCCCCTCCAGACCGTGTCCAACATCCTTGCGGCGATGCGCGAAGAAGACTTTTCGATCCGGGCGCGCGGGGCGCGGCCGGACGATCCGCTCGGAGAGGTCCTGCTCGAGGTCAACGCACTCGCGGCGACGCTGCGCGAGCAGAGGCTCGGCGCACTCGAAGCGAGCGCGCTGCTCTCCAAGGTCATGGCCGAGATCGAGGTCGCCGTGTTCGCGTTCGATGAGGCCGGCCGGCTGAAGCTCGTCAATCGCTTCGGCGAAAAGCTCCTGGGCCAGCCCGAGCCGCGCCTGCGCGCGCGGAGTGCCGAGGAGCTGGGGCTCTCGGCGTTTCTCGACCCGGCGGCGCCCCGCATCCTGGAGGCGCGCTTCCCCGGAGGCCCGGGCCGCTGGGAGATCCGGCGAAGCGATTTCCGCCAGGGCGGAGAGCCGCACCGCCTGCTCGTGCTGGCCGACGTGTCGCGGCCCCTGCGCGAGGAGGAGAGGCAGGCCTGGCAACGGCTCATCCGCGTGCTGGGACACGAGCTGAACAACTCCCTCGCGCCGATCCAGTCGATCGCGGGAAGCCTCCAGACGCTGGCCGGACAGGCCGAGCCTCCTCCCGACTGGCGCGAAGACTTGCGGCGCGGCCTCTCGGTGATCGCGGCGCGCGCCGAGGCGCTGTCCCGCTTCACGACGGCCTACGCCAAGCTCGCCCGCCTGCCGCCGCCGCGCGCCGCCCGCGTGGAAGTCGGCCCGATGCTGGCGCGCGTGGCGAGCCTGGAGACCCGCCTCTCCGTCGGCGTCCTGCCGGGCCCCTTCGCGTGCGTGGACGCCGACGCGGACCAGCTCGAGCAACTCCTCATCAACCTCGTGCGCAACGCCGCCGACGCCGCGCTCGAGACCGGCGGAGGTGTGGCGGTCGGATGGAAGCGCGGCCGCGAGCGCCTCGAGATCTGGGTCGCCGACGACGGACCGGGCCTGCCCGAGACGACCAACCTCTTCGTCCCGTTCTTCACGACGAAGCCCGGAGGCTCGGGAATCGGTCTCGTGTTGTGCCGCCAGATCGCCGAGGCCCACGGCGGGAGCCTGACGCTGGAGAACCGGCGCGGGCACAAGGGCTCGATCGCCCGGCTCTTTCTCCCGATGCCCGCGGCCGCCGCGTGAGATACCGCGAGTGGGCGCCGCACCCGGCGCTCTCCTCCTGGATCGAGTGCTTCTGGAGCGCGGTGGACGCCGACGCGGAGGCCGGCGCGCGCGAAAACGTTCTGCCGGACGGATGTCCCGAGTGGATCTTCCACCTCGAGTCTCCGTACCGGAGCCTCGGGCCCGAAGGCATCGCCGCGCAGCCGGCGAGCTTCCTCGTCGGCACGACGACGGGACTGCTCGCGCTCGAGGCGACGGGGCCCGTCTCGACGTTCGGCGTTCGGTTTCGTCCCGGAGGCGTGTCCGTCTTTCTGCCCCTGCCCCTCTCGGAGCTCACGGATTCTGCCGTCTCGAGCGAGGATCTCTGGAACGGCGACGGCCGGCGCGTCGAGGGAGAGGTGATGGAAGCGCCGGATGCCGGATCGCGGCGCGAGGCGATCGAGCGTTTTCTTCTCGCGCGCGCAAAGCCGGACCGGCCCTCCCGACGCGGGGTCGACGCCGCGGTGGCCCTGATCCTAGGCGGCCGCGGCGCCGTTGCGATCGCAGACGTCGCGGGACGGATCGGGAAGAGCCGCCGGCAGCTCGAGCGCGCGTTTTCCGAAGGCGTCGGCGTATCCCCCAAGACGCTCTCCCGGCTGGCGCGATTCCAGAACGTTCTGCGGCGCGCGGGCCGCGGCGCGCCGCGCTGGGCGGAGCTCGCGGCCTCGTGCGGGTAGGCGGACCAGGCGCATCTGATCCGCGAGTTCCGCGAGTTCTCGGGCGAGACGCCGGCGGGCCTCGACGCCTCGCGCGGCGAGCTTTCGCCACACTTCACCGACCCGGAGCGCCTCGACCGGATGCTGGGTTCCGACGTCGCTTTCCTTCAAGACGACGACCCCTCCGCTCCGTTACCGTCCGCCTCGCGAGAAGGAGGTGCTCGATGATGCGGATGCGGAAAATTGCGGGGCGGTCGGCTCTCCTGTGGATGCTGCGCGGAGCGGCCGGCGCCCGTACCGGTCTGGACGGCCTGGCGTGGATGGCCGGCACGTGGACGGGCTCGGACGGCGGTGTCGAGATGGAAGAGGTCTGGACGGCGCCGAAGGGCGGCTCGATGCTCGGGCTCCATCGCGACGTCGCCGGAGGCCGAACGCAGAGCTTCGAGTTCCTGCGCATCGAGGCCTCGACCCACGGAATCACCTACTGGGCGAGCCCGAAGGGCCGTCCGGCGACGCCGTTCCGCCTTGCGAAGTCCGAGGGCCGGAGCGTCCTGTTCGAGAACCCGACGCACGATTTCCCGACGCGGATCCTCTACTGGCTCGCAGAGGACGGCGCGCTCCACGCGAAGATCGAAGGCACGCAGTCCGGCAAGTCGGCCTCCGAGGAATGGACGTGGAAACGGTTTCCCTAGAGATGCCGGACGACCAGCGACTCCAACAAGTTAGCGGCAGTGGTTCATTCGCTCGCGGCGCGAGGAGTCTCCCGAAGTAACCGAGGGAGGACGCCTCGCGCAGCGGGACTGAGCGCACAGCGATGGAGTCAGGCTTGCGTTCGAGCGTGTCCCGCGAGCCGCACGCCGGTGCGTCGGCAGGACGCAGACTCATCGCAAGCGCTCACGACGGCACACTCCGCGCGCGGACCTCTTCGGAGGTCAGACCGTAGATCGGCGGCGTGGCGACGCCGAGAATCCCGAGCGCCATGTAGAGCTGGCCGCGGTGATGGATCTCGTGCTCGGCCATCAGGCGAAGCCACTTTCCAACCGAGATCTTCGCTCCTCCCGGCGTCTCGCACTTCTTCTCGAGGTCCGCGTCCGAGAGCGACCGGAAGATGGCCATCGACTCGGCGTGCGCGCGGTCGAGATACGCGCGCACGGCCGGCAGCCCATCGGCAAGCTCGCGGCCGTGGCCGCCGTAGCGCGAGGGCTTCAATTGCGCGTTCTCGGCGTACATGTCGCGCTCGATGCCGGCGAGATGCCGGAGGATGTCGCCCAGCGTGAACTTGCCGGGCTGCCACGTCCACTCCAGCCGGTCCTCGGGAATGCAGTCGGCGACGCGGGTGGTGCGGCCTCGCACCTTTTCCCAGTAGTCGAAAAAGGCGGAGGCATTCGCGTTATCCATGCCCACCTCCCCGGCCGAATCTACTTCAAATCCTCCGCCCGGATCGGGATCCGGCGCACGCGCTTGCCCGTCGCCGCGAAGATCGCGTTCGCGACGGCGGGCGCGACCGGGGGAACGGGCTGCTCGCCGAAACCCGAGGGCGCGTCGGCGCCGTCGATCGTGTGCACCTCGACCGCCGGCATGTCGGAGAGTCCCAGGATCGGGAAGTCGCGGAAGCTCGTCTGGACGATGCGGCCTCCGCGGATCGTGATCTCGCCTTTCAGCGCATAGGACAGACCCCAGGCCACGCCGCTCTCGACTTGTCCGACGAGCCCCAGTTTGTTGACGACGCGTCCGCAGTCGGCCGCCGTGACGATGCGGTGCACGCGCACGTCGCCCTGCGGCCCGACCGAAACCTCCGCGACGTGGGCGAGAAGCGTGCGCCCGTGGTAGACGTTGCAGGCGATCCCGCGCCCGACGCGGCGGCCGGCCACGGGAGCGACCGGCGACGTCCAGCCCGCACGCCGTCCCGCGAGCTCGAGGACGGCACGCAGCCGCCTCCGGTCGATCTTCCAGTAGCCGCCGGCGAGGGTCAGGATCGGGTCTCCTTCGAGCAGCTCGAGCCGCAGCGCGAGCGGATCCTTGCCGAGACGCCCCGCCACCTCGTCGAGGAAGGACTCACGGGCGAAGACGTTCGGCGGGTAGAAGACGGCGCGCCACGCTCCCGTGCGCAGCGGCGACTCGACCCGCGTGTACTCGGCCGCGAGGTTCGGGATGGCGTAGGGAGTGTCGTAGCCTCCCCACGGAAGCTCCTCATCCGGCGGGCTGCTCGGATCGAAGGAGCCGAACATCGAGAGGTGGAAGCTGGTCGCGCGGTGCCTCCACGCCGTGACGCGGCCCGCTGCGTCGATCCCGGCTTCCAGGTCCACGCGCTCGGGCGGATGCAGGTAGTCGCCGAGGAAGTCGTCCTCTCTGGACCAGACGACCTGGACCGGATGCCCCGCGGCCTTCGAGACCTCCGCGGCCTCGACCGCGTAATCGGCATGGAGACGGCGGCCGAAGCCGCCGCCCAGAAGCGTGACGTGAACCGTGACCCCGTCCGGCGCAAGGCCCAGAACCTTCGCCGCCTCTTTCTGGACGCGCTGCGGGTTCTGCGTCGGCGCCCAGATCTCGCAGCGGCCGTTGGCCACGCTCGCCGTGGCGTTCTGCGGCTCGACAGAACCATGCGCCTGGAACGAGTCGCGGTAGGTCGCGGCCACCCGCGTCGCGGCAGAGGCGAGAGCCGCTTCGACATCCCCCTCTTTCCGCGTGACGTGCCTCGCGTGGCGCGTGGACGAGGGATCGTCGAGGCGGCGCCAGAGCTCCTCGGTCGAGACGCTCGACGCCGATCCGTCGTCCCAGACGGCTCCGAGCGCGTCGCGGCCGGAGAGAGCGCTCCACGTGTCGCGGGCGACGACGGCCACGCCGCCGGCGATCTCGACCACCTGCACGACTCCGGGCACCGCGCGCGCCTTCGCGGCGTCGGAACGGGCGAGCTTTCCGCCGGGCACCGGCGGGCGCGCCACCGCCGCGAAGAGCATGCCGGGCACGCGCACGTCGAGGCCGTAGCGCGCCGAGCCCGAGACGATCGCCGGACCATCGATCCGTTTCACCTCCGTTCCCACGAGCCGGAAGTCCTTCGGGTCCTTCAGCGGCGGCTCCTTCGGCACGGGCAACGTGGAGGCGAGCGATACGAGGCTTCCGTAGGAGAGCTTGCGCCCGGTCCCGGAATGGACGATGGAGCCATCACGCGCGGCGCAGGAGGCCGGATCCACCTTCCAGGTCCGGGCCGCCGCCTCGATCAGCATCGTCCGGGCCGCCGCGGCCGCAGTGCGCAGCGCCTTCCAGGAGTCCTCGACGCTGCCGCTTCCTCCCGTGTTCATCTCGGTATAGTCCGGGCCCGGCGAGGCCTGCTCGATGGAGACGGAAGCCCAGTCGGCCTCGAGCTCCTCGGCCAGGATCATGGCCAGCGCCGTGCGCACGCCCTGTCCCATCTCCGAGCGCGCAACGACGAGCGTGACTCTTCCGTCGCTTCCCACTCGCACCCACTGGTTGGGAGCGAAGCGCGTCTTCTGCTCTCCGCGGATCGGCAGAGGCACCTCGAGGAGCAGCGCCGCTCCTCCGATAGCGCTCGTCTTGAGGAATGCGCGACGCGTGGCGCTCATCGACTTCCTCCCCCCGCAGCCGCCGCGGCGACGGCGCGGCGGATGCGGACATACGTGCCGCAGCGGCAGACGTGCGACGAGAGAGCTTTCTCGATGCGATCAACACCGGCTTTTTCCGCGAGGAGCGCCGCGGCCTCCATGATCATTCCGGGCTGGCAGTAGCCGCACTGCGCGACATCCGCATCGAGCCAGGCACGCTGGCACGGGTGGCTCCCGTCGCGGGAGAGACCCTCGATCGTCCTGACCCGGCGGCCCCGGGCCGCGGAGACGGGAACCTGGCAGGACTGGACGGCTTCTCCGTCGAGGTGCACCGTGCACGCTCCGCACACGCCCCTGCCGCAGCCGTACTTGGTTCCGGTCAGGCCCAGGGCGTCGCGGAGGACCCACAAGAGGGGCATGTCCGCGTCGAAAACCTCGACGGTCCGGGCCTCCCCGTTGACCGTCAGCGCGAGCTTTGCGATGCGCAGGTCTCCTCGCGGGTTCAAACGGCTCGAAGCCTTCCGGGTTTCAAGCGCCGGACGAGAGCCCTCTCTCGAGGGACGAATCAGCCCTGGCGAGTGATCGACAGAACAACCCGCAGCGAGCCCGCCTCGCGAGCCGGCTCGACGCGCGTGACTTCCGTCCAGATAACTCCGGCCTCGTCCCGATAACGCCAGCGGCTCTCGGAAGCCGCCGCCTTGCCGGCGGGCACCGGTTGCCTCGCCCAGTCCCGGCGCGAGGAGAGCACCGCGTCCACCTTGGCGAGGACGGCCGCTGGCGTCGAGGTCGTCTGGATCGAGAAGGACGTCTCCCATTTCTCGCGTGTGCCCTCGTGAGACAGGACGCGACCCCGGTATTCGTCCAGTGCCCCGTAGGCCGGCTCCAGATGACGGTCGGCGAGAGCAGCGCGCGCGAAGCCGGAGTCGGGCCGCCAGTCGTATTCCATCTCGACCGCGGCCACCTGCGCCGTTCCCTTCCCGTAGAGTTTCTCGATGACGTGGAGGGCTCCGTCGATTCCGGACGAGAGTCCCGCGGCGGTGACGATCTTGCCGTTGTCGACGAAGCGCCGGTCCGTCACGACCCGCGTCTTCGGCGCGGCGACCCGGAGCTGATCGATCAGGCCCGCGAAGGTCGTCGCCTCCAGGCCGTCGAGCAAGCCGGCCTTGGCGAGAAAGAAGGCGCCGTTGCAGACCGACAGCACGACCTGGCTCGTGCGCGCGCTGTCGCGGATCCAGCGGACGAGCTCGGCGTTCTCGAGCTGCGGACGCACGTTGCCTCCGGGAACGACGAGGACGTCGGGCCTCGGCGCGTCGGCGATCGTGAACTCGGGTGTGACAGTCATACCCATTGCCGTCCGCAGCGGTCCGGCGGACGGCGCCACCGTGTAGATGCGAAACACGCGCTGATCGTCGACGCGCGCGTGTCCGAAGACCTCGTAGGGACCGGTGTAGTCGATGATCTGGACACCGGGAAAGAGAACGATCGCGAGATTCTTCGCACCGGTGTCCTTCGGGCCGATGGCGAGGAGAGGCACCGCCGCGAACAGTACGACGGCCGGAATCCCGATTCGGCGCTTCATCGCGTTCTCCTTCAGGCGCTGCGCAGCGCCACCATCGGGTCGACCGCCGTGGCCCGGCGTGCCGGGACCAGGCACGCCGCGGCCGCGATCGCGCCGAGTCCGAGCGCCACCGCGGTGTACGTGATCGGATCCGACGGAGCGACTTCGTAGAGAAGACCCGCCCACAGCCGGTTGACGACGAACGCGCCCGCCAGCCCCAGCGCCAGACCCGCCAGCACGAGGCGCATTCCCTGCTTCAGGACCATTCCCTGGACGGTTCCGGGAAGCGCGCCCAGGGCCATCCGGATTCCGAACTCCCGCCGTCGCTGCCCGACGGAGAATCCGATTACGCCCGCGATCCCGGTCGCCGTGATGACCAGTGCGAGGCCGGCGAAGGCCGCGAGCAGGACCGCCGTCAGCCGCGGATTGTCCAGAGCGCCCGATCGGACCTCCGCCATCGTGCGGAAGCGATCCACGGGCTGCTCCGGTCCGATCGTGTGGACGGCGGCCCGAACGGTGCGCTCCATGCGCTCGGGCTCGACGGCGGTGCGGAGCAGGCAGGTCGTCGAAAGCCCCGGGTACTGCCGCATCGAAACGTAGATCTGGTCCACCGGGGGATCCGCGAGACCGTACTGCCGGACGTCGCCGGAGACGCCGACGATCGTGATCCAGTCCTTTCGCTCCGGACCGTTGTCGACGCCGATACGCCGGCCCACCGGATCTTCTCCCGGCCAGTAGTGCCGAGCCATCGACTGGTTGATGACGGCCGTGAACGGAGCGCCCTCGCGGTCGGCGTCCGACAGCGCGCGCCCGCGCTGGATCGGCACGCTGATGGTCTTGAAGTAGTCGGGGCTGATGCGCTGAAAGTCGGCGCGCGGGAGCGCCTCGACGGCGACGGGTGGGCGTCCCTCGATCTCGAAGCGTCCGTTCGCGGGTCCCCGCTCGTTCAAGGGGAAGCTGCCGGCGAGAGCCACCGACTGCACACCCGGCTCGGTCTGGAGGCGTTCGAGCAGCCGGACCTGAAAATCACGGCGCTCCTCGTCGGTCTTGTAGCGGCTGAAGTTCAGATCCAGCCGCGAGGTCAGGATCCGCTCCGTGCGGAACCCCGGGTCCACGTTCGACAGCTTCCACAGAGTGCGGAGCATCAAGCCGGCCCCGGCGAGGAGGACGAAGCTGATCGCGACCTGGGCCACGATCAGCATGTTCCGGATGCCGAGGCGGCCGCCCGCCGTCGCGGAGCCTTCGCCCTTCCCTTCCTGGAGCGCCGACACGAGGCTTCGCCGTCCCGAGATCGCCGGGATCAGGCCGAGGCCCACGCCCACCGCGAGCGAGACGGCGATCGTGAACAGGAGCACCGGCGTGTCGATCGCGATCTCGGAGGCGCGGGGCGTGAAGCGCTGCGCAAAGTGCACGAGAAGTCCCCGTCCGGCCGCGGCGAAGACGAGCCCGAGGGCGCCGCCGACCATCGCCAGCAGGACGCTCTCGGTCAGGAGCTGGCGTGTCAACCGCCCGCGGCTCGCGCCCAGCGCCGAGCGCAGCGCCATCTCCTTCTCGCGCCGGATCAGGCGCGCGAGGGAGAGGTTCGCGACGTTGGCGCAGGCGAGCAGGAGAACCAGCCCGACGGTTCCGAAGAGCATCAGGAACGTCGGCCGCGCGCGCCGCGTCAGCTCGTCGGAAAGGGGCTGCGGCGAAATCGCCATCCGCGCGCCGGCGGGATAATTCTTGGGGTAGTCCTTCTCCAGTCGCGTCGTGATCTCACCGAGGTCGCGGCGGACGTCCTCGAGCGAGGCCGAGGGCTTGCGCCGGGCGAACGCGAGCAGCATCCCGGCGTCGCGATTGTTCTCGACCTGCGGATCCGACCGGAACGGACAAGCCGAGACCGGCATGTACACGTCGTTGTCCTCGGGGTAGCCGGGGATCGGGGGAAGGACGCCGACGACCGTGTGCGGACGGTCGTTCATCCGGAACACGCGGCCCACGACCGACGCGTCGCCGCCGAAGGCGCGCATGAAGTAGTCGTGAGAAAGGACCAGGACCGCTTCGGCGCCGTGCTTGTCTTCGCCCGGAAGGAACGTCCGCCCCAGGATCGGCTTGACGCCCAGAACGTCGAAGAAGTTGGCGGACACCACACCGGTCTGGACGCGCTCGGGCTCGGTGCCTCCGAGCAGCACGAACCACATCGAGTGGTACTCGACGACGCTCTCGAGAGCTCGTGACTGCGCCCGGAAGTCCTCGATCTCCAGCGGGGCGAAGCGCCCGTCGGAGATCCCGGCGCCCGGAGCGTCGACCCGGATGCGGACGAGCTTCTCGCCGCCGCCATAGGGAAGCTGCTGCAGCAGGACGCCGTGCACGACCGAGAAGATCGCCGTGTTGGCTCCGATGCCGAGCGCCAGCGTCAGAACGGCCGCGATGGCGTAGCCCGGGTTCTTGCGCAGCGAGCGCAGCCCGTAGCGGACGTCCTGGACCAGGGTCTCGAAGAAAAGCGCCCGCGACGCCTCGCGCGACTCGTCCTTGACCTTGTCGACGCCTCCGAAGCGGACGAGGGCCGCGCGGCGCGCCTCTTCGGGCGTCATTCCGCGCCGGACGTTCTGCTCGGTTTCCCTTTCGACGTGGAAGGCCAGCTCCTCGTCGAGCTCGGCCTCGGCGCGCTCTCCGGCCCACAGCCCCCGGATGCTCCCGACGATGCGGCGGATCATGACGCCCTCCTCTTCTAGGTCGCAGCCAGCACGCGGGTGACCGCGGCGGCGAAGCGCTCCCAGCTCTCGGTCTCTTCGGCGAGCTGACGCCGGCCCGTCCGCGTCAGGCTGTAGTACCGGGCGCGGCGGTTGTTCTCGGAATTGCCCCACTCCGCCGAGATCCAGCCCTTCTCCTCGAGGCGGTGGAGGGCCGGGTAGAGCGAACCCTGGTTGATGGCCAGCACGTCCTCGGAGACTTGCTGAATGCGCTGCGAGATGCCCCAGCCGTGCATCGCCCCCGTGGAAAGGGTCTTCAGGATGAGGACGTCCAGGGTTCCCTGCAGGAGATCGCTCTTTTCCGGCGCCATTGGCCCTCCCCTCGAATCTCTACAGGAGAGGATACGTCCGCTCCTGTAGATTGTTTAGGGGAACCGAAACTTTTCTCGCCGCCGCGATAGGCTTCCGCGCCAACAGGTTGCAGAGAGAGCTGCGGAAGAAAGGTGGTGTCGTATGGCGTTACGAGCGCCGCAAACCTTCGGAGAGCCAGGGATTATGGACCAGACGGGAACAAACCTTCGCTCTCGTCGGCGCGTCGAGCGCCGCTCAAAAAGACCCGTCGCCGCCTGCGCCGCGATCGTCTGCGCCGCCCTGGCCCTCGGAGCCGAGAAGACCCCTCAACGCACCGCCGTCAAGGCCGGCCGCCTTCTCGACGTCAAGTCCGGGAAGTACCGCGAGCACCCCGTCGTGGTCGTCGTCGGCGACCGGATCGAGTCGATCGGGGATGCCGCGCCGGCGGGCCTGACGGTCGTCGACCTAGGCGACCGAGTCCTGCTGCCCGGCCTCATCGACGCGCACACGCACATCCTTCTGCAGGGAGACCCGACCGCCGTCGAATACGACGAGCAGATCCTGAAGGAGTATCCGGCGCACCGTGTGGCCCGCGCCGTGCGGGCGATGAAGATCGCGCTCACGCACGGATTCACGACGATGCGGGACCTCGAGACGGAGGGCGCCGGGTACGACGACGTGGCGCTGCGCGACGCGGTCAACGAGGGCGTCGTGCCGGGCCCTCGCCTCAAAGTCGTGGGGCCCGCCCTCTCGACGACCGGCAGCTACCCGATCCAGCACTATCGTCCGGACTGGAAGTTCCCGTCGGGCGTGATGGTCTGCGACGGCGCCGACGGCTGCCGCAAGGCCGTGCGGGAGCAGCTCTCCTACGGCACCGACCTGGTCAAGATCTACGCGAACACCGGCGGGCTCCGGGTCGTCGACGAGGGGTACATCGACTCGCCTCCAAACTGGACAAAGGAGGAGATCGCCGCGGTTGTGTCCGAAGCGCATGCCCGCGGAGTGAAAGTCGCGGCGCACGCGAGGTCGGACACAGGCGTGAGGATTGCCGTCGAAGCCGGCGTCGACTCGATCGAGCACGGCGACTCGATCCGGCCAGAGATGGCGAAGGAGATGGCCCGCAAGGGCATCTTCCTCGTACCCACGCTCGTCGTCGCCGACTACGTGGCCGGGCCTCGCGCCGCGGCCGGCTGCGCGGTCTGCAGCCAGACCGAGAAGTCCCACGCGAAGTCGTTCGACAACTGCCGCAAGGCCGGCGTGAAGATCGCCTTCGGCACAGACGCAGGCGGGTTTCCCTGGACCGAGATCAATCAGGCCAAGGAGTTCGAGTTCGAGGTCAAGCTCGGGATGACGCCGATCGAAGCCATCCGCAGCGCCACGACGGTCGCGGCGGACCTCCTGGGAATGAGCGGGCAGGTCGGATCGGTCGAGCCCGGCGCGTTCGCCGATCTGGTCGCGGTGGCCGGCGACCCGCTCTCCAACGTCGCGGTCCTGTCGAAGATCGACTTCGTGATGAAGAACGGCGAAGTCGTCGTGCGGCCGTGAGGCGCCGCTTCGCGCTCGGCGCGGCGGCCGTCCTCCTTTCGACGTGGGCCGGGCTGGGGGCGGAGAACGCGAGCCCTCCCCGCATCGCCGTGCGGGCCGCCCGCCTCCTCGACCCCGCGGCCGGACGTTACGTGGAGCACCCGGTGGTCGTCGTCCGCGGCGATCGCATCGAGAGCGTCGGGACAGACGCACCGGCAGGAGTCCGCGTTCTCGACCTCGGCCCGCGCGTGTTGCTGCCGGGATTGATCGACGCGCACACCCACATTCTGATCCAGGGGGACGCGACCAGCGCCGCGTACGAGGACCAGATCCTCAAGGAGTACCCGGCGCACCGAGTCGCCCGCGCCGTGCGTGCGCTGAGAATTGCGCTGGAGCACGGCTTCACCGCGATGCGGGACCTCGAGACCGAAGGCGCGGGCTACGCCGACGTGGCGCTGCGCGATGCGGTCACCGAGGGCGTGATCCCGGGGCCGCGGCTCCAAGTCGCGGGACCCGCGCTCTCGACCACGGGAACGTATCCGATCCTCCACTTCCGCCCCGACTGGAAGTTCCCGACGGGCGTCATGATCTGCGACGGCGCCGACGGCTGCCGCCGCGCGGTCCGCGAGCAGACCTCCTACGGAACGGATTGGGTCAAGGTCTACGCGAACACCGGCCGGGTCCGGTTCACGCCCGACGGCTACATCGACACGCGGCCCAACTGGACTCCAGCGGAGCTCGCGGCCGTCGTCTCCGAAGCGCATGCCCGAGGCCGGAAGGTCGCGGCGCATGCCACTTCGGACACGGGGACGCGCCTCGCGGTCGAGGCCGGGGTGGACTCGATCGAGCACGGCGACTCGATCCGGCCGGAGATGGCCGCCGAGATGGCGCGCAAGGGAATCGCGCTCAGTCCGACGCAGACCGTCCTCTACTACTTCGCCGACCTCAACCCCGAGGACCAGGAGCTCAAGGACACAGAGATGATCGCGGCAAAGTCGCTGGCGAACTGCCGCAAGGCGGGCGTGAAGATCGTGTTCGGCACGGACGCAGGTGGTTTTCCGTGGACGGAGATCAACCAGGCCAAGGAATTCGAGTACGAAATGAAGCTGGGCATGACTCCGATCGAGGCCATCCGCAGCGCGACGACCGTCGCCGCGGAACTTCTGGGGATGACCGGGCAGGTCGGTTCCGTCCAGCCGGGAGCCTTCGCGGACCTAGTGGCGGTAGCCGGGGACCCTCTCGCCGACGTCTCGGTGCTTTCGAACATCGACTTCGTGATGAAGGGCGGCGAAGTCGTCAAATCGCCGGTGCGCTGAGTCGGTGCTACGCGTCGGCCTGACGGGCGGCCTCGCCTCGGGTAAGTCCGAGGTGGCGTCCGTCCTGCGTTCGCTGGGCGCGGTCGTCTTCGACGCCGACCAGATCGTACGCGACCTCTATGCTCCCGGAGCGCCGGGCGAGTCGGCCGCCCGCGAGCTCTTCGGAAACGAAATCGTCGGGAACGACGGGCGGGTGGATCGGGCGAAGATCGCGGCGATCGTCTTCCGCGATCCGACTGCACGCCACGAGCTGGAAGCGCGCATCCATCCCCTGGTGCAGGCCGAGCGGGCCCGCCGCTTCGCCGAGGCGCAAGCGTCCGGCGCCCGCGTCGTCGTGGCGGAGGCCTCGCAGCTGCTGGAAGCGAAGACCGAGTCCGACTACGACCGCATCCTTCTCGTTGTCGCTCCCGAGGCCGAGCGCCTCCGGCGCTGGTTGGCCAAGGGCGGCGACGACGAGGACGCCCGCCGACGGATGGGCGCGCAGCTTTCGGCCGACGCCGCGCGCTCGCGCGCCGACGACGTCCTGGTCAACGATGGGAGCCTCGAGGACCTGCGCCGAAAAGTCACGGAGCTTTATCGGCGCTGGATTACATAGACTCTCGGTCCATGCCTGCAAAGAAGATTCCTCCGCCCAAACCTCTGTCGCCGCGCGACGGGGACCTGCTCGTCCTCGTCGGAACGATGAAAGGCCTGTTCCTGCTCCGCTCGGACCGTGGGCGCCGCAAGTTCCAGCTGTCGGGGCCGTATTTCCCGGGGAGCTCGGTCTATGCCGCGGCCTTCGACTCCCGCGCCGGCCGGCGCCGGATCTGGGCGGCGCCCTCGAGCATGCACTGGGGGGCGGAGCTCTGCTGGAGCGACGACTTCGGCAAGACGTGGAGCCAGCCCGAGACTCCGCGGGTGCGGTTCCCGGAGAGCTCCGGAGCGACGCTGAAGAACATCTGGCAGATCTCGCCGGGCCGCGCCGACGACGCCGACACGATTTTCTGTGGGGTCGAGCCTTCCGCTCTTTTCGAGTCCGGCGACGCCGGCGAGAGCTGGAGCTTGAACGACGGCCTCTGGAACCATCCTCACCGCGCGAAATGGATGCCGGGAGGAGGAGGTCTGTGTCTCCACACCGTCCTGGTGGATCCGAAGCGGCCCGGGCGCATGGTCGTCGCGACCTCCACGGGCGGCGCGTATCGCACCGACGACGGCGGGCGAAGCTGGAACGTCAAGAACCGCGGCGTCCGCGCGGAGTTTCTGCCGGATCCGCATCCCGAGTTCGGGCAGTGCGTCCACAAGATCGCGCAGAACGCGACGAATCCCGATCGCCTCTTTCTCCAGAATCACTGGGGCCTCTACCGCTCGGACGACGGCGGCGACTCCTGGAACGACGTGGCCAACGGTGTGCCCTCGGATTTCGGCTTCTGCGTGGGGATCCATCCCCGCGACCCGGACACGGCCTTCGTCCTGCCGCTCCACTCCGACGGCTTCCGGTGCACTCCGGACGGAAAGCTCCGCGTCTACCGCACGAAGAACGGCGGAAAATCCTGGCAGGCCATGACCCGGGGGCTTCCCCAGAAGGGCGCGCTCGAGACCGTCGTGCGGGACGCGATGTCGGTGGATTCGCTCGACCCGGCTGGCGTCTATTTCGGCACGCGCAGCGGCCGTGTCTACGCGTCGCGCGACGAAGGCCGGAGCTGGAAGCTGGCCGCGGAGGGACTCCCGCCGATCGTCTGCGTCAAGGCGGCCGTCGTGGCGAACGCCCGGTCGAAGGCGCGGCGCGCGAAAGCCGCCCGCTCCCGGCGCAAGGCGGCCTGATGGCGGTCCGGTTCCTGATACCGGGTCCTCTCCAGCCGTTTTCGGGCGGACTCCGCAGCGTCGCCGTCGACGGCTCCCCGGCCACCGTGCGTGAAGCCCTCGACGCGCTGGGCGCCCGGCACCCGGGCGTGCGGGATCGCGTGATCACGGAAGTCGGAGAGATCCGGCCGCACGTCAACCTCTTCGTGGGCGAGGAAAACGTGCGGGACGCGCGGGGCCTCGACACGGCCGTGCCGGCCGACGGAGAGATCGCGATCCTGCCCGCCGTCAGCGGAGGGTAGCGGGTTGCTTCTGAAGCGGCCCACGCCGCTCGAGTGGACGGCGGCGGTGCTCGCGGATCTCGACGCCTTTCTCATCGATCACGCCGCCAACGAGAGGAAAGCTTCGGCGGCCGCGCTGGCCCTGGTGGCGCACTATCCCGACCGCCCGGAGCTCGTGGCCCGCTGCATCGCGCTGGCGCGCGAGGAGCTCGCCCACTTCGAGGAGGTCGTCAAGCGCGTCGCCGAGCGCGGGCGAACGCTCGGCCCGGACGTTCGGAGCGTCTACCTGGGACGCCTCGCGCGCGAGTACCGGCAGGGCAGCGAGGCGTACTTCCTGGATCGCCTGGTCACCGGCGCGATCGTCGAGGCGAGGGGGTGCGAGCGCTTCGGCCTTCTCGCGGCGGCGCTGCCCGACGGGACGCTCAAGGACTTCTACCGCGACTTGGCTCGGACCGAGGTGCGGCACCTCGAGACCTACCTGGACCTGGCGCGGACCTACTTCGTGCCCCGGGAAGTCGAGGAAAGGCTCGAAGAGCTTCTCGACGCGGAGGCCCGGGTCATGGAGTCGCTGCCGCTGCGCGCCGCTCTGTACTGAGCCGTCGATCCGCTATCCGATAGTCTCCGCCTGTGCCGGACAAAGCGGTCTCCAAGTACCTCTCGCGCCACGCCGAACCCGAGGCGAAGCTCGCCGACGCGATCCCGGGCGAATTCGGCCACGCTCTCGTCATACCGGCCTACGGAGAGGGACAGAATCTCTTCGACACGCTGGGTTCGGTGCCGCAGGGACCACGTGGCGAGACGCTGGTCGTCGTCGTCCTGAACGCCCGCGAGGATTCGCCTCACGCGATTCACGAGGCCAACGGCGCCGTGCGAGAGCGTCTGGCTTCCGGAGCCAGAGCATCGCGGACTCTGCCGGGCGAGCATCCGGCGACGGAGCTCGACTTCCCCAACGGCCGCGTCCTGCTCGTCGACCGCTCGCAGTCCGGCCACTTTTTGCCCGAAGGCCAGGGCGTCGGCCTCGCCCGCAAGATCGGCAACGACGTCGCGCTGTCTCTCTTCGCGGCCGGGCGGCTCTCGTCGGGCTGGATTCACAACACCGACGCCGACGCCGTTCTCCCCAACGACTACTTCGACCAGACCGAGGCGCTGCCCGCGGACGATTCCGCCGCCGCGATCTACTTCTACGAGCACCGATTCGCGGAGGATCCGGACCTCGCGCAAGCCGCGCGGCTGTACGAGATCTCGCTTCGCTACTACGTGCTGGGCCTGGACTGGGCGGGCTCCCCGTACGCATACCAGGCGATGGGCAGCTGCATCGCGCTGCGCCCCGGCGCGTACGCCGAAGTCCACGGCTTTCCGGAGAAGAACGCGGCCGAGGATTTCTACGTCCTCAACAAGCTCGCGAAGGTCGGGACGATCGTTCGCCTTTCGGGCTCTCCCCTGCTCCTCGACGGCCGAATCTCCGAGCGCGTTCCGTTTGGAACCGGCAAGGCGCTGTCCCAGCTCGTGTCGAAGCACCGGGCGCTTTCCGGATTTCGTCTCTATCACCCGGCGGTCTTCGCGCACCTGGCGGCGTGGCTGCGCGCGCTCTCGGCCATCGCGGACTCTGGCGGGAAGCTCGACGCGGCGCTCTCGGAGCTGCCGCGCGGCAATCCGTTCTTCCTGACGGAGGTGCTTCTGGAGTCGCTGGAACGGATGAAGGCGTTCGCCGCAGTCCGGCAGGCGGTCGAGCGCTCGGCCGGCGATCCGGAGACGATGCTCCGGCACTTCCACACCTGGTTCGACGCGTTTCGCACGCTCAAGCTGGTCCACGCTCTGCGCGATGGGGGTCTGCGTTCGATGGGGTGGCGCGAAGCGCTGGCCGAAGCGCCGTTCACCGGTCTCTCTTCCTGGACGGTCGAAGATCCCGAGCCGCTGCGCCAGGCGCTCGCGGCCGCGGAACGGAAATTGTCGGAGAGGCCGGTGGGCGTGCCTTCGGTACTGACCCGGAACCCGGAACCCGAAACCCGGAACTAATCCATCGAGCACGAGCCGGGGCCGCGCGGGTCACCGCAAGTCCCGCAGCTTCCGGACACCTCGGCGGAGGAGGTCTTCGTCCCTCCCGATCCGACGGCGAACGCCGAAAGCAGCTTGCGGAGCTTGCCGCTCTTGCAGCCCGGGCAGCTCGGCCGCGCATCGCCGAGAACGAACTCCTCGAAGCGCTTCCCGCAGTCCCGGCACTCGTACTCGAAGAGCGGCATTTCGTCGATTCTAGAACGGATAGCCGATCGAGAGCAGGATCCGCCCCTTCTCCTTGGTGCTGCCGAAGCCGCGGACGCAGTGGGTAGGGTCAGTGCTCGCATCGCAGGTATTACCGTTTTCAAACTTGTCGATCGTGACCTCGAAGTCGATCGTCCGCGGTTCGACGGGCCGGGCGTACTCGAGCCGGATCGGACCGATCGGCGTCAGGTAGTGGAGGCCCGCGCCGATCGACTGGCGCAGCCCCATGTTCACGTTGGGCTGGCCATCCACCTTCAAGGGTCCCTCGATCTTGAAGTTGATGTCTCCGGCGTTCTCCCAGACCTGCGCCAGATCGTAGAACACCGACACGCCGAGGTTGCCGAAGACCGGCAGCCGGTACTCCAGCGTCCAGGCCATGAACCCGTTGCCGCCGATGATGCGGGGCCCTTCGTTGCAGTTGTAGTGCTCGAGTTGCGGGTACCTGGGGGCGCAGGAGCCCGTTTCGTTCAGGCTGAGAAACGTGGCCTGCGTGTTGTAGTCGACCGTGACTGCCGGTATCCCCGCCAGGTCGGTGTCGAAGCCGCGCGCCGTCGTCGAGCCACCGGCATAGAAGCGCTCCGGGATCGGCACGGGAATCTGGGCTTCCAGGTCGTACGGGTAGATCGCGCCGGCGCGCAGGCTCGCGCCCAGAACTCCCCCGAAGATCGACTTGAACCAGGCGACCTGTCCGGACACCTTGCCGTAGCGCGCGTCGGCCGAGAGAAACGGAAAAGCGTACTTGCCCGCGAGGCTCGCGTAGTAACCGCCGTGCGGGTCGAGGATGTCGTCTCTCCGATCCCAGAGGAAGCTCGGGCCGATCGCCGACTGCTTGATCGGCTGGTCGGATTTCGGGAACTTCTCGAGCTCGATCGTGGAGAGATCCTCGGGGTTCGTCGGACCGCTCTGCACGTACTCGTAGCGCAGACCCACCCGCAGGTACTTCTGCCAGATCCGGACGGACTCGATGTAGCCGCCGAGCTTGTCGATGTTGACGTCCTGGATGGGCTCGCGTGAGACGAAGCCGACGACGTTGATGGGCACGTTGGTGCCGAACGCGTACGGCTCGACGAAGCTCAAATAAAAGTGCCCGCGCTGCGAGAGCGGGGCGTACTGGACTTCCGCCGAAGCCGACTGCATCAGGCCGAAGAGGTTGCGGTACGTGGCGCCGACGACGCCGAAGACGTCATTGCGGTTTTCGGTGGCGCCGGCGGCGTTCTGGTAGCCGAAGCCGTAGAGAAGCGAGATGCGGCGGGCCTCCGTCAGCGTGACGTCGATGCTGCGCGACTGGGTCTGCGGGTCGGCGGGCTGCGGCTGCACCTCGATGGTGCGGAAAGCTCCCGTCCGGGCCAGGTTCTGCTGGGTGTCGGCGATCTTCTCCTCGGAGTAGGGCTCGCCTTCTTTCCACGCGACCTGGCGGAGGATCCGGTCCGGGTCGGTCACGGCGTTGCCGCGGACGATGACCTTGCCGAAGAAGCTTCGCATCCCCTCGTCGACCCGGTAGACGATCGACGCCTTCGTCCGGTCCTCCGAGAGGGTGTAGCGGTCCTGGACCGAAGCCTCCCTCCAGCCATGGTTCCAGTAGTAATCGGTCAGGGCCGACACGTCCTGCCGAACGGCGCTCGGATTGAACGGTTCGCCCACGCGCACCGTCAAGAGGCGCTCCACCTCGGCCGGCGTGAGGTGCTCGGCGCCGTCGACCGTACGCTCCTCGACGTACGTGCGCGGCCCCTCCGTGACCGTGATCGTCACGCCCAGCCGATCGGGCTTCGAGCCATCCACCACCGACTTCTCGACCTTCGCGTCAACCCAGCCGTTCCTCTGGTAGTAGCCGAGGATCGCGCTGACGTCGTCGTCGAGGTCCTTGTCGATCAACCTCCCTTTTTGGATGATCGGCAGGCCCTTCTTCCGGGTCACCATCAGGTCCTCGAGCGTCTTCTCCGGGACCGATGCGTTTCCCCGGATCGCGATCGCGTCCACCGCGTACTTCGGGCCGGGCTCGACCGTCAG
This sequence comes from Acidobacteriota bacterium, assembly GCA_046724475.1. Classification (GTDB taxonomy): domain Bacteria; phylum Acidobacteriota; class Thermoanaerobaculia; order UBA5066; family Gp7-AA6; genus DAHUXD01. Next base: position 13,355 of record JBKOVK010000009.1, on the reverse strand, counting down.
CGTCACGGGGATTGGTTCTCCCCCGTTCGCCATCGATGCGGATACCTTCGCCCGGTAGTGCCCGGCCTTCTGCAGGGCCTCCTTCTCGTCCGAGACCCACTGATCCAGAAGATCCTCGTCGAAGCTCTGGGTCTGGAGAAGATCCAGGATCTGCTTCCGGGCGGTCTTCACCTTCTCGCCGGTGACCTGCAGCGAATACCGCGGCCCGATGGTCGCGCGGTAGACCGGCTGGAGGCGCCCGTCCGGGGTGGGCTCCGCCGCGATCAGCTCGACCGTCCCCCGGAAGTATCCCTGCTCGAGGAGGAAGCGGCGCATGCGATCCGCCGCCGCGCGCGCGCGCGTCTCGCTGTAAGGCTTTCCGACCTTGACCTTTCCCTTTTCCACGAGGACCGCTTCGGAGAATGGATGGATGTCCCCGTCGAAGAACGGCTCGGCGACCCGGGCTCGTTTGCCGGCGGTGATGTTGTAGACGACGCGGACGGTGAAGGTCGCCGGGTCGAACACGGTGTCGGGCTCGACCTTTGGGTCGAGGTATCCCTCCGTGGAGAGCCTTCTCTCGAGGGCCGCGGCGCCGTTCTCCAGGGCCGACGCATAGAAGGGCTCTCCTTCCGAAAGATTCGCCGCGCGCCGCAGATCCTCCTTCGACAACGCCGTCTTTCCCTCGAACGAGATCTTCGCGATGCGATAGGCCTTCCAGAGGTGCACCGTGACGACCACCTCGTTGTCGCCCTCGGGCTCGGCGGTGACCACGACGTTGGAGTAGCGCAGAGTCTTGAAGAGATTCCGGATCGTGGCCGAGACGTCCGCCTCGGCCAGCGGACGCCCGGCTTCGATCGCGATCAGGTCCGCGATCTCTTTGCGGTCCACCTCGCCGTCGGCCGAGTACGCCACCGACGAGACCGTGCGGCCATAGAGGTCGGGAGCGATCGGCGCCCCGGCGGGCTCCTGACCGAGGGCGGCGGCCGATACGACGAAGAGCAGCGCGCCGAGCGCCCGGGCGGCGGCCGCCTTCCTCACAGGCGCTGGCGCTTCCGGAACGACAGGGTCAGGATGCCGTTCTCGTCGCGGATCAGCTGGATCAGGATCGTGTCGGTGGCCTGCCACTCGATGCGGATGATCGGGTCCTTGCTCGAGTCGATGGCGATCGAGGACGTCACCGAGAGATCCTGCGTAATCTGCTTGCCGATCGTGGTGCGGAACGTCGACAGCGTGCTGCCCTGGAAGACCGGGTCGATCTGGAAGCGGTCGAGCTTGAAGAGGCGCGCCGTGCTCCGTGTCAGCGGGGACGTCACGGCGCCGGTGAGCACGCCGCCGGCTGCCGACACGAGCTGCCCGGCGGTGTCGGACGAGGCCCGCGTATCGGGCGGGACGCCCGACAGGATCAGGCCCAGGATCGCGTCGTTGGACAGCGGAGGATCCGAAGTGAAGGTCGGCGTGATCCGGGGCCAGGTCCCGACCAGGGACACGACGAGGTCGTAGCCCTTCACGTCCGCCCGCGCCCGGATGTCGATGAACGGCGCGATGCGCGCCGTGTTGGCGAACGTGATCACGCCGTTCTCGATCTCGTAGCGGACGTCGCTGAAGACGACGCGCCCTCCTTCGTCCAGGAGAATCTGGCCCAGGAGAACCGGATCGGCGAGCGTGCCCCGCGCCGTCAGGTCGACTTCCCCCGAGAGGCGCGCCAGGTTGTTGCGCACTTCCAGCGCGGCCGCCGAGACGATCCGCACGTCGAGCGACGTCCGCTCCATCCAGCGCTGCCGCGCGGCCATCGCGCCGCCGGGACGGCTGCGCCCGAGCAGATCCGAGACGGTCAGCTCGACGTCCTTCGAATACGTCCCCCTCAGCAGCGAGACCTGGCCGCGCAGCTCGCGGGTCTCGGGCGTGCCGGCGAGCACCAGATCCGCGTCGACCGTCAGTCGGAGCGACGGGATCGCCCGCACCAGCACGCGCCGGCCCTGGACCGCGAGGCGGTAATCCTTCAGCGAGGCGCCCGCGAGCTGGAAGTTGCCGGCCGCGAACGCCTCTCCCTCGGATACCCTGGCGCGCACGCCCTCGATCTCTCCGGAAGTCCCGGTGACACGTATGGTCCCTTCGATCTCGGTGAAGGAGTAGCCGGCGACACGGTAGCGGCCGTTCTCGATCCGCACCGAACCGTTTAAGGCCGGCGCGTCCATCGTGCCGCTGGCCGCCAAGGCGATCGTCAACTTGCCCGAGAAGCCGGTGTCCGGAACGAACAGGCCCAGCACCGCGGCGTCCGTCGTACCGGTGAGACGCGCGTCGATCCCCTTCTTCTCACCCGACAGGTCGAGCGTGCCGCGCGCCGCGAGCTCGACCCCTTCGCCGACGAACTTCGTCTCGTCGAGGGTGATGCGGTGATTCGCGATGCGGATGCGGGCGTCGGCGGCCCGCAGCAGGCCCGGATGCTCCGTGAGGTCCAGACGGGCCGACGACACGAGGATCTCGCCCTCGGGAGCTGCGCCCTCGCGGTTGGGCAACGTGAAGTGGCCAGTCGCGGCCACGGCGCCGCCCGCCCCCTCCGCCATTCCGAGCGGCGTGAAGAGGAGAAGCGACGCGATGTCCGGCGCGTCGAGGTCGGCGTCGACCGTGCCCGGCGTTGCGAAGGGTTCGCCCCTCGCCTTGAGCGTCCAACCCTTCTCCACCGTGACCGTGGCGTCCAGCGTGCCGTGCGAGACTCTCGCGGTCAGCCGCGGCTCCTTGCCGGGCGGAATCGCGTGCCCGAAGAAGATCGCGTCCGTCAGTGTCGCCGACACCGTCAGATCCGGCCGATCGAAGCTGCCCGACCCGCTGATCTCGAATGTCAGCGATCCGTCGATGTCGGCGCTCGCGTCGTGGACCGACTGCAGCGCCTGGATCGGAATACCGTCGCCGGCGGCCCGCACCTCGAACGTCTTCTCCCGGAAGGCGATCGAGCCGTGCCCTCCGATCATGCCGCCTTCCAGGTCCGCGCGGATCTCGTCGAAGGAGACCTTCCCCGGCTCCAGGGTCACGCGGCCCGCGAACCGCGAGACTCTCTGTCCCCAGAGGACGGCGTCCTCGAGCACCGCGGTGCCGCCTCCGGAGATTCCGTAGGGCGTCTCGCCGGACAGCGGGAACGTCCCGGTGACGTGGCCCTCGATCGGATACTCGAGATCGAGGTAGTCGAGGAGGCGGTGGGCCGGATAATCCTTGGCCGACACCGTCAGGTCGAGGTCCGGTTTCCCGGCCTGATGGCGATAGCGGGCGGTGCCTTCGAGCGAGAGCGTCGCGCTGCCTTCGTAGATCCGGAGCGGGTGGAACAGGAACGCTCCCTCGCGCATCTCGGCGGTGCCCCGCACGCTTCCGAAGAGAACGCCGGCATAGCGCGCGTTCTCCGCCGAGATGCGCGTGGTCACTTCGGGCTCGCTCCAGGACTTCGCGATGTGGCCGTCGAGGTCGCCCGAGCCGCCCAGGCCCAGCGCCTTCGGACGGCCGCCGGAGGCCGCCGTGAAGTTCTGGAAGAGATGATCCACTTCCGTCAGGTCGCGCGAGCGCAGCTGAAAGTCGAAGTCGGGCATCCAGTGGCCGATCTGCAGCCCGCCGGTCATGGTGAGAGAGGACGCCGGGAACCGGAACGTGGTCCCCTCGAAACCGATCCGACCGTCCACGATGGTGAGGGCTCCGCCGCCGGAAACCGGAACCCCGAATCGGCCGCGGACCAGCGACGACGCGGGACCCGGTTCGATCGACAGCGTCGCGCCGCCGTTGGCCCGCTCGAGCCCCGCCGCGCCCCAGCGCAGCGACGCCGTAAGCGAGGCGCCGCCGGAGAGACCGGTGCCGGGCAGCTTCAAATCGGCGAAGAAGCGCTCCATCGAGATCCGCTTCGCGTCGAGAACGAGGGTCATCGGCTGCGGCCCCTTTCCCGCGATGTTCTCGATGCGGAAAACTCCGGTGGCCTCGCCTCCGGCGTAGCGCGCTCTCTCGATCCGGGCCAGAAGCGCTTCGGGACGCGCCAGGACGGTCGCCTGCAGGTCTTCGATGGGGAAGCCCTTGGCGTCGATTTTCGAGGAATTCAGTTTGCCTGTGATCCGGAACCCCCCGCCGGCGACCTGGACGTCGGCCCGCACCGAGGCGTCTCCGGTGAAACCGAGCTTCAGCCGGAAGATGCGTTCGACTTCGGCGATGTGAACGTCGCCCGAGGCCAGCAGGAGGACCGTCGGGTTCTTGAAGTTGTCGACCGAGCCCGTCGCGCGGAGCTCTCCGAATTCCCCGTTGGCGCGGAGGCTCTCGACGGCGGCTCCGGTCGCGGGATCGATCCGGAACCGAAGGTCCAGACCCAGGACCATAGGCTCCGCCGACGGCAGCCGAAGCGTGGCGCGGCGGCAGGCCAGTGTGCCCTGGTAGCGGTTCCGCGGCAGGGCCGTCACCTGGACGGCGAAGTCCTCGAAACGTCCATCCATGTCCGTCTTGCGGCCCTCGAAGCGCAGGAGTCCCTGGACCACGATGAGCTCGCCGACCCGGAGCTTCAGGCCTCCCCCTCCCTTGCCGGGCGCGGTCAGGCCGGGAGGCAGATTCCAGCTTCCGTCGGGGAATTGCGTCAGAACGATCTTCGGGCCCACGGCGCGAACGCGCCCGAAGCGCAGCTCGCCCCCGGTGACCGACATTCCGCCGCCGATCGTCAGCTCGGAGGCCGCGAGCAGCGGTTCCTCGGGAGTGCGCGGGTCGTTGCCGACGCTGACGTCGGCGAGCGTGACCGACGGAGGAAAGATGTGAAAGTCGACGCGCCGGAAGCGCACCGGCCGCTGCAGAAGCTCCGAGAGCCGCTGCTGCGAAACGCCCTGGAACAGCGACTGGAATCGATCCGAGTTCCAGATCGCGTAGGCCGCCAGGGCCAGGAAGAGCAGAACGATCAGGAAGAGACGAAGCGTGGACAGCCGCCGCGCCTCGTGCGCCAATTCACCCCGGCCCTTGCGCGGATCCTCGGCCATGACCGACTGGTTCTACACGCCCCAGGAAAGTTTGCTCGAGAGCTGATGGAAGTGATCCGTCTCGGGGGGCCGGAGAAGCGTGACCATCGATCGGCTGGCCCGCGCGTCCACGGGAATTCCGGCGGAGATCGGGAATCCCTCCTGGCCGTCCAGCGTCAGGTAGACCCCGCCGTCCCTCCGCTCGGGGCCGACGACGCGCACGCGGATGCGCGTGGAGGCCGGCACCACGAGCGGCCTCTGGCCCAGCGTGTGCGGACAGATCGGGGTCAGCACGAAGGCCGCGAGCTGCGGGTGCAGGATCGGGCCGCCGGCCGAGAGGTTGTAGGCCGTCGAGCCGGTCGGCGTGGAGACGATGACGCCGTCGGCCCGGAACTCCGCCACGGCGCGGCCGTCGAGCTCGATCGCGTAGGTCGAGATGCGGGCCAGCGCCTCGCGGTTCAGGACCGCGTCGTTCAAGGCCCGGTAGGTGCCGTGGTGCGGTCCCCGTGTCACCTTCACGTCGAGGAGGCCCCGCCGGTCCTCGCGGAATCGGCCGGCGAGGACCTCGTCGAAGCGCCGGATCGCCTCCTTCTCGGACAGCCCCGACAAGAAGCCGAGCAGCCCGACGTTGATTCCGAGCAGCGGCGTGGTCGGAGGAGCGTTGCGCGCGACCGACAGGAGCGTCCCGTCGCCGCCGAGCACGATGACGAGGTCGGCCTCGCGCGATACCGCGCTCCGAGGCACCCCGTCGGGCTTGCCGAGAGCTTCCGCAGTGGCGTCGTCGAAGAAGGCCTTGCGGCCCCGACGCCGGACCGCCGCGGCGATCGAGGCGGCCAGCCGGACCGCGGAAGAGGAGGTGGTCTTGGCCACGATGGCGACCCGCGAGAACCTGGACGCCGAGCCGCGTGACCCCCTCATCCGCCTCAATTTACACGAAATCCGACGAGAACTTCCTCGTTGCCGCGAGCTCCGAGGATCGGCGAAGGGATCGCGCCCAGGGCGGTGAGTCCGAGAGACGTTCCGGCTGCCTCGATCTCGCCGACGACGCGCCGCCGCGTCTCCGGCGACTTCACCACGCCGCCCCGCGGCACCTCTCCGCGGCCGGCTTCGAACTGAGGCTTGACCAGGCAGACCACGGCGCCGCCTTTTTTCACGAGCGTCACCACCGCGGGCAGGATCAGCCGCAGCGAGATGAAAGCCACGTCGACGACGGCGAGGTCCACGGGCTCGGGCACTTGCTCCGCCGAGAGCGACCGCGCGTTCACCTTCTCGCGGACGATGACGCGGGGATCGGCGCGGAGCTTCGCATCGAGCTGGCCGTGCCCCACGTCCACCGCATAGACGCGCACCGCGGAGCGCTGGAGAAGGCAATCGGTGAAGCCTCCCGTCGAAGCGCCCACGTCGAGGCATACCAGGCCGGCGGGATCCAGGCCAAAGTGATCGAGGGCGGCGGCGAGCTTCACTCCGCCGCGCGAGACGAAGGGATGCGGAGGCTGCCCGACCGTGACGACGGCCTCCCCGGGAACGCTCTGGCCGGCTTTCTCGGCCCGGCGGCCGTCCACCTCCACACGCCCCGCGAGGATCAGGGCCTGCGCTCGCTCTCGCGAGGGGGCGAGGCCGCGCTCGACCAGGACCACGTCCAGTCGGCGCGCGTGTTTGCTCATCCGAACGTGATCGCCACCTTCATCGCGCCCTCCGGATCGCGAGCCCTCGCAAAGGCCTCTCGCGCCTGCGAGATCGGAAACCGGTGCGACACCATGTCCGCCACCGGAATGCGGCGGCTGGAGATCCAGGCGAGGGCTTCCCGGGTGTCGTCCGGGCCGCAGGAGTAAGACGGCACGACGGAGACCTCGCGAAAGTAGAGATCGAAGAGCGCGGCGTCCCAGGACTCTCCCGGGGGCGCCATCGAAAAGAGCAGCAGCGTCCCCCCGGGCGCGGTCGCCTCGAACGCGTAACGGATGACCTCGGGCTTGCCGGGACACACGAACACGAAGTCGAACCCGCGGCCCCGGGTGCGTCCGCGCGCGCCGTCGGAGAGCGATTCCCTCCGAACGTCGAGCACGGTCGACGCTCCGCCCGCCAGCGCGGCCGAGAGGCGCGAATCCACGCGGTCGGCGCCGACGACCTCGGAGGCGCCGAGGGCCCGCGCCAGCCGGAGCGCCAGCTGGCCCGCCGGGCCAAGCCCCACAACCAGAACCGACTGGCCGGGGGCGAAGCCGCCGCGGCGAAAGGCTTTGACGACCGTCGCCAGCGGCTCCACGAAGCTCGCCTCCTCGTCGGAGACGCCCTGCGGAATCTTTCGCGTATCGTGCGCGAGGTTGACCGCCGGAATCCGGACCAGCTCGGCGAAGCCGCCGGGGTCCAGCCGCGACGCCCGCCACTCCGCGCAGTGGACGTAGCGGCCCGACGCGCACGCTTCGCAGGCCAGGCACGGCGCGTGGTGGTGCGGAGCAACGCGATCTCCGGGCGAGAACTCCGCCACGCCGTCTCCCACTGCGACGATCTCCCCCGACACTTCATGCCCCAGGATCGATCCGGCCTTCTTGCGCACGTACCAATCCAGCAGGTCCGAGCCGCAGATTCCGGCCACGCGCGGGCGCATCAGGGCCTCGCCCGGGCCGATCGATGGCTCCGGCACCTCGACGACAGAGACGCCCCCGTCGGCGTCCACACGAACGGCCTTCATCGGGAGGGATTATCGATCAGCGCAGTTTGGAGCGCGATGTTACCCAGCGATTGCGCGGACGCCTTCGACGAGACGGTCGACCTCCTCGTCGGTCGTGTAGCAGGCGCAGCCGGCCCGGATCAGGCCGTCGGAGGCGTGGCCGAGGCGCTGCACGACGGTCCAGGCGTAGAAATCGCCGCTCGAGAGATAGAGACCGCAGCGCGCGAGATCCTTGGCCGCATCGGAGGAAGCGACGCCGTCGATCACGAAGGAAACCGTCGGCGTGCGCGCGGCGTCGGGAGGGGGTCCGTAGAGCCGGACCCTGCGGATCGCCGCGAGTCCCGCCCAGAGGCGCCCGAAGAGACGCCGGCCACGCTCGTGCAGCTCGGCGTAAGTGGCGGCGAGCGCGGCGCGCCGGCCCGAGGCGCCGCCGCCCGAAAGCGACGCGAGAAAATCGACGGCCGCGCCCGCTCCGACGATTCCCTCGTGGGACAGCGTGCCTGTCTCGATCCGCTCCGGCGACCAGTCGGGCGCTGGTTCGAGCTTCGGAACGTCGAGCGCGTCGAAGAGCTCGCGGCGGCCCCACAGGACGCCCAGGTGCGGGCCGTAGAACTTGTACGGCGAGCACGCGAGGTAGTCGCAGCCGATCCGACGGACATCCGGAAGAAGGTGCGGCGCCGAGTGCACCGCGTCCACGAACGTCAGCGCGCCCATCGAGTGCGCCAGCGCGGCCGCAGCCGCCACGTCGTTGACCGTGCCGAGCGCGTTCGACGCCGCGCCGATCGCCACGAGCTTCGTCCGGCGGTTGACGGCGTTTTCCAGCTCGGTCCAGTCGAGCAGTCCCGTCTCCGGGATCAGAGGCACGGTACGGATCGTGATGCCGCGCTCGACCTGCAGCGCCTTCCACGGATCCACGTTGGCGTGGTGGTCCAACTCCGTGACCACAACCTCGTCGCCCGGCCCCCAGGAACGGCCCAGCGCCCGGGAGAGGTGATACGTCAGCGTCGTCATGTTCTGGCCGAACGCGATCTCGGATGCGTCTCCGTTGAGGAAGTCGGCCAGCGCGGCTCTCGCCACCTCGATCGCCGCATCGGTCTCGGCCGAGGTCGGATAGTGCCAGTGGGTGTTGGCGTTGTGGCGGAAGAGATAGTCGACCATCGGCTCGACGACTTCGCGCGGTACCTGCGTTCCGCCGGGCCCGTCGAAATAGGCCACGGGAACGCCGCTCTCGCGCCGCTCGAGCGCGGGGAAGCTCTTGCGGATCGTCGAAACGTCGGCGACGGCGACCGCGGCAACGCTGGACATGGGGCGGGAGGATATCGCACGGCCGCTTGAACGCCGGCCGGGCTTGCCATAGCGTCGCGGCACGATGGACTCCGTCTCCCCCGCGCAGGCGTCGCGGCTCGCGCGCGAGCTCTACGGGCTGGAGGCCTCGGCGGAGCCTCTCCCGAGCGAGCGCGACTGCAACTTCCGTCTGCGTTCGCCGCGCGGCCAGTACGTCCTGAAGATCGCGGGCGTCAAGGAACGGCCCGAAGCTCTGGACCTGCAGGCGCGGGCGCTCGCGTGGATTGCCGAGCGCGATCCTTCCCTGCCCGTGCCGCGCCTCGTGCGCACGCGCGACGGAACGGAGGGGGCCGAGGACGGCGGCCGGTTCGTCCGCCTCGTCACCTATCTGCCGGGAACGACGCTCACCGAGGCGCGGCCGCGGTCGCCTGCGCTCTTCGAAAGCCTCGGGCGGTTTCTCGGACGCCTGGACACGACGCTGTCGAGCTTCCGTCACCCCGCGGCGCACGGCCGCGACCTCCTCTGGGACCCGGCGTGCGCTCCCGAGGTCATCGCGCGATTCGTCGAAGCGATCGCCGACCCCGAGCGCCGCGCGCTCGTCGCGCACTTCGGGCGGCAGCGAGAGGAAATCGTGGAGCCGCTCCAGCACCGGCTGCCCCGAAGCGTGATCCACAACGACGCCAACGACGCCAACGTCCTGGTGGGCCGACCCGAAGCCGACCCGCGCGAGCGCGGCGTGACGGGTCTGCTGGACTTCGGCGACATGCTCGACGCCTGGACGGTGTCCGAGCTCGCCGTGGCCATCGCCTACGCGATCTTCGCGCAGCCGGATCCGATTGCGGCGGCCGGACCGCTCGTCGCCGGATATCACGCCGCCCGCCCGCTTGCCGATGTCGAGCTCGAAGCGGTGTGGATCCTGGCGGCGACGCGCCTGTGCACGAGCGTCTGCCTAGCGGCGCACCGCCGCACGGCCGAGCCCGACAATCCATATCTGCTCGTCAGCGAGGAACCGGCGTGGGAAGCGCTGGCCCGAATGCGCGAGATCCACCCGCGCCTCGCGCAGTACCGGCTGAGGGCGGCGTGCGGCCTCGAGCCCTGCCCCGAGTCGCCGGCGATCTCGACCTGGCTTCGCGACCATGGATCCGAGATCGGACCGGTCGTCTCGGGCGAGCTCTCGAAGGCCGTGGTCTTCGATCTTTCGGTCGGAAGCCCGGTTTTCCAGAGCCCCGCCCAGGCCACCGATACGGGCGCCATGACGGCGAAGCTCTTCGGAGCCCTCGCGGTAAAAGGCGCTTCGACCGGCATCGGCCGGTACGACGAGGCGCGGCTGATCTACGCCACCGACGCGTTCGATGGGCCGGCGACCGAGCACCCCGAGCGGCGCACGGTTCATCTCGCCTTCGACCTCTTTCAGGAGGCGGGCGCGCCCGTCTTCGCCCCGCTTTCGGGCCGCGTCCACGCCGTTCGCGACAACGCGGGGCGCGGCGACTACGGGCCGACCGTGATCCTCGAACATGCGCCGGCGGGCGGACCGCGCTTCTACACTTTGTATGGGCACCTGACCGCCGATTCGTTGGAAGGCGTGCAGCCGGGCGTGAGCGTCTCGAAGGGACACCAGATCGGCGCGATCGGCGCTCCGCCGGGCAACGGCGACTGGCCACCGCACGTCCACTTCCAGGTCATCGCGGACATGCTCGACCGCGACGGCGAGTTCCCGGGTGTCGCCACCGCGAGCCAGCGCGCGACGTGGCTCTCGTTGTGCCCGGACCCCAACCTGATCGTGCGGGGTCCGGCAAGGTTTCGCGCTCCCGCCGACGACGGCGAGCGCCTGCGCGCCGAGCGCCGGCAGCGCCTGGGCCCGTCACTGTCGGTGTCCTACCGGCGGCCGCTGACGATCCTGCGAGGTTACGGGACGTACCTCTACGACGAGACGGGACGTGCGTTCCTCGACATGGTCAACAACGTCGCGCACGTCGGGCATGCGCACCTACGGGTCGTGCGCGCCGGAGCGCGGCAGATGGCGGTCCTGAACACGAACACGCGGTACCTCCACCCGTCGATCCTGCGCTACGCCGATCGCCTGACCGAGACGCTGCCCGAACCGCTCTCGGTCTGTTTCTTCGTCTGCTCCGGCAGCGAAGCCAACGAGCTCGCCCTGCGTCTCGCGCGCTCGGCCACCGGGACCCGCGGCGTGATCGTCGTGGACGGCGCTTACCACGGCAACACGCAGACCCTCGTCAACGTCAGCCCGTACAAGTACGACGGTCCCGGCGGGTCGGGCGCACCTCCCTGGGTACAGAAGGTTCCGATGCCGGACGACTATCGGGGCCTCTACCGCCGCGAGGACCCGCAGCGCGGAGCGAAGTTCGCCGCACACGTTGCAGAGGCCACGCGTGCCCTTCGCGACGCCGGACACCCGCCCGCCGCGTTTCTTTGCGAGAGCCTGCTCTCGTGCGGCGGGCAGATCGAGCTGCCGCCTGGTTACCTCGCCGCGGCGTACCGGCACGCGCGCGCGGCCGGCGCCGTGTGCATCGCTGACGAAGTCCAGGTCGGCTTCGGACGCGTGGGCAGCGAGTTCTGGGGCTTTCAGACGCAGGAAGTCGTTCCCGACATCGTGACGATGGGCAAGCCAATCGGCAACGGGCATCCTCTGGCCGCCGTCGTCACGACGCCCGCGATCGCCGCGGCCTTCGCCAACGGGATGGAGTACTTCAACACGTACGGCGGAAACCCCGTCTCCTGCGAGATCGGCCTGGCTGTGCTCGACGTCATCCGGGAAGAGAGGCTGCAGGAGCGCGCGCTTCGTGCCGGTGGAAAGCTCAAGCGGGACCTCGAACGCCTCGCGGAACGACACCCGGCGGTGGGTGACGTGCGTGGGAGAGGGCTGTTCCTGGGCATCGAGCTGGTCCTCGACCGGATCTCGCGGGAGCCGGCGGCCGCGAAGGCCGGATACGTCGTCGAGCGCATGAAGGATCACGGCATTCTTCTCTCTACCGACGGCCCCGACCACAACGTGATCAAGATGAAGCCGCCGCTCTCGTTCGGCGAGGAGGAGGCCGAGAGAGTCGCGGCCGCCTACGACCGCGTCCTCGCCGAGGATTTCGTGAGGTCATCGTGAAGAGAGTCGCTTCGTGCGCCCTTCTCGCGTTCGCCGCGCTCGTTCATCTGATGCCGGCCGCGGAGGCGCGGAAGACCGAGAACGTCGTGGTCATCGTCACCGACGGGCTTCGCTGGCAGGAAGTCTTCCGAGGCGCCGAAGCCGGGCTCGTCTCCGACAAGCCGGGAGGCGTCGAGGACGTGCCGGCGACAAAGAAGGCGTTCTGGCGGCCGACGGCGCTCGAGCGCCGAGAGGCCGTGCTTCCGTTCTTCTGGTCGGTCGTGGCGAAGCAGGGCGTGGTCTACGGAAACGCCGACGCCGGAAGCTCCGCGCAGGTGGAAAACGGCTTCAAGTTTTCCTACCCCGGCTACAACGAGATCATCACGGGCGCGGGCGATCCGCGCATCGACTCCAATGACTACCCTCCGAATCCCAACGTGTCGGTCTTCGAGTGGCTCGACGCGAGCCCGGAGCTCCGTGGCCGCGTGGGCGTCGTCGCGGGGTGGGACGCGTTCACGCGCATCTTCAACCGCGAGCGCAGCCGGCTCGACATGCGCGTGGGCTGGGAGACTCCCGTGCCCAACGCCGCGAACCCGCGGCAGGAGCTGCTGAACACGCTGTACGCCTCGATCACGCACGAGTTCTCCGACATGCCCTGGGACGCCCTGCTCCAGCAGACGCTGCTCGAGTACGTGCGCGCGAAGAAGCCCCGTGTGCTCTTCGTCGGATTCGGCGAGACCGACGAGTGGGCGCACAACGGCCGGTACGACCTGGTGCTGCAGTCGGCACACGCCGTGGACGGCTTCGTTCGGGAGCTCTGGGAGACGATGCAGGGCATGCCCGAGTACCGCGGGAAGACGACTTTCATCTTCACGACCGACCACGGCCGCGGAGACGGTCCCGAAAACTGGAAGCATCACGACTGGAACGTGGACGGCGCCGAGAACATGTGGATCGCGGTCGTGGGACCCGACACGCCGGCCCTGGGCGAGCGCAAGAACGCTCCGAGGGTGACGCAGAGCCAAATCGCGGCGACCGCGGCGGCGCTCCTGGGAAAGGACTGGAACGCCTACAACCCGAAGGCCGCTCCGCCCATCAAAGAAGCGATCGGCCGATAGCGGCTGCCGCTAGAGTCTCACCACCGAAGGCCCCGGCCGCGTCGTGAAGAAGCGCGAGCGCTCGGTCGGGTTGGGAAATTCCTCCGAATAGCGCTCGGCCCACCGCTTACGGAACGGTTCGGCTTCCGTTGTCTTCACCAGCGCCCAGACGCTGCCGCCGAAGCCGGCCCCGAAGGCCGACGCTGCGGCCGCCCCCAGCCGCCTCGCCTCCCGCGCGAGGAGAACGGTTTCGGGGACCTGGTTTCCGA
>JBKOVK010000004.1:0-5134 GCA_046724475.1 Acidobacteriota bacterium | reverse complement strand
GTACAGGACTTTGCCGATCGGAAACTCGAGACGGATCCGCCCATCCACCTCGTGGGCTACGGCGAGCTCACTGCCGTCGGGGCTCCAGTCCGCAAGTGTGACGTCGTCCAGGACGTCTCGCGGCGCGCCGCCCGCCAACGGCACGCGCGCCAGCATGGACGTCGGAACGAGGCGCTCGCGGAGGATCGCGAGCTCCCCGCTCCGCGACACGGAGGCGATTTGCGCATTCGGAATCCCCATCGGGCTCGACTCCGGGCTTTCGGGACGAACGGAATAAATGCGCCAGGGCTCCCCGTCCCAAGAAGCACTGTAGAGAATCGAGTGACCATCCGGCGCAAAGCGCGCCGGAACGAGCATGCCCCGGCGGAAGGTGAGCTGGCGATACGTCGGCGGTACCGGGGTGCGAAGCCGGGGAACGAGGAAGAGGGCCGCGGCCGCCAGAGCCGCGAGGCAGGCCAGGCCCGCGAGGAGCCGCCAAGTCTTTCGCCGGGGAGATGGCGTCAACGCGCCGGAGGAAATCTCGGAGGAGTGATCACGGACCGTCGCGAGATCCCGCGCCAGGTCTCGCGTCGAAGCGTAGCGGCCGTCGGGATCCTTGGAGAGGCAGCGCTCGATGATCCAGCGCAGCGGCGGCGTCACCTGCGGGTTGAGGCTCCCGACCGGCTCGGGCTCCTCGTTGAGAATCGCCGAGAGGGTGTCGACCGATGTCTTCTTCGAAAAGGCCCGCCTGCCCGTCGCCATCTCGTAAAGAATGGAACCGAACGAGAACTGGTCGGACCGAAAGTCGACGGCGTCGCCGGCCGCCTGCTCCGGAGACATGTAGCTCACGGTGCCGAGCAGCATTCCGGGACTCGTCCGCGTCTCGGTCGGAACGTTGGAGTCGTCCTCTCCCTTCGCCTCGAACAGCGTCAGCTTGGCCAGGCCGAAATCCAGAATCTTGACGACGCCGTCGCGCGTGACCATCACGTTCTCAGGCTTCAGGTCGCGATGGACGATCCCGGCTTCGTGCGCCTTGGTCAGCCCGTCGGCAATCTGCGCGCCCAGCCCGAGCAGCCGCTTGATCGGGAGGCCCGCGGTGATCAGCCGGCGCAGCGTCTGGCCTTCGACCCGCTCCATCGCGATCCATGAGACTCCGTCGGTCGAGCCGATGTCGAAGATCGTGACGATGTTGGGGTGATTGAAGGCGGACGCGGCGCGCGCCTCTTTCTCGAATCGCCTCAGGCGCCCTTCGTCCGCCGCGAGCTCCGCGGCGAGGACCTTGACGGCGACCTCGCGCGACAATCGCGTATCGCGGGCGCGGTAGACTTCTCCCATCCCGCCGGCGCCCAGCGGTCCGAGCACCTCGTAAGGGCCGAGCCGCGTGCCGACGGAGAGCGTCACCGCGAGGATCGCCTCGGCATGCTGGACAGCGTGGATCCGGTTCGCCTGAGGACCCGAAGAGTCAGCGCCGCCGGCCCGATCCTCACGACGTCGCGGTCCGAAAGCGGCGTCGCGCGGCGAATCTTCCTGTCGTGGAGGTACGTCCCGTTCTTGCTGCCCAGGTCCTCGATCTCAGCGCCCTCGCCGCTGATCCGGATGTTTGCATGCCGGCGCGAAACGGACTCGTCGTCGATCCAGACGGCGGCTTCTCGATCGCGGCCGATGAGGTTGTCCCCCGGGTCCAGGGCGATCTCGCGCCTTCCCCAGAGCAGCCGGTAGACGGGCCCATCGGTCTCCGGCTCCACCGGTTCCTCCCGGCGCTCCGGCGCGGCGGGCGCGCTGAAGGCATAGCCAAACCGCGCGAGGGTCCGGATGATGGACGGATTGTGCGCATCGTCGCCGAGCGCGGTTCGAAGCTCGACGACGAGGTTGGGCAGGTTCGCTTCCGACACGTGGATGCCGGGCCAGAGACGCTCGTGGATGTCGGTCTTCGAGACAGCCCGGGGGCGCGCCTCGATCAGGAGCTCCAGGAGCGCGAAGGCCTTTGGCGAGATCGCCGCGGGATGGCCGCCGCGCAAGACCTCACGGGTCTCCGCGTCGAAGACGCAATCCCCGAAGCGCAGCCTCATCGGTTACTCACTCGCATTTGCCATCCCGAAGGTCCGAGAAGGGACTGGCGCTGCCGCGATCTTAGCGCAGCGAATCCGGCCCGGGCTGTTCCATTCCTGAGGAATCGCTGATCGAAAAGGAGTTTGACCGCGGCCGGCGCGTGCCGAAGAGTCGTGGCCAGCGTGTCGCAGCGGTTCGGGCAGCTGGTTGACGACTTCAAAAAGAGGAGGTTTCAATGCCAAAACGAAGAACTCTCACGGGATTGATCGTCATCGCGTCTCTGGTTTGGGCGGGCCCCGCTCTCGCCGATGCCGTCTCAGACTGGAATGCCATCACGTCGCAAGCGGTGATTGCCGCGGGCCCCGTGATGCGTCCAGGTGCGTCCATAATCCTCGACTTTGCGATGGTCCACGCCGCCGTGCACGACGCCGTGCAGGCGATCGAAGGGAAGTACGAGCCCTATGCGATCTCGATCCCCGGCGCCTCCGGATCATCCATCGCGGCGGCCGCCACGGCGGCACACGACATGCTCGTCGCCCGGTTTCCCCTTCAGGCCCCCGGTCCCACCGGGCTCGACGCGACGTATCTGGCCTACCTCGCCACCAACAATCTGTTGATCACCGACCCGGGTGTGGGCGTCGGACAGAAGGCCGCCGCCGGCCTCATCGCTCTGAGGGCCAACGACGGGAGTTTTCCCAATCCTCCGCTGCCGCCGTTCTTCGGCCCACCGAACCCCAGCCCCGGCGACTGGCGCCCGACGCCCTCCTATCTTCCCGGGCCGCCTCCGAGCGGCGCACCGATGCTCAACGAGTGGTTCGCTTTCATGACCCCCTTCACGCTGACGAGTCCGGCCCAGTTTCGCCCCCAGACAGGACCTCCGGCCTTGAACAGCGGCAAGTACACGAAGGACTACAACGAGGTCAAACGCCTGGGGTCAGACGTCAACAGCGAGCGCACCCAGGAACAGACCGACCTCGCGACCTTCTGGAATCTGAATTTCATCACGCAGTGGTACCTCGCGCTCCGCGACATCCAGGCCGCGCACATCGACAACATCGCCGATAGCGCCCGGCTCTTCGCGCTGGCCAGTCTGGCAGCGGCGGATGCCGGCATCACCGCCTGGGACAGCAAGCGTCATTTCGTCTTCTGGCGGCCGGTCACGGCCATCCAGGAGGGAGACAACGACGGCAACCCGAAGACGGAAGGAGACGTCAACTGGCATCCGTTCATCAACACGCCGAACTACCCGGAATACACCTCGGGCGCGAACAACCTGACCGGGGCGATTGCCAAGACTCTCAAGCTCTTCTTCCACACGAACAGCTTCACTTTCTCGATCACGAGCAGCAACCCGCTTGCTGTTCCCCCGACCCGCACCTATATGCACTTCTCCGACCCGACCGATGACGTGGTCGAGGCCCGCATCCTTCAGGGCATCCATTTCCGCACGGCGGACGTCGTCGGACGCAAGCAGGGTCGCAGCGTGGCAAAGTGGGTCTTCAAGAACTACCTGCGCCCCGTCGGCCATGACGACGAAGGCGACGAGGACGGGGACGAGGACGACTGACGATGATTGGACGCCCGGCGGCCGTCGGCCGCCGGGCTCCCTTCTCTCAGCGCGGCGGCAAAGGAGGGTTATGAAGAATTCCAAGTGGGCTTCATTCGTGATGGTGATCGGCGCGCTCGGGGTGACTGTCGGCTGTGGCGACAGGGATACGGTCACAGGTCCTGACTCGCGCGCCGCTGCCCCGATCGCACGCGCTGGCGCCGATTCTTCCGCTTCACCTTCGTCCTCCGGCTCCGCCACCCCGGCACGGGCCTTGGTACGCCCGGGCCCGTCCGGTCGAAGCCCGATCGTGGTTGGGCCACGGTCGAGCGTGTTGCCTCCGCAGGGCTTGAGCGGCACATGGACCGGGTCAATGACCTTCTACGTCAACCCCGAGGACGGTGATGAACCCTGCGAAAGAGTCACGTCGATTATGGTGAACCTGGTCCAGTCCAGCGGGAACGTGACGGGACAGTTCAGCGCCGGCTGCCACGGCACTCTCGTGCTTCACGGCATCCTGCGCGGCGGACAGATATTCGGCTCGCTCGACCCTTCAGCCGGCCCGAGCTATGGACAGGTCCTCGGGACGGCGTCTTCCGATCGGATCCAGTTTCGAGTGGGTCAAAAGCAGGTTGGCGACGGCGACGAGCCGGATGACGATCGTGACGATTACTTCATATCGAGCAGGGTGGATCTGAGCCGCTAGAAAGCCCGAGCATCTCACCGCGCGAGGTCGAGCACGGCCGAGCGCGCCTTCTTTTCGAATCGCTGCAACCGGGATGCGCCCGGGGCAAGCTCGCAAGACTTTGATTGCCAATTCGCGGTCCAGACGCGTGTCCCGCGCCGGGGGATTCAGAGGACGTCCGCCGCTTCGATCGCGTGGGCGAAGGACATCCGCCAGAGCGCGGTCAGCGCGCCGACGGACTCGTCCACGAGGGGGCGGCCTCGGACATCGATGCGGAGGCGATCGCCGCCGACCCAGCCCGCGGCCGAGAACGGAACGCCGTGCTCGGCGGCGGCGGCGCGGATCGCGGCCTCGTTCTCGGGAGCGAACGAGATGACGGCGCGGCCGGTGGATTCACCGAAGAGGAGGGCGCTCGGCCGCGCGGCGCCGTCGAGGACGATCGTCGCGCCCAGACCGCTCTGCATGGCCGACTCGGCGACGGCGACGGCGAGGCCTCCGTCCGAAACGTCGTGCGCCGAAGCGAGCAGCCCTCGGTCGGCGAGCGCGACCAGCAGATCCACCAGCTTCTTCTCGGCTTCGAGATCCACCTCGGGGCACGGACCTTCGTCGCGGCCCCGGATCGTGCGCACGAACTCGGAGGCGCCGAGCTCGTCGCGCGTCTCTCCGAGAAGGGCGACCAGGTCCCCCGCCTTCCGGAACGGCACGCGCACGTGCTTCGAAACATCCTCGAGCAGGCCCACCATGCCGACCGTGGGCGTCGGAGGGATCGCGCGCCCGTCGGTCTCGTTGTAGAAGGAGACGTTTCCCGAAACGACCGGCACGGAAAGCGCCCGGCACGCGTCCGCGATTCCTCGCACGGACGCCTCGAACTGGAC
>JBKOVK010000238.1:0-11703 GCA_046724475.1 Acidobacteriota bacterium | reverse complement strand
ACGGTAACCAACACGAACGACACGGGTGCGGGTTCGCTGCGCCAGGCGATCCTCGACGCCAACGCCGCGGCGGGGGCCGACACGATCGTCTTCAGCATCGCCGGTTCGGGAGTCCACACGATCGCGCCCGCGAGCGCCCTGCCGCTCATCACGGAGGCCGTGACGATCGACGGCTACACGCAGTCGGGGGCCAGTCCCAACTCCAATCCTCCCGACCAGGCCACCAATGCAGCCATTCGCATCGAGATCGACGGCACCAACGCGGGAGGCAGCTCCGACGCGGCGGTCCTGAAGGTCGCCTCCACGGGCAGCGGGACGGTCATCCGCGGGCTCGCCATCAACCGGGGTCACGCCGGAATCCGGATCGACGGCGCGGATGGCGTGTCCATCGAAGGGTGCTTCGTCGGAACCGATCCGACGGGCGCGACCGCGGCGGGCAACACTGTAGGTGGAGTCGTCATTACCTCCGGCGCTACGAACGCGACCGTTGGCGGAAACACGCCGGCGGCGCGCAATCTCATCTCGGGCAACGGCGTCGACGAAATCGTCGTTGGCCTGGAGAACGGCAACGGAGGCGCCGGCCACGTGCTCGCGGGCAACCTCATCGGCACCGACGCGACCGGCACGGTCTCTCTTTCCGGCGCCCAGGGCGGTATCGAGGTGATCGGGAACTACTCGAACGTCCGCATCGGAGGAACGACCCCCGCCGAGCGCAACGTCATCTCGGGCAACTTCAGCGGCGTGCGACTGCGGGATTCGGGAACGGCCTCGGTCGAGGGCAATTACATCGGGACCGACGTCACCGGAACGGTGGGCCTCGGCAATACGACCTTCGGGATCAGCGTCCAAAGCCCGGACGACACCATCGGCGGCGCGGCCGCCGGCGCCGGCAACGTGATCTCGGCCAACGGCGGCCACGGCATCGAGATCACCCGGGCCGGCGCGGTCGTACAGGGGAACTTCATCGGGACCGACGCGGGTGGAACCGCTCCTCTCGGCAACTTCGGCCGCGGCGTCGACATCTTCTCCGTCGACGGGATCGTCGTCGGAGGCACCGCCGCCGGCGAAGCGAATACGATCGCGTTCAACGGCCTCGCCGGCGTCACGGTCTACACGTCCTCGGGCACACTGTCGGGCAACACGATCCGCGGCAACGCGATCTTCGGGAACGGCACCGTCGGGATCGACCTCGGCAACAACGGATTGACTGTCGACGATCCGGGCGACGGCGACGCCGGGGCGAATGGTCTTCAGAATTATCCCATCATCGGCGCGGTGACTCCCGGCGCTTCCACGACGAACATCCAGGGCACGCTCAATTCCACGGCGTCGACGACCTTCGATCTCGATTTCTACGCCGGTCCGCCCTGCCTCGATCGGCCTCAGGCCCTCCTGCAGGGCCAGGTCTACCTCGGCTCGAAGCAGGTCACGACGAACGGCTCGGGACTCGCGAGCTTCAGCGCGGACGTCCCGTTCGTGCTCGCGGCCGGGCAGCCGGTCACGGCGACCGCGACGACTCCGGACGGCAGCACGTCCGAGTTTTCGCAGCGGATCGTCCTCACGAGCGCCCCCGCCTCGGGCCCGCCCGCCGGCGGAACCTCGATCTTGCTGACCGGGATGCTCTTCGAGGACGGCGCCACGGTCGCCGTGGGCGGCGCACCCGCTACCGGCGTCGTCGTGCAGACTCCAACGGTCATTTCGGCGACAACGCCACCGCTCGGGGCGGGCACGCTCAACGACATCGTGGTGACCAACCCGAGCGGCGTCTCGGGGACGCTCCGCAACGGCTGGGTCGCGGATTTCCTGGACGTGCCGCCCAGTCACCAGTTCCACGGGTTCGTCACGCCGCTGGTCTCCAACGTAATTACGGCCGGGATCGGCGGGGGCCTCTACGGCGTCGATCAGTCGACGCTGCGCCAGCAGATGGCCGTCTTCCTGCTGAAGGGCAAGCACGGCATCTGCCATACGCCGCCGCCGTGCGCCGGCACCTTCGCCGACGTGCCCTGTCCTTCGACGTTCGCCGGTTGGATCGAGGCGCTCGCGGCCGAAGGCATCACCGGGGGCTGCGGCAACGGCAACTATTGCCCGCAGAACCCCGTCCGGCGGGATCAGATGGCCGTCTTCCTGTTGAAGGCCGAACACGGGTCGAACTACGCACCGCCGGCCTGCGTCGGGACTTTCCCGGACGTTCCGTGCCCGTCGCAATTCGCCGACTGGATCGAGCAGCTCGCCGCCGAACAGATCACCGGCGGCTGCGGAAACGGCAACTACTGCCCGGGCGCCGACAACACCCGCGGACAGATGGCTGTGTTCATAGTCAAAACCTTCCACCTGCAATAGCGGCCGACGGCGCCGTCATCGGCGCGCGTTGCGATACGATCCGAGGTTTCCGGACGCACTCCCATGTCTCCCCGCGTCGCCGCGAGACGCCGATCGACCCCGCCGTGAGGATCCGTCACCTCGGCCGGCCGGCGCTCATGCTGGTCTCGTTGCTCTGCGCGTTTCCCGAGGGCATCGCCGCAGAGCAGCTTCCCTTGAAGTCCTACACGACCGTCGATGGATTGCCGAGCGACCGCGTCAACTGCATCCTGCGCGATTCGCACGGATTCCTGTGGTTCGGAACCTGGGACGGGATCTCGCGGTTCGACGGATACGGCTTCGAGAACCTGACCGCCGCGGACGGTTTCCCGGGTCCATCGGTCAACGCACTTCTCGAGTCGCACGACGGCACGTACTGGGCCGCCACGGTCGGCGGACTCGCCCATTGGGACCCGACGCGCAGGGAATCGCCCTCCCGGACCCGCTTCGAGGTGGTGAAGCTGGGGGACCGACCGCTCATCGAAGCCGCCTTCGCGCTCCTCGAGGACCGCCTCGGGAGCCTCTGGGTCGGCACCGCTTCCGGCTTGTACCGATGGAATCCGTCGTCGAACCCGAAGGCGCTGCGGATCTCTCTGGAGGAGTCGGCGAAGCCGCCGGAGGTGTATGCGCTGCTGGAGGATCCCGACGGGGGCCTTTGGATCGGTGCGGATCGTGGGTTGTTCTTCCGCGCCGTGGACGGACGGACGACGAGGCTCGGCGGACGCGACGGGTTCCCGACGGAAGTTCGATGTCTGCTCCGAGATCGAACGGGTCGGATCTGGATCGGAACTCACGAAAGCGGGATCTTCCGGGTCGATAGCGCTTCACCGGCGGGCGGGGCGGTCCGCCACCTGTCGACGACGTCGAACGGGCTCGCGGGCGACCACGTGCTCGGCCTTCTCGAGAGCGCGGACGGCACCGTCTGGGCCGCCTGCTACGGAGGCTTGAGCCGGTTTGCTCCGGGCCCGGGGCCGGATCGCGACCGTCCCCGGACCTACACGCGCGCCCAGGGCCTCGTCGCCCTCGGGATCTTCTCGCTAGCGGAGGACGCGGCGGGCAACATCTGGATCGGCACCGACGACGCCGGTGTGATGCGGCTGGTTCCGCGCGGATTTCGAACGTACAACGGCGAGGATGCGCTCCAGAGCACGCGAGTCGTGTCGGTTCTCGCGGATCGCGGCGGACGGGCGTGCGTCTACACCGCCGGCAAGACGTCCACCGACGCTCGCACGGACACGAACCGGCTCCTGCAGTGTTTCGACGGGACGCGCTTCCACGCGGTGACGCCTCGCCTCCCCGCAGGAACGCACTTCGGCTGGGGCTGGTCCCAGGTGACGTTCCAGGACAGCCGCGGAGGGTGGTGGATCCCGACGTTCGAAGGTCTCTATCGCTTCCCCGCGGCGGAATTCACGACCTTGGCAACCGCTGTGCCGCGCCGGTACACGACGACCGACGGCCTGCCGTCGAACGAGATTTTCCGCGTCTTCGAAGACAGCCGCGGCGACGTCTGGATGAGCCTCTCCGACTCCACCCGCTGCCTGGCTCGATGGAAACGCGCCTCGGATTCCATCGTGGTTTACGGCCCGTCGGACGGCTTGCCCGCCGGCGACTCCCCCATCTCTTTTGCCGAGGACGGCTCGGGCGCCCTCTGGATCGGGTTCTACAATGGCGGCCTCGCTCGCCACCGCGACGACCGGTTCACATTTTTCGGCGAAGCCGACGGCATCCCGGCTGGGCGGACGCGCTGCCTCTACCGTGACCGCGCCGGGAATCTCTGGGTCGGCGCGAGCCGCGGAGGCATCGCCCGCATCGAGCATCCCGAGGCCGTGCGGCCGAGGTTCACCCGATTCACGACCGCCGAGAATCTCTCGAGCAACGACGCGTGGTCGCTCGCCGACGACCGATGGGGAAGGATCTACATCGGCACCGAACGCGGCCTCGACCGACTGGATCCCGCGACCGGAATCGTCCAGACCTTCACCGCCGACGACGGCCTGGTGCGAGGCGTCATCGAGACCACGATCGAAGACGGCGCCGGGACGCTGTGGTTCGGCTCCGGCCAGGGAGTCTCGAGCCTCGCCCCCGAACCCGAAGGCCGCCGGGATCCTCCACCCGCCCGGATCTCGCGCGTCCTCCTCGACGGCACCCGCCAGGCGCTGCCGGACATCGGCGCCGTCCACGTGCGCCTTCCGGATCTCACCGCGAGCACGGGACCTCTCCAACTCGAGTATTTCGGGATCGACTTCGCAGCGGGCGGACGGCTCCGTTACCAGTACCAGCTCGAGGGTGCGGATGCAGAGTGGGGGCCTCCGCGCGACGAGCGCTCCGTCATCTACGCGCACCTGCGCCCCGGCGGCTATCGGTTTCGGGTTCGCGCCGTCGCCAACGACGGGTCGTTCAGCCCGGAGCCGGCGAACGTGGAGTTCCGGATCCTGCCCCCGTACTGGCAGCGGCCCTGGTTCGTGGCAGCGTGCGCCGCGGCTCTGATCCTCCTCGCCTACCTGCTGCACCGGTATCGGCTCCGGCAGGTCCTCGCGGTCGAACGGCTCCGGACGCGCATCGCAACCGACCTGCACGACGACATCGGCTCGAGCCTCTCGCAGATCGCGATCCTGAGCGAGATCGCCCGGCAGCAGCCGGGAGGCGCCACCGAGAAGGTCCAGGACATGCTGGCGCGGATCGGCGCCGTGTCGCGGGACCTCGTCGATTCGCTGGGCGACACGGTCTGGGCGATCGATCCGCGCCGCGACCGCCTGGAAGACCTGGTCCACCGGATGCGCCGATTCGCCGGAGACCTGCTGACCGAGAAGCAGATCGAGGTGGTCTTCGACGCCCGGCTCGACGACCCGGAGCGGGATTTGCCCGCGGACATGCGCCGGCAGCTCTTTCTGGTCTTCAAGGAAGCGGTTCACAACATGGCGCGCCACTCCGGCTGTACGCGCGCCGAGATCGATTTTCGCGTCGACGACGGCTCGCTCGCCCTCTGCCTGAAAGACAACGGATGCGGCTTCGATCCGGCGGGGCGCGAGGGCGGCTACGGGGTCGCGAGCATCCGGGAGCGCATCGCGAGACTCCACGGCTCGATCGAGCTCGTCTCCTGCCGGGCAGATCAGCCCGGCGCGCCGGGGACGACCGTGTTCATCGCGGTTCCCCTACCCAAATAGGTGGCGGGTTTCCCGAGGCACCGCTTGGGTATCGTTGCCCCGACATGATCCGCGTCGCCATCGTCGAGGATCGCGACGAGATTCGCGAGGGCCTGGCGGCGCTCCTCGACGGCAGCCGCGAGTGCCGGGCGACCGGTACTTACCGCACGATGGAGGAAGCGCTCGCGGACATCGCCGCGGACCTTCCCGACGCGGCGCTCATCGACATCGGCCTGCCGGGCATGTCCGGCATCGAGGGCGTGCGCGTGCTGCACGAGCGGTATCCGCGCCTGGCCCTTCTCGTTCTCACGATCTACGAGGACGACGAGCGCATCTTCGCTGCGCTCTGCGCCGGGGCGAGCGGGTACCTGCTGAAGAAAACTCCGCCGGTGCGGCTCGTCGAGAGCATCGAGGAGGCCGTGAGTGGCGGAGCGCCGATGTCTCCCGAAATCGCCCGCCGCGTCGTCGAGTTCTTCCGCGCGAGCCGACGCCCCGAGAGCGCAGCGCCTCCGCTCTCACCGCAGGAGAAGAGACTGCTCCAGCTTCTCGTCGAAGGGCATCACTACAAGACCGCGGCCGCGCAGATGCAGATCTCCGTCAACACCGTCTCGTTTCATCTGCGGCGCATCTACGAGAAGTTGCAGGTCCACTCCAAGGCCGAAGCCGTCGCCCGCGCGCTGCGCGACGGTCTCGCGCGCTGACCTTTCTTCGACATCCGCTCGCGGGATAGTCGTTTCGTCCCACCTGAATACGTAGTTGCGCGCGGCGCTTTGCGCTCGTAGAACCGGAGTCGTTCGCACCGGCGAAAGGAGAACGGGAATGAGAGGCTCGAGGTGGGTTCTGGTCGCCGCCCTGAGCCTGGGTGTCGGCGCGACCCGCGGGTATGCGCAGAACGGAACCGCAGGCGCGATCACGAAGCATCCCGCGGCTCCGGATTTCGGCCTCAACGATGACCACTACGTCCGGATCGGCGCGACGGAGTTCCTGCCGGACAACAGTCAAACCAGCTACAGCAGCACCTGGAATCCCGGAGACCCTTTCGGTTACAACTACCGGCGCTACTGGAGCGGACTGGGGTATCCGCACTTTCTCGCGTGGGTGCACGCGCCGGGCGGCGCGTTGCTCGACTACGTCGAGCTCGACGACTGCGACAACAACCCCGACTACGCCCTGACGATGAACGTCTATTCGTGCAACGGCGTCGGCGAGTGCGACCAGACCCCGGTCAAGACGATCACGACGGCGAACGGCTGTGGAGGAGACAGCGCGACCCTGGATCCGCAGACGATCGACAACCTCCACGGCGAATACATGCTGGAAGTCGTGTTTCCGGCAGAAGTGATCGACGGAAGCCTGGCGATCGCGGGCGCCGTCGTCGGATGGAAGTACCAGGTTTCGTCGGCTCCCAACTCCGCGACGTTCAACGACGTTCCCACGACACACCCGTTCTTCCAGTTCGTCGAGGCCCTCGCTGCGTCGGGCATCACCGCCGGTTGTCAAACGAATCCTCCGCTCTACTGCCCGAACGCTCCCGTGACGCGTGCCCAGATGGCGGCGTTCCTCTCGAGAGCCCTGGGCCTCTACTGGGGAGGCTACTGATGGTCCGAAGGATCTTCTTTTTCGCTCTGGCTCTGGCGGGTGTCGTCGGCATCGGTCCGGTCGCGCGCGGGCAGAGTTTCGAGGAGTTTCCGATCCCGACGGGCGAGAGCTTGCCCAAGGGCATCGCCGCCGGCTCGGATGGCGCCCTCTGGTTCACCGAGGATACGGCCAACAACATCGGCCGCATCACGACGGCCGGCGTCGTTACGGAATTCCCGATCCCGACGGGCAGCAGCGAGCCCTGGGGAATCACAGCCGGACCGGATGGCGCGCTCTGGTTCACGGAGCTCAACGCCAACCAGATCGGCCGGATCACGACCGGCGGAGTCATCACCGAGTTTCCGATCCCCAGCGCCGCCAGCCGTCCGGCGGAGATCACCGCCGGTCCGGACGGCGCCCTGTGGTTCACCGAATCGAATCTCTCCGCCGGCAAGATCGGGCGCATCACGACGGCCGGAGTCATCACGGAGTTCCCCCTGCCCAATTCGACGAGCGAGCCCGACGGAATCACGGCCGGCCCGGACGGCGCTCTCTGGTTCACGGAGCGGGACGCCAGCGCCAACGCCATCGCGCGGATCACGACCGCCGGCGTGGTCACCGAGTTCACGATCCCCACGTTCACCAGTCTGCCGGAGGGCATCACCGCGGGATCCGACGGGAACCTCTGGTTCGTCGAATCCAACTTCGACAAGCTCGGCCGTGTCACGACCTCCGGAGTGATCACCGAATTTCCGATACCCACGGCGGGCGCGAGCGCGTTCCGGATCACGGCGGGGAGCGACGGTAACCTCTGGTTCACCGAGGAAGCCGTCAGCAAGATCGCGCGCTCCACCACCGCGGGGGTCGTCACCGAATTCACGATTCCGACGGCGGGAAGCGATCCATGGGGCATCGCCGCGGGCCCGGACGGCGCTCTGTGGTTCACCGAACTGGAGACCAACAAGATCGGCCGGCTCACGACCGGCGGCGGCGTTGCCACGCCGACGTCGACGCCATCAATCACGCCGACCGCGACGGCGACGCCGGCCGGCGTACCCACTGCGACGCCAACTTCGCCGGGTCCGCCACCGCCGACCCCGACACCCGGACCGGCTCCCGCCGCGCCCGTTCCGACGCTCTCGCCCTGGGCGCTCGCGATTCTCTGGCTCGGCCTCGCTGCCGGAGCGGTCGGGCTTCTGATGCGGCGGCCGTAAAGGAGGCTTCGTCATGATCCGGACGCGAGCATCGCTTCTCGCCGCCATCGCCGTTTTCGTCTCGGCGATGGCCTACTCCCGGAGCCCGATCTCCGTCGGCCGAACCCGGGCTTCTGCCAGGGTCGTTTCGCCGGACCTGCCCGCCGGAACCGGCGAACTCTTCACGATGACAATCGGCGCCTGGGATTTCGGACAGGTCGATACGCTCGATCGCTGGGTCGGAACCGCGATCGACGACGGACTGTATGTTCGCGCGTGCGCTTCCGGCGGGTGTGAACTCGTCGCGACGTTGCGCCTGCCCTCGGGCACGCTCATCGACCACATCGAGCTCGACGCTTGCGACGAAGACGGCTCCGCCGACGTGGCGGCGACACTCTTCGACTGCGTGGACGACCAGAGCGGACCGGGCACGTGCACGGTGATGCAGTCGGTCGCCACGGACGGGACTCCGGGCTGCGCCTTCGTCCCGGGAAACTCTCTCGGTGCCAACGTCGACAACCTGAACCACGACTACTTCATTCAGGTCGGCGTGCCGCCGGACAATTACGTCAGCGCGCTGCGTGCGGTTCGCGTGTACTACCGACTACAGGTAAGCGCGCCTCCGACGACGGCGACGTTCAACGACGTGCCGACGTCGGACCCCGCATTCCAGTTCATCGAGGCCTTCACGGCCGCGGGTATCACAGCGGGCTGTTCGACCTCGCCGCCCCTCTTCTGTCCCGACGCGACCGTGACCCGGCGGCAGATGGCTGTCTTCTTCGCCAAGGCGCTGGGACTGAACTATCCGTACTGACTCGGCACTCGCCATGGGAGGCCCAATGGGTTCAAACAGCCTCTCGCGCATCGCGGGCCCCCGTGATGCGCGGGCAGAGCGGTTTTCCGCTCCAAGGCGCTCGGGCTCCATTTCCAATGGTCCGGGAGGACACATGACTCGCACCGCGATCGTCCTCGTCGCCGCTATCGCGGGCAGCGCCGCCCTCTCGGCCGACACGTTCACCGTCACCAACACGAACGACTCGGGCACGGGATCGCTTCGCCAGGCGATCCTCGACGCCAATACGCATGCCGGAGCCGACACGATCGCGTTCAATATTCCCGGAGCTGGGGTCCACACAATCACCGTCTCGTCGCTGCTGCCGATAATCACCGACCCGGTCACGATCGACGGCTATACCCAGCCGGGCTCGAGCCCGAACACGAACGGCCCCGGTCTTCCGGACAACGCCGTGCCGACGATCGAGGTGACTCCCGGGAACGGACCTCTCCTTCAGACGGGTCTGCTCGTGACCGGCGGCAACAGCACCATCCGCGGGCTGATCCTCAACCGATTCTCGATGCAGATCGTCTTCAATACCGGCGGAGACAACAAGGTCGAAGGGAACTTCATCGGCGCCAACGCCGACGGCAACACGGCATACGCGTCGTTCGACGGCGTCGTCCTGAGCGCCGCCAGCTCCGGAAACACCGTCGGCGGCCTCACCCCGGCCGCGCGCAACATCATCGTCAGCGACAACGGAATCGAGATCGAGACCAGTTCCAACGTCGTCGAGGGCAACTTCATCGGAATCGACGCGGCCGGATCGGCGGCACTGGACCTGTTTCAGAGCGAGGGGATCCGGCTCAATGGTGGTACCGACAACACGATCGGTGGGACGACGGCAGCGGCACGCAACGTCATTTCAGGGAACGACATCGACGCCATCGAGTTCTCGTTCACCGCTTCCGGCAACGTGGTCGAGGGAAACTTCATCGGCACCGACGTCACCGGAACGCTCCCCGTGGGGAATTTCGACAAGGGCATTCTCGTCGAGGGCGGAAACGGCAATCTCATCGGAGGGAGCGCGGCGGGCGCCGGAAATCTCATCGCCTTCAACGGGTTCGGTCAACCGTCGAGCAGCGGGATCCTCGTCCTCTCCTCCGCCACGGGCTACACGATTCGCGGGAACACGATGTATGGCAACAACGGCCCGTCGATCGACCTCGGCGAGGACGGTCTGACGCCGAACGACCCGGGAGACACCGATACGGGGGCGAACAACCTTCAGAACTTCCCGATCATCAAGTCGGTCGTCCACGGCGCCTCGACCACCGAGATTCTCGGCAAGCTCGACAGCACGTCGTCGACGACGTTCGACCTCGACTTCTATTCGAACCCCGCCTGCGCGCGCTTCCCGAGAGAGCTTCTGCAGGCCCAGGGGTATCTGGGACTCGGCCAGGCCACGACCAACGCCTCCGGCCACGCCGACTTCGACATCACGCTGCCGGTTCCGACCGAGGCCGGCGCCCGGATCACGGCGACGGCCACGGATCCCGGCGGCGACACCTCCGAGCTCTCCCAGGGGATCATCTTCTCGATGAACCCGCCGTCCGGTCCGGCGGAGGGGGGCACGCTCACGACCATCCACGGAACAAACTTCGCCGACCCGACGTCGATGACGATCGGCGGCGCCGCGGTCACGGTCACCTTCGTCGACGACCATACTCTCAAGACCACCACACCGGCGTTTGCCCCCGGAACCGCCAACGATGTCGTCGTCACGACGCCCGACGGAACCACCGGAACGCTGGCGAAGGGCTGGGTGGCGGACTTTCTCGACGTGCCCCCATCCAGCATTTTCTATTCTTCCGTGGCGACGCTCGTCTCCAACGCTGTCACGGCCGGCATCGGAGGCGGAAACTACGGCCTCGGCGATCTGACGTTGCGCCAGCAGATGGCCGTCTTCCTCCTCAAGTCGAAGCACGGGCTCTGCTACACGCCGCCTCCCTGCACCGGAGTCTTCGGCGACGTCCCGTGCCCGTCGACCTTCGCCGATTGGATCGAGGCCCTCTCAACCGAGGGCATCACTGGCGGCTGCGGCGGAAGCGACTATTGCCCGCAGGATCCGGTGCGTCGGGACCAGATGGCTGCCTTCCTGCTGAAGGCCGAGCACGGGTCCTCGTACATGCCTCCGGCATGCACGGGCCTCTTCCCCGACGTGCCGTGCCCGAGCCTGTTCGCCAACTGGATCGAGCAGCTCTTCGCGGAGGGCATCACGGGCGGCTGCGGCGGGGCGAACTACTGCCCGGGAGATCCGGTGACGAGGGGTCAGATGGCGGTATTCATCGTGAAGACATTCCATCTCCAGTGAGTCCCTCATCGACGCTTGGCTCGATTTGAGTCCGAGTCAGCCGTTCGATCTCCCTTTGGGAGTGGGGGCGCGGCGTCGCCGCCGCGCCCCTTTTTTTCGAACCGGCGCCTAGAGGTGAGGGATGTTGAACGCTCTCACCAGGAACGTCGCCATCTGCTGATTCGGGATGCCGGCGGCCGGGCAGAAGTCGTTGCCTCCACACCCCGCCGTCACTCCCTCCACAAACAACTGCCCGATCCAGTCTCCAAACGGCGCCCCAGGCGTCGGAGGACACGGCACGTC